>PBQQ01000053.1 GCA_002725095.1 Gammaproteobacteria bacterium
GCTCTTGCGGCACGCGGTCAATTTGCGCCGCCGCAAAATACCCGGCCATATTTTCTTCTGGGTCCATAACAAGTTCTCGCGCGAAGATCACCATAATTGATCACACTGCTTGGTCACTACTAAAAACAGTCGCCTACTGCCACCATGCTAATCGTTGTAAGAATGCGTGACAAACGAGCAGCCAACAAAACCATTCATTAGCTCAGCGAAAAATAGTCAACAAAATTGGGGGAGAAACGACGCGTTAATTTGACGCTCCAGATTGAACATTAGTTAATGACAGCAATTGAATATGGAGATTGGATCATGGGTCAGGTTCATTGGTCGTGGGAGGCTGAAGTCAAGGCGGGTGCGCTGGAGAATTTTAANNCCANTGTGGTGAGGCCGTGGAACGCCAAGGCCGANGAGGACAAGAATACTCTTGAAAATCGCTGGGTCGTGAGCGAGAGCGGTGAGTCGGTCAAGGTCAACCAAAAATTTTCCTCGGCAGAAGCGGCTCTGGCACAGTTCCAAACCAACGACGGCTGGGCAAAGCTAGACGATTATTTAAACCCAACGGCAATGTTTGTCTCGGGTGATTATGGCAACACACTGGATTTTTTGCGCGCCCACGGCGCCGTCTTTATGCTTGATTTGTAACACGCAGTAACGCCCTACAGCTAAAGCCCACACGGCATAAGGACGCAAGTTTTCCGCCACAAGCGAGCGCTTAGACGTAATCGAGCATTTTCGAATAGCCTAATTTCAGGTGCAGTTCTCAGCGTCAGCAGTCAAAAAAACCCCTGCTCCGGCAAACTCGAAGAGTCGGGCGGAGAAGGGTCTAGAGAAGCTCATGCCGAAATAATGGCCTCAATTTTGTCTTGCGCGGCCTCAATTAATTTCGGCAGGTGGTAAGTCGGGAACAAATCAGGTGACGCCTCATAGTCGCGCAGCAACAGCTTGGTGAGATTGGATTTATGCGCCTCAGTCGCGCCGTCTTGGATGCCCATTTGCGGCGCTGCCATCCACATATCCGCTAAAGGCGTTTCGTTAGACATACCCAATGCACCATGNAGATGAATCGCCCGATACACGATGTCATGGTTGAGTTTGGCCGCNGTAATCTTAATTGAGGCAATATGCTTTCTNATTTCTCGGCTGTATGCCTGAGTTTTATCTATCAGCCATGCGGTATAGAGCACGTGCAACCTGAATTGCGTGAGTTCGATATACGAATCCGCAATATCTTGCTGAACCATCTGCAACTCACTCAGCAACTGCCCCTTCGACTTTCTNCTCAGTGCGCGCTCNCACATCATGTCTAACGCCTTGGTGCACGTCCCGACCGCGCGCATTGCATGATGCACTCGTCCGCCGCTCAATCGGGTTTGCGAGCCGATAAAGCCGGTACCTTCTTCGCCTAGAAGATTCTCTCTCGGGATCCGGACGTCGTTATAGCGAATGTAGGCATGTCCGCCGCCNCCGCTGGTGTTGTAGTTTTCTTGCAGCGAAGTGCCTATGGTATGAACGTTGCGCACAATTTCGACTCCGGGNGTATCGCGATCGACCAAAAACATCGAAGCACGTTCCATCAACGGCGCATCGGGATTAGTAATCGCCATAACGATCAGAAAATCGGCATTCGCTCCGTTAGAGGTAAACCATTTTTCTCCGCTGATGACCCACTCGTCGCCATCCCTCTTGGCTGAGCAGACAAACTCACCCGGCTCGCCCGCATGCGGCTCAGTCATCGAATAAGCAGAGCGCTTCGTACCTGCCAGCAACGGTTGCATATAATTCTTTTTCTGATCCTCGGTACCGTTATGCGCAATGAGTTCCATATTGCCGGTATCTGGAGCCTGACANCCAAACAACGTGGGGCCCATGCGTGTACGGCCGAGCTTTTCATTGAGCAGGCACAGTTTCACCTGTCCTAAACCGGGCCCTCCTAGCTCCGGGCCCAAGTGGAACCCCCAAAGACCCTGCGCCTTAACCTGTTCTTTCAGATGTTCGATGTGTTTGCGTATTGCAGACCATCCTTGCTTGGTCAACGATTGGCCATCTTTTGTTTTGCCAACCCGAAAAAAATTATCCAGCGGTTCTATCTCTTCTTTCGCGAAATTTTCCACCCAATCAATCTGTTCCTGAAATTCAGGCTCTACATCGAAATTGATCATTTATTCTTGCTCCTATTTCTCCATACCCAAGTTCTGTTTTTTCCACTAAAACCGATTATCACCCAGATAAACATATTCACATAAGATTAACGAGTTCACTGGCCACCANCTGCACTTCTCGTCCACAAAATTCTTTTTCCGTCATGTCCTGCATAAGATCAACATCCTGAGTATTGACCCAAGTTCGCTCACCATCGTCGTTGAGGCATGACATGTGAGCGACAGTTGGACCTTCGGCACCGTACATAACCGTATACGATTCAATAGCCGCACGGCCCGAATGCGAGGCAACACATACGCGCGGCGGTTGACTGTTGATACGCGCCTGCACGCTATCCACTACAAAGTCATGGCTCGGCGGCTCGCTGGCGTAAAGACCATGCACATGCTTATACAGATTGCCGCCATTCGCGGTAACCAGAGCATNGCTACCAGATTGTCTAAGCAGTTCTACCGTCCGCGCTATTGAATGCATAACGTAGTTATTTAACGGGCCGCCACCGAAAGTAAGACCGCCGGTCACCGTCAAGTCGCGGTCTTCACTCAAACCGTATTCACGGGCGGCGATCTGAACCGCCGACGGAAAACAGCTATAGAGGTCGACATAGTCGAGTTGGCCTAAATCAATCTTGGCGATCTCAAGCAACCGCTCGCCCACAAAACGAATACCCGGCGAGGTATAAAAATTGTCGCGAACCGATGCTGAAAAGTGGTCGTAACCCACCACGCCGGCAACCGGATAAACCCATTTCGCCTCGTCAATGCCCAGTTTTCGAGCGTTTGCTACCGTTGTCATGATCAGCGCAGCGCCCATGTTGACCGACATATTCGCATTCATGAACTTGGTATACGGAAAACTGATCGAGCGGTTTGTCGCAGACGGCGTCGTTATTGCTGCAGCGGTCATGTCGTGCTGAACCCACGCATGAGGATTGCGTTGACCTACGTCATTGAAGCGCGACCACAACGCGCCAACACGCGCTTCATGCTCTGACAGCGATGCTCCATTTTGGTGACGCAACGCATTTTCATACATCGGATAGATCTGTATTGCTTGTTGTATGCCTTTGGCTTTTTCGTACTCGTGGTGCTCGGCTTCTTGATCCGCACCGATGACGCGGTCGTAAACGCCTGGGGCTTCGGTATAAGGAAGATCCACGCCCAGCTTGCGCGCCTTCATCAATGCATTGCCGTTTTCCGCGCCAGCAATCACAGCCAATTCTAGATCACCCTTTAAAAGATCCAAGGCCGTGGCGTTAATCACCGCCTGGTTTTGATTGCCCCCGATTAACGTACCAACGGTCTCTGCAGCCGGCGCACCCATCGCTGCAGCCAGCCATTTGGCTGGATTGTCATAACGCCAGATACCCTTGACGACCCGCACAGATTGCACCTGATCGAGAAAATTTTTACAGCCTGTGTCTGCAGCCGCCAAATCAATGGCCTCGCGCATAAGCATCAGGGGTTCTTTCGCTTCAGCAAGCNCTTCAATACGGTTAAGTACTTGGCCCACACCAACCAATACCGGTGTTCTCGGGTTCATACCTCCTCCCAATCGATCACCCAAGCACATCGTATTGAGGATTGTTTCTAGATACCATCTTCGGCGAGGGAAAATATATGTCTNAATCTGCCGCTACATCGCGAACCGTTGATCCCTACACCCAGCGTGATGGGCAACCCGTTAAGCCACCGACGAACTTCGCGGCGCGTTTGAGTTATTTGGGCCCCAGCCTAATCGTTACCGGTGCCGTGATTGGTTCCGGCGAGCTTGTTTTAACCACGACACTCGGTGCGGCCGCCGGATGGTCACTTTTATGGTGGCTTTTTTTGTCTTGCTGGTGCAAAGCGCTGGTACAAGCCGAGATCGCGCGCTACACCATCACGTCCGGAGACACCTACTTACGCGCGATAAATCGACTGCCCGGCAAGCTTTGGCGAATCTCATGGCCGATTTGGTTGGGACTACTCGCTTACGTACCGGGAACCATGGGTCTGGGCGGCATCATAGGCGGCGCCGGGCAAGCGATGTCTTTTTTCGCCACCACCCTCGGCTTNACCATAGACGGCATGCTCTGTACTGGACTCATCGCCTTATCCGCAAGCCTTCTGCTCTCAACCGGTTCTTACCGATGGCTAGAACGCATCAGCCTGCCACTGGTACTGATTTTCACCGCAGCGACTTTAATTTGCTCAATTGCAATGCAATTTACGGAATTCCGCACAACACCTAGCGATATCGTGCAGGGGCTGACCCCAGACCTAGGTCTTTTCGTCGCGTACGCGACACTCGCTTTGGCCGCGTACGGCTATACCGGCACGACTTCCGGCGACATCACCGCCTATACCTACTGGTGCATAGAAAAGGGTTATCCAAGTTACCTTGGTGCGGATAAATCTGACCCTGAATGGGTCGAACGTGCGCGCGGTTGGATTAAGGTGCTGCACACGGATGTCTGGCTAGCGCTGATTATTGTGACCTGTGCCACCATACCCTATTACATTTTGGGCGCCGGGGTTTTGCACACCATGGGGATCGTTCCCGAAGGCAACTCGGAAACCATAGGCGCGCTATCCAACATATTCACCCAAACACTCGGCATGTGGGCTGTCTGGATCTTTGCCGTCGGCGCTTTTTTTATCCTTTATTCCACCGTGCTTTCAAGCGTCGGCGCTGCCGGCAGATCGATCCCGGACTATCTCATTGAAATGGGTGTATTCGAGCGTTCGAACTTGCCACTGCGCATGCTCATCATTCGCTGGTATCTCGCAGTTTTGCCAATCGTCGCGTTCTTAATCTACCTGTTCGTTCCCAACTTCGTAGTACTCATCATGATTGGAGGACTTACCTCAGCCCTATTCTTACCTATACAGAGCGGCGCCACGTTATGGCTGCAGGCAAAGCACATGGATCAAAGAATCAGACCGAGTAGGGTCACCTACTATGGATTNCAGATCATTTTCCTGTTCGAAGTTGTGATGGCAATTCTCGTGGTCTGGTTCGTCGTGCTTGAACCACTGCGAGGATAATGGCCAACTGGCGTTTCGCACCAGCCTAATGCGCCTCGACGGTTTTGACGGACCTCGCTTGGTAAGAGCGTTTAATCTATGGATCATAAGGCAACGTCGNAGGCNCTACCGCGAGCATCGCCAGGACACGGTTCGTTACTTAAGCGTCCAAAAGCGGTCGATGCTTGGTGGTATCACCGAAGGTCATAAACAACAGTTCCCCAGANTCAACAACGATTTGTCGATGCCATATGCCCGCCGGTATAACTTTACTTTCTCCAGCCTTTAAAACGATCGTGCGCTCACCATCGGCTTCTTCAAAAACCAAGTGAATAAGCCCNGACAACAGCGTCAGCGTTTCGTCGCCATCTGGGTGCATCTCCCAGTNCGTATTTTTGTGCATGGCGATTGCCCCGCAATACACACCACGGTAAATCTTGAACAAATCAAAAAGCGGTTGTGACGGTAAGGAGGCTTGAACCAAGTGGAGCCTTTTCAGCAACTTTAAGAACAGACCCATCGTGCGCATAAGCAATCGCGTCACAGTTACTCTTAGCTTCAAATCTCGAGCGTCTCCGCGTTAACTTGGAGATAACTTATAGATATGACGACTTGCGAGCGCCGGCAGTGCTTCGTGGACAGCGACCAGTGTCATTTTTGAAACCCATCCTCTTTAAACCGCAAGCCACTTCTGNCTATACCACTCAACGGCCTTCTAATGCCTCAGTCCACNTACCCGCGGCGGCCAATTTGTTCATCGTTGCTCNATGCGTGAACGCACCCTGAGCTGTGGCTACGTTTTCTGATTTTCCGCCCCACGCAACGAGTGCCGAAGCTTGCAAAGCCCGCCCATATGAAAAACTTAATTTCCACGGGAAACCACCGATCTTGTTCATAGCCGCCAAGTGCGCCGTTGCCAGANCATCTGACTGACCTCCCGACAAAAAAGTCACGCCCGGAAGTTCGGCAGGGACGTTGCTGGTTAAACACTCCAGAGTTTTGCGTGCAACCTCCTCCACGCTCGCCTGTTCAGCGCAGTCTTTTCCGGAGGTAACCATGTTCGGTTTAAGAAGCGTCCCCTTTATGTTGACGCCATTCTTCTCAAGATGCAGAAATAACGACTTCAGCGAGCGCTCGGTAGCCGCATAACAGTCATCAATCGAATGATCCCCGTCCATCAAGACCTCGGGCTCTACAATAGGCACCATCCCATTATCTTGAGCGCGCTTGGCGTACTCCGCTAGGGCCTGCATATTCAGATCAATGCATCTATCGGTTGGGATTCCTGCACCGATATTTATAACGGCGCGCCATTTTGTGAATTTGGCGCCCATCGCTGCGTAGTCTTGCAGTCTTGCATTTAAGCCGTCTAAGCCAACGGTTACCGTCTCGCCGGGACAATCTTCAATCGNCTCTAGCCCCTTATCTACCTTAATGCCCGGTAGCGCTCCTTGGGCAGAAATAATATCTCTGAGTAAGGTTCCATCAGCCGCCGCTTGCTTTATCGTTTCATCAAACAATATAACTCCGCCGATGTTCTCCTGCATGCCGTCTGCCCTGAACAGCATCTCTCGGTAATCGCGCCGGTTATCTTCCGTAGACGCCACCCCAATGGAGTCGAAACGCTTCCCGCAGGTTGGGTTACTTTCATCCGCAGCTAAAATGCCTTTCCCATCCGCAACGATAAACGCGGCGATCTCTTCTATAGTTTGAAGTGGCATAGGTTGCTCTCCTGTATCTTTTAGGTCCGAATTTTTTACAACGTTTCGATTGATGTTCGCTGGTCGCGAATCTAACGCACGGAATTTTATCCGCTTTCACGATTTTGTTTACTTTTTTTTACCGACAGACCGCCGAAGCACGATGGAGAAAAAAACCAAAGAACTCAGTGCGCTGTTTGCTAATCCACAGCCACTCAGAATGACGCTCAGCCACCTGATCGTCGTGTGTTATTACAGGGGCCACACATCATGTTGACGATCGATCAAACTGAGTGGCTATAGCGGGTCNCCTCCCAAAACTGCAGGGGTCTCGCAGTAGGTCGTTAAGATGTAATGCTGATGATNCTTAATCCTCTCGGANAGCACCGCGGCGATTTCCGGAATGTTCGAATTAGCGGCAAAAAACTTCAACATACCTTTGTTCTGCCGGGTTACCGGCATAATCTCGGGCGGCGTCGCTAGGATGATCATGCNCATCGTCGCCCAATAGATGTCCGCAGCGGTTAGCGCATCTCCTACAAGGTACCGCGACCCATTCTTTGCTTGTCTCTGCAGACGGCTGTCGATCAAGGCGACGGCCTCGGCAATTTTTGCTGGCGCAGCAGCACTGGCCTCATCGCTGTATCCGTACTTCCGACCCAACGGGCCATCATNCAGAATCCTCGTATTCCANACCAAGCCGTCTTCACCCAACACCACTGCGCATAAACCAAACATCTCGACTCGATGCTCGAAATTATCGGGAATTAAAGCCGGGCTATTAGGGCCACCGATTCTCTCTGCTAACGCAAGCTGNTCGNTCCAAACATTTCTTGGCCGCTCATCATTGTAAAACATNGTGGGCAAACCGGTCTGGCTGGTCAGTTCGTAAAGCCGCGCTTGTCGGTCCTCGCCTGTTTCCTCATCGACNCCCATAAGCGGGTGTACAGCCCGAATTATGGGAATGTCTTTTACGAAACATATATTTTTTAGCGCCTCGGCATACAACGCTTGAAGCCCGGGGATGAACGTTATTCGGGTCCCTTCGGTCATCGCAGCGGCTTCGTCCAACGTTACAAAGGTCGGTGTACGGGTATTGTTCACGGTCTCGCCTCGTTTAGATGTGATTCATTGGTGTTATCGGTCAGACGTACTTTACCCGAAATCCGCAGCCGGCCGTGCCCTAAAGAGGCTGCCTCATCTCCTCGCCCACAACAGTAAATCCGTATTTCGCATAGAAAGGTTCGTTGTGCTTGGTCGATTCAAGAAGATAAAGCCCAAACTCTTTGCAGCCCCTTGCTTTTGCCAATCTGGTGCTTTCTTCAATTAACAGACCACCAACATTCTTCCCCCTAGCCTTTGGGTCGACTACCAATTCCTCTAACTGACAATACTCGCCGTTGTACCTCAACGCTAAATTAAAAGAAATGGAGGCCATCCCAAGGAGTTCACCCTCTTCCTCAGCAACAATCAAACTACCCCTCAAATTGGAAGTGAGATCGTTAAACGTTCTGGCATCAAAAATTTTCTGGTTTTCGCTGCCCCCAACCAAAACATTGAGCAGTTCCAAGCACCTAGATTGGTCTTCCGGCACGGCGAGCCTTACGATTACACCCATCATTCATCCCCTCAGCGGTTTTTGTTAAACACTTTTAAAGTCTTGTATCCCTTCAGCGCCATGAAGTAGAACCCCGAAACGCTCCGTTTATTGGCGTAGCACATAGGTTCTCGCCTTTTACGGGGCTTGCTTATCATCGTCGATGCCAGGATTGTCCTTTCGTTTATCATGAATAGCACAAACGACTTCCAGCAAACGTAAAGATTCAGCGCGATCAAATTGCGGACACTCGTGCAAACCAGCCGCTAGGCATCGATGAACGGCCTCGATCATGTAGCAGAACCCCTGCTGATTTGGCCACGCGTTGGGCAAACCGATGGAAGCGGGTATCGGATACTCAAAGCGCTGCATTGGCGACGGCGTGTTCCCACCCATATACCGGGATGGCGTTGCGGGTGGAATGCGCACCGTTATAGCAGTTGGGCAATGCGCCGGTTGCTCCAGCGTGATACGACCTTTTGTGCCTATTATTTCCGTTACCTCAGGGAATTCACTCGGAAAAGCGATAAAGGTCAAATTCGCGTAACGGGCGTCTTCGAACTCAAGAATGGCCCCGCCTGGACCACCCCGCACACCGCTGACCTGGATACTCGAAAGCTTCACCTCTTGACCATAAGCCAGCGTCGCCGCCTGCGCGGTATACAAAGGATCGAAATCGGCCTGAACCATAACGACATCGCCAATGGCGCCAGATTCAATCAACTGCCTAGCTTGCTCGACCGCAGGAAAAAACCGCGTCCAGACACCATCTTGCAGCATTACGCCATGTCGTTGCGCCGCGGCATACATCTCTTCGGCATCAGCAACACTACTGGCCAATATTTTTTCGCAGAGGACGTGTTTGCCAGCTTCAATAGCCAGCAGACAATGTTGCTTGTGCAGCTTATCGGGGGTGCCGACGTAAACGATATCAACGCTCTTTGAGGCCAACATGCTCTCGATATCGCTATACGCTTGTTCGATGCCGTGGGCGTTCGCGAATGCCTCTGCGCTATCTCTAGAGCGAGCGGCAACCGCCGCTATGGTAGCCCCCGTACACTCGCGCGCGGAGAGCACAAATTGCCGAGAAACTTCGCCAGCGCCAAGGATACCCCATCGCAATGGGTGAGCTACATCCTCCGCCATCGTCAGTCCGAGCAGAACATCCCTCGGAGTCACATTCGGGCCGCGTGATGGCAATCCTTCTTTCTTCATCATTAAGCAAATCAAAAATAGGAGAGGCAAATTCTCAGAAGCGGACAGAACTGTCAAAACTGGAAAAGATCGAAAAATGGGTGGAATTAGAATTAGCAGGATGCTTGGCCAATAAAACTAGTGCATTGTCGAACCTTACACAGCTTCATGTCGGCTTTACTTGGGGGGCAAAACGCGATCGAAACGCGACATAGAAAACTTTCTGTTAAAACCAAACTGCTGTTTGCTTCGGGCGGCCTGCAGGAAGCGGTCGTCAGTGCGGGGGGCATCGTTACGGTGCTTTTCTACAACCAGGTGCTGGGGA
>PBQQ01000054.1 GCA_002725095.1 Gammaproteobacteria bacterium
CATTGAGATCAATGGCGTGCCGATAGTGTTTCTGCGCGCGGGTTGAACGGTCATTGATGCTGGCGATATCTCCAAGCAGGCTGTGGAACTGCGCTTCATTGGGCTCAATTTTGATGGCTTTTTGCGCGAGCAATGTGGCGGTTGCGAAGTCTGCCTCAGCAAAGGCTGCGGTGGCGTTTTCGTACGCTTGGTAGGCTGGTTTGGTGGTTTTTAATCGTTGTATTACCTTTTGGTACCGCGCTGCTCCGCGCACGCCTCCTTTGGGTAACGTCGCGGCATGCAATCGATTGTTTTCAACGCGCTCCTGAGACGGCGGGTGGCTTGCGAATAATCCGTTGTGCGCGCCACTCTTTCGGTCTTTTGCGAGATTCACAAACGTCTGCTGCAAGTCCACGGCGCCGGCTGGGTCGTAGCCCGCTCGGTGCATGTAGTTCATGCCGTAGCGATCAGACTCGCGTTCGGCATCACGACCGTACTTGGTCGTGATAAGCGCAGCCCCCAACTCGGCCCCCAATTGAGCGTATTCGGTGTAGTTTGAATTTTTCGTCGCGACATTTGCTAGGGCGATTGTGCTTTGCAACAGTAACCCGCGCTGCATGCTTTTGGCGCCGTGTTTTGCGGCAGCATGAACGATTTCATGGCCCAGTACCGCCGCCAGTTCAGCCTCGCTTTTTAGCTCGGTAAGCAGCCCGCGATGCACGGCGATCTTGCCTCCTGGTAGAGCCCAAGCGTTAGGGGTGCTGTCGTTGACCACAAAGAACTCGTAAGGAAGTTTGCGGTCGCTCACTGCAGCGAGCTTGTTGCCGACTTCGCGGACATAATCTTGAACCTCTGGGTCCGCTACGTAGTCGCCACCTTGGCTTTGGCGCATGGGTAAATACTGTTTTTTGCCCGTATTGAGCTCCCAGTTTTCTGAGATGACACTCAGTTCGCTCTTACCGGTGACCGGATTGGTGGCGCAACCAACAGCGGTTGTCGTGATCGCGAAAAAACAGCAGAACTTTAGGAAAACGTTGGACGTATGGCGCATGCCAGTTCACTTACTTTGGTGGTGCACAACATACATCAGCCGCGCCGTTTGTTGTAACGCCGTCTTATCGAAGCGGCCTCCTGTTGCTGACCTGCATATTCGAGTACCTCGGCGTACTGCAACCAGGCTTTAGCCTTGGCAAGTGCGGCCGATGGGCCGACGTCTGCGTCGACTAGGGCGATCGCTTTGCGCGCATGCTGCGTCGCCGCAACGAGATTATTTGTCGCTAGATGCGCTCGGCTGAGGCGAATCCACAGTTCAAAGTTTCTTGGCTCTATCCGCACTGCACGTTCGAGCAATAGGATCGCCTGTTTTGGCTGCTCGGCATCCAGCGCCTCATCGGCATTGCCCAGCAGTGCAAAGGTGGCGCTGGTCTTAGTTTTTGGGGTTGCCGGTTTGGCGGGCAGGGACTGCGGTGTTGGCGCCGCTGCCGATGGAGGCGTGCTTGTTGGCGCAGGTGTTTGTGGTGAAATTGTACAAGCCGTTAGATACAGGCACACAGTCAGGCAAATAGAGCGATAAATATTCACAGCAATGTTTCTACTCGTCGGTAAAGATCGACTTCAGGCGTTGCCTCAAGGATCTTTTAATTTTGCAGCCGGATTTTATTTGCAATGACTGCGGGGCGCGCACCGGCAACATAACCACATCGGCACAGCGTTCGTTGGCGCGCGCACCACTAGTGTATTCGATCGCTACTAGGTCGTCGCTGGGCATGGGCACGATGGGGTCTACGCCGTTGCGTCGAGCCATAGCGTTCCAGACCCGCAGGGCGCCGCTGGAGCCGGTTAATCCGGTGCTCTTGTTGTCGTCGCGGCCGACCCAGACAACAGACAGATGGCTGTTGTCGAAACCCGCGAACCAGCTGTCGCGATTGTCGTTGGTGGTACCGGTTTTTCCTGCAACGCCGAGCTTGGAAAAAGGCGATGACCGGCCAGTGCCGCGGCGCATAACGAGCTCTAGTGCTCTATTTAATGCAGCAACGGTGGGCATCTTTATGCTTTGACGCATTTCGAACGCATGATGCGACAGCGCTGCGCCGTTTTCGTCGAGTACGGCAATGACGGCTTTAGGGCGAGTATGAAATCCGCCACTGGCGAAGTTGCCGTATAGCTCAAGAGTTTGCAGCGGCGACATGGCCTCCGCGCCCAATAAAAAAGATGGGTAGGGGTTATTTGATCGTCGATTCGTTAGCGCTGCAAATTGGGCTTGGACGTTTTCGATACCGACCCGTTGCCCGAGATCGACCATTGCCAGATTTAAGGAGCGACTGAGGGCTAAATACATCGGCAATTCACCGTAGGTCTTGCCGTCAAAGTTCTTTGGTGCCCAAGTCTCACCGGACTTCTGACGCAAAGTAATCGGTCGATCAGTGATTTTATCGGTTAAGTCCATACCTTGGTTGAGCGCCGTTAATACGGTTACCGGCTTAATAACAGAGCCCACAGAGCGTTGCGCGTTTAACGCTCGATTAAAACCGTCGACACGGCCTTGTCTGCCGCCAACCAACGCCAGTACTTCTCCGGTTTGACTGTCGGCGACCACACTGGCCGCTTGCAAACTATTTGGTGGCAGCTTGCGATCGCGCTCGATGTCATCGAGCGACTGACCGACCGCTTGTTGCGTATTTTCCTGCAAGCGCGGGTCTAGGGTGGTAAATATCTGCAGGCCCTGAGAGCGTAAGTCGGTGTTCGAATAGCGTTGCGACAGTTCGGTTCTGACGAGGTCCATGAAGGCCGGGTAATAAGCCCCGCCACGCCCTGGCGCTTTGACGACTCCGAGCACTTGCGCCTTGGCCTTGCCGTGCTCTGCAGCATTGATCAGTCCGTCACTGTAGAACGTGTCCAAGATTCTATTGCGCCGCGAAAGCGCGCGTTCGGGGTGGCGGAACGGATTGTAGTAAGAGGGCCCACGAATGATGCTGATCAGCGTTGCGATTTCTGCGACATCTAATTCGTTAATTGGTTTATTGAAATAGAACTGCGCGCCAAGACCAAAACCGTGGATAGCTCGCGCGCCATTTTGGCCAAGGAAGATCTCGTTAACATAGGCCGTAAGTAGATCTTCTTTATTGAATCGCAGCTCTAAGATGACTGCCATTGCCAACTCACGCAGTTTGCGTTGCAGGGTCCTTTCGTTAGTGAGGAAGTAGCTTTTCACCAACTGCTGAGTGAGCGTGCTGCCGCCCTGACGTGCAGCGCCCGCGCGGATATTCACGATTAGGGCGCGCAATATTCCGGTAATGCTGAATCCGCGATGCTCATCAAAGTTTCGGTCTTCAATCGCTTTTAAACCTTCGGCGAGCAAAGTGGGTACTTCATCCGGTCTAAGCACCACACGGTCTTCGCCATGGGACGGAAAAAAGCTGCCGATTTTGGCAGGGTCCATGCGTACTAGAACGATTTCGCCAGAGCCCAGCTCGGTAATCTGGCGCATGTCATTTTGACTGAACGTAAAGCGCAGTATTTGTGTGGGCCGGAATCCGTCGATGAAACGAAAACTGCGCAAATGCACAGTTACGCTGCTTTGGTTCTGTCGATAGGTCCCTGGGGAATTCAGCTCGGTGTTTTGCCGGTAACCTAAGCGTTTCAATTCTGTAATAAATTGACCTTTGGAAAGCCGCAACCCTGCGAACAATTCGAGTGGCTGGGCATAGACTTGAGCGGGTACAGACCAGCGGCGGCCTTCGAAGGTTTTGCTGATGGTACGATCGATATAGTACGCGTAGCCCGCTGACAGCAGCACCGCGAGCAAGCTTGTCCATAGAACAGTGCGCCATATCAGTCGCAGCAAAGTAGCGCGCACGCGCGTCCAAAACCCGTGTTGCCTGGGTCGGCGTTTGCTGCGCCCAGCGCGTGTCTTTTTTCGGTTTTGGGCCGCCAATGCAGACTCCAACTGGATGATTTAACGGTAACAGATTCGTGGGTTGATGGGTTTGGAATTGAGATAAGCGATCAAAAATATAAGCGCGTTAGCTTTGGTTGACCGAACGAGTTGTTGCAGCAATAAAGACTTCATGGCGGCAACGCCACATGCCGTAAGCTTTAGATCAAGTCACAGCCCACAGACTTTTTACTTTGAGGCAGATCTTTGCTTTAATCGCGTATGCCTAAGGGGTGGCGAAGCGCCTGAGACGTCATATAGATAGACGGACCCTTTGAACCTGATCCGGTTAACACCGGCGTAGGAATAGGATTGCATCTTCTTAGGCGAATTTCTGGCCGGTCCACAGGAGATGGTAATGAGAGTTCTAGCTGTATTGTCCCGAAAGCTAATGCTGTTAATTGGCGTTGGTTTGACGTTTTGTAGCGTTCATGCTGATGCCGAAACAATTGAAGAGGTCGTTGTGACGGCAGAATTGCGTGCTGTTGCTGTAAACGATGTGGCCGGCTCCGTNTCGCTATTGATTCCCGACGACACCGCCGACGTNGTAAATCATTTGGAAGAAATGCTCGGTCGAGCGGTTAATGTAAACATTGCCAGCGGNGCCTCAAGGGCGCGGTTTGTGCAAATGCGTGGCATTGGCGAGCGTGGCCAATTTGCTGAGCCACTGAACGCGTCTGTAGGTTTGCAAATAGACGGCGTTGATTTCAGTGGCGTTGGTACTGCCGCGACGTTATTCGATGTGTCGCAAATAGAAGTCTTGCGTGGTCCGCAAGGCACACTCTACGGCGCGAATGCGCTGGCGGGATTGATCAATGTAGTGACGCCAACATCGACCCCAGACTGGCAGAGTAGGCTGCAATTTGATGTGGGCAATTACGGTAGTCAGGGCGCGGGCGCTGTGATTAGTGGGCCGCTTAATGAGTCGGTCGGGCTGCGCCTGAGTGCCCGCAAGTACCGTGATGACGGTTTTATCGTCAACACGTTTTTGCCAAGCGAGCGCACGGACAACCACGATGAATCTACGTTGCGCGTGAAACTGGACGGCACCCGCGCAGCCCTGAGCTGGCAACTGGCTGCGGGGGTGATCGATGTGGCGAACGGCTATGACGCGTTTTCCTTAGATAACAATCGCCAGACGCGTTCAGATCAACCCGGCGTTGATGAGCAGACGAGTCGATATCTAAGCGCGCGCTTTGAGATCAATGATCTTGAATGGGCGCAGTTGGTTGCCGCCGCCGGTTACGCCAGCAGCGATGTGCGGTATGGCTACGACGAAGATTGGACCTATGTTGGATTTCACCCCTATGGCTACAGTTCTACCGACGCCTACGATCGGGGCATTAATTCCGCAACAGTAGATGTGCGGTGGTTGTCGAAAGACGCGGGCAAAGATGCTCTGAGTTGGGTTGTTGGCGTCTATCTATTGGATCGAGACGTAGACCTAACACGCGATTACACCTGGCTTGAGCAGAGGTTTACCAGTGATTTCGCGCTTGATCGACGCGCGGTCTATGGCGAGGTGAGTGTGCCCATAAACGAGCTTTGGACGCTGTCGATTGGGGCGCGTGCCGAGGACCATCGAGCGCGCTATGCAGACAACGCAGACGTCAAATTCTCCCCAGAGGACGACTTATTCGGCTCGCGGTTGAAGTTAGAGCGGCGTTTCGCAGCTCAGCAATTGGCCTATGTCAGTTTTACCCAAGGCTACAAGTCTGGCGGTTTTAATACGTCTGGAACATTGGATGCCGATTTGCGGCTGTTTGATCCAGAGACATTGTGGAATTTTGAGGTGGGTTACAAAACCAATATTTTCGCTGACCGAGGTCAGGTTCGACTTGCGCTTTTCCACATGGCGCGGGCAGATGTACAAATCGCCACATCTATTGTGCGCGTGCGCGATGACGGCTCATCTGAATTCGTTGAATTTACTGGTAACGCGGCTTCCGGGATCAACCAAGGCATTGAAGCAGAGATGGATCTCGCGCTCAGTGAGCGAGTGTTGGTCAGTGCCGGTTTAGGACTCTTGAAAACCGAATATCAAGATTATACCGACGCGACAGGCAACGATTTAGATGGTCGTGAGCAGGCACACGCCCCGGGTTATCAAGGACATCTGTCAGTGCGCTATCAACTGTCCGAGCGGTGGTTTGGCAATCTCGCTGTGGAAGCCAAAGACGGGTACTACTTTTCTGATAGTCATAGCGCTCAGGCAGACAGTTATGCGCTGGTCAACGCAGCGATTGGCTATAGCGCGGGCCGGTATTCCGCCCGAGTTTGGGGCCGTAATCTAACGGATACGGAATACCCTGTTCGCGGTTTTTACTTTGGCAATGATCCCCGCAATGACTATGCAGACACGACCTGGACGCAACTTGGGGCGCCGCGACAAGTAGGGTTGTCCGTAACGTTGACNTGGTAACTATGAAGCATCGGCGGGGCGCGGCGATCTGGCCTCAGCGATGCGCTGGCGTTCCTGTTTCACCAGCCAGTCCGCAACCTGCAGCGCGCGTTGGGTACCGTTGTTCATGCTTACTCGATATTTGCCTGCGACAACCAGAGTAGGCACGCTGCCAATTTGATAGCGGCTTGTGTCATCCGCGGCGCGGCTGAGTTTGCGGCTCACCGAAGAACTGTTGAATGCGCGCATAAAGTCGTTGGCACTGAGCTGCGGACTGTCCAAGTGCTCGGCAATATCGCGACCGCTGGAAAAACGCTTGCGCGCGTCGTGAACCGCACTGAACAAGCGTTCATGGTTCCCCTCAATTGCGTTGGCGTACTCGAGCGCGAGATAGGCCTGCCCCAACAGCGTCCAGCTTGGCGAAAACGTGGCGGGCCTGCGTTCGACTAAAACATCTTCGCTAGCGCTGGCCGCCCAAGCCGCAAATTCGGGATCGAAGTTTTTGCAGTGGATGCAGCCGTAGGAGAAGAATTCTGCTACTTCAATAGGGCCCTTTGATCGAGGACGATCGGCATTTTCAATGAGTTCAAAATCGGTGCCCAATTGNGGAGTCTCGCTATGGCCGCCGCCACTNGAGAANTAAATACCTAGACCGATAAGCGCGGCCCCAACAGTGCCTAGCAGGCCGAGAAAAATAGATCGAGTAGCGGCCACGCGATCTGCAGATTTGCGTTTGGCTGCGGGCATATCAAAGACTCCCATTTTGACGTTACGACAACGGGCGCATTGTTACGTTATTGACCGTAATGATCCACAGGTATTAGTCTGCGGTGCTCGCAAACCACTGAGAAAGCCATTATGTCTGGGCCAGAAAACTATCAACTCTTCACTTCCGACACCTGTGGGTTCTGTGCTCGAGTACGGCAGTTTTTGCAACAGCGGGGCATCAGTATGGTATTTCGCGACACGCTTCGAGATCCGGCGGCGTTTAAGGAACTGTTGCAAGGCGGTGGTCGAGGCACCGTGCCATGNTTGCGTATTCAGCGTGGTGACGAGGTCGAATGGATGTACGAATCAATGGATATTATTAGCTACCTAGACACTCAATCAGCCCACTTAGGATAAGGATTATCATGAAATTAGGCATTCTCGCTGGCTATTCTGGCCGCAAGTTCAGTATTTCAATGGACGCCATAAAACACGCCGAAAATCTTGGCTATGAGTCAATTTGGACTGCAGAAGCTTACGGCTCAGATGCAGTAACGCCCGCTGCTTGGATTTTGGCTCAGACTGACCGCATNAAGGTAGGTACTGCGATTATGCAGATGCCCGCTCGGTCACCGGCAATGGCCGCGATGACCGCCATGAGTTTGGCAGAGCTGTCGGGTGGGCGATTTATTGCNGGCTTGGGCGCTTCAGGACCNCAGGTTGTAGAAGGCTGGCACGGTGTGCCCTACGGCAAGCCGGTCAGTCGNCTGCGTGAATATGTGCAAATAATGAAGCAGATATTCGCGCGGGAGGCGCCATTATCTTTTGAGGGCGCCATGTATAACCTGCCTTATACGGGCGCTGGCGCCACTGGTCTGGGCAAACCGCTGAAGAGTATTCTGCATTGCGAAGAAGACATCCCGATCTACGCCGCAACCATCACCAACAATGGCGTAACGGCTTCGGCCGAGGTTGCCGATGGGTTTTTCCCTGTTTGGATGGATCCCGACAAATATTCGGTATTTGCCGATCCGATAGAAAAAGGTTTTGCTCTAGCCAATGCCAACATCACTGAAGAAACCGAGGAAAAAAACCTTACCCAGTTCGATATTGCACCCTTTGTCACGCTTGTGATGGGAGACGACATCGAGCAGTGCAGAATTCCGGTGCGCGGCATGATGGCGTTATACATTGGTGGAATGGGCGCGCGCGATAAGAATTTCTATAACGATTATTGCAAACGGTTGGGCTTTGAGGATGCGGCGGTTGAGATTCAGGATCACTATCTCGCTGGGCGCAAGGATGAAGCGATGGCGGCAGTGCCCGCTGAACTGATCGATGCCTGCGCCCTAGTGGGTCCTGCAGAACACATTCGTGAACAACTGCAACGCTGGAAAACAGCAGGAGCCAAGGGTCATGTTTCGAGTATGTTGTTGGGTAGCCAAGACCCAGCGGCATTGCAGATGGTAGCGGAGGAAATGCTCTAGCCCGCGGTTTGCTTCGAATAGCGTGGCCAGTCACACGGCCACGCTCTTGGCGAGCCATTCTAAAAAGACTCATCGCTGGTCTAAAAAGACACATCGCGGGCGCCTNAATTGCGTTCTAATTCGTTGGGCCGGAGCGCTCGCGTGGTGCGATACCAAAGACCTTGCTAAACGTTGTTGACCATCGCCCAGCCACGTTCTGAACGCAGCCGCGCAGCGTCCACGTACTCTAATGCTTTTTCCGAACTGGCATTGCCATCTAGGCCGCGTTTGTACACGCCTTGAATGATTCCAGCGGACCGGAACATGTTGTAGATCAAGTAAAAAGGCCAGTTGCTGATGCCTTCGCGACCGGCGTGTTTGCAGTACTCTGCAACAAACTCAGCTTCAGTCGGAATACCCAGAGCGGCGTGATCTGCGCCTGCTAAGCCCTCGTCGTCATATGCGTCACCATGGTAGTCCTGACAGATATAGCCCAAATCGGCCAAGCCATCGCCTAGAGTCGAAAGCTCCCAATCGAGTACCGCCACGATTTTCGGCTCTGTGGGGTGTATGAGTACGTTACCCAATCGATAGTCACCATGTACGATGACGCTGCCCGCGTCGGCAGGGATATTTTGCGGCAGCCATTCCATGAGACTGTCCATGGCATCGATTTCTTCGGTCTTTGACGCGATGTACTGTTTGCTCCAGCGACCGATCTGGCGCTCATAGTAGTTGCCGGGTCGGCCGAATTCGCTCAGCCCGACCGTAACCGGGTCGACGTTGTGCAATTCTGCCAGCACTCGCGCAAGATCCAAATAAATGGCGCCGCGCTCGCTTTGGCTGCAACTCGGTAAGCGAGTTTCAGTAAATAGTCGGCCTTCCACCATTTCCATAATGTAGAACTTGGTGCCGATAATGCTGACGTCTTCGCAGAGGCAATACATCTTTGGCACGGGTACCGGTGTGGTCCACAACGCAGCCATAACCTTATATTCGCGATCTACCTGATGCGCNGAAGGCAGCAACTCTCCCGGTGGCTGCTTGCGCATAACNTAGGTTCGCGAGGGCGTTATAAGTTGGAAGGTGGGGTTGGATTGGCCGCCTTCGAACTGTTTTATGGTCAGTGGTCCGGTGAATTCCTCGACATGCTCTTGCATATACCGAGTCAATGCCGTTTCATCAAATTTGTGCGCCTCCCGCACCTGGGTGAGTTCCACGTCGCTCATGCTGCCCCCTGTCTCGAACCAGTAGTAGTAATCCGTTAAGGATACGGGTTGATCTTCTACAGGGCAAAATGAGAATCTATGTCTTCTAACGCTGCGCGCTGTGAGCAGCGCTACTTGCCAGTGATCTGGCTTCTTGACGGGGGATTTATATGGCTTTAACTAAAAGAATCGCGGTTACGTTGCCGGCTGGGCCGCGCATTGAGGACACCATTGCGCGCATTCAATGGGCGGAAGAGCAAGGCATTGCCGATGCTTGGTTTAGCGATTCTGGTGCGCCGGATACGCTGACTCAGGTGGCGGCCATTGCGCATCTGACTAAGAGTATTCGCATAGGTACGGCGGTTACACCTGTATACACCCGCGCGCCGTCGGTGTTGGCGGCCTCAGCGAATGTGATTGGCCAGTTACTGCCCGATCGCTTTGTGATGGGTTTGGGCTCTTCCAGCCAGACCATCATGGGTCAGTTCAATGGGATACCGTTGGATAAGCCACTGACGCGAGTTCGGGAGACCGCCCAGTTGGTGAAAACCATGCTCANCGGTGAAAAAACCGATTTCGATGGAGAAACTCTATTTAGTAAAGGCTACCGCCAAGCGCCGATGGAAAATCCACCGCCGGTATACTTGGCGGCATTACGGCCGAAGATGATTGAAATGGCAGCAGAAGTCGGGGATGGCGTAATCTTCAACTTATGGCCTAAAGCCGCTTTGCCGAAAATGATGGAGCATGTGGTGATCGGTGCAGAAAAAGCCGGTAAAAACCCCGAAGATGTAGAAATTGTTAATCGTGCCATGGTGTTGTGTACGGATGATAAAGAGTACGGGCGTAATTTATTCCGTGCCGCGTTCGGGCCGTACTATGCAACACCGGTATATAACAACTTTTTAGCNTGGGCCGGTTACCAGGANGCAGCTGCGCAGATTAGCGAAGGCTGGGCGGCTAAGGATCGGGCCAAGACCGCGGGTGCCATGAGTGACGAAATGATTGATGAAATAGCCATCATTGGTAATGAAGAAGAAATTCAACAGCGTATCCAAGAGGATGCGGATGGCGGTGTGCACACCCATATTATTGCGCCGCTAGCGGCCTCACGTGAAGACACGGAGCGTACCNTCGCAGCCTTCACTGCTAAGGCCTTTCAGTTTTCTTAACCCGTATCGCTGATCGCGCTGATGAAACTGAAATTGCTATATGTGCTACGCCACGGCCAAACGGAGTGGAATGTGCAACGTCGGATGCAGGGACGTATGAATTCGCCCCTCACCGCGCAGGGCAAGACCCAAGCGGACGGGCATGGGGTCGTGTTGAAGCAATTGGGGGGTATCGACAAACTATGGGTTTCAACCGCGGGTCGAACACAACAAACCGCTGAATTGGTGAACGCCCACNTACAAGCGCCNGTAGAATTTTCANAAGATCTTGTCGAGCGCGACTGTGGCAGATGGTCGGGTAAGACGCTCACAGAAGTAGAACAAGAAGATGGCGAGGGGCTATCGGCGCTGCGTGCGGATCCGTACGGCTATCGCCCTGGTGGCGGAGAAAATCTCGCTGACCTGAGTGCGCGGGTTGCGCCGGTGGTGCAGAATATTAAAAACGTTGAACGTGCGGGAATTATTAGTCACGGTGTCGTGACCAAAGCGTTGCTACAGCACTTTCTGCACTTGAGTCCTGTAGATGTTGTGCGCATAACGCACCCAAACGACCTGTTTTTTAGACTCAGTTTTAACGATGGAGGTCATTGTTGTGAACGGTTTGTTTTATCCGAGACGCAGTCTGGGGTGCCACAAGAGGGACTGTTCGTAGACGATGGGGCCCCGATCCAACCGATTCAAAGTGAATAACCTGTCCCAAGAGGAGGCAACATGTACGTAGATGGCGGTGTGAGTGTGGATTTAAATACCGTGGGCGCGCAGGCCGCGGAGATGGAAGACATGGGGTACGCCGGAGTGATGACCGCTGAAACGGCGCATGATCCGTTTTTCCCGTTACTGGTAGCGGCACAAAATACTCAGCGGGTTGAGCTTATGACCTCTATCGCGGTGGCTTTTGCGCGCTCGCCGATGACACTGGCAAACATTGGTCATGACCTAAACGCCTACTCCAAGGGGCGATTTACCTTGGGCCTAGGCTCACAAATAAAGCCACACATTACTAAGCGTTTCAGCATGCCGTGGTCGAGTCCGGCGGCGCGAATGCGCGAATACATTATGGCCATGCGCGCTATTTGGGACAGCTGGCATCAACAGCAACCACTTGAATTTACTGGTGAATTTTACACCCATACGCTTATGACGCCGTTTTTTACGCCGACCAATGTCGAGTATGGTGCGCCCAAGGTTTTTCTTGCGGCGGTGGGTCCCAAGATGACGGAAGTCGCCGGTGAGGTAGCAGACGGCATAATCGTGCATGCCTTTACGACTGAAAAATATCTGCGTGAAACGACGTTGCCGGCGCTTGAACGTGGGTTTGCCAAGGCGGGCAAGCGGCGCGAGGATTTTGAAATCAGTTATCCCATGTTTGTCGTAACGGGTAATACCGAGGAAGACTTGGCTGAAGCCAAGCAGGCGACGCGACAACAGATCGCATTCTATGGATCCACACCGGCGTATAAGCCCGTTCTAGACAGTGTTGGTGCGGGTGATCTGCAGCCCGAACTGAATGTCATGTCCAAGCAGGGTCGCTGGCAGGAAATGGCGGAACTCATTACACCTGACCTGCTGAAGGAATTCGCTGTTATTGGCGAACCGCAAACCTTGCCGGAACAGATTATTCAAAGGTACGGTGACGTGGTCGACCGCACGTCAGCGGCCTATGCGCATATTGGTAAAGCGGATCGGGCGAATATCATAGAAAAATTATCGGCGGTATAGCCGTACATCGCCGCAATCAAATAGTGAATAGGGAGAGACCATGAAAGTAGACGCCGGTATCGGACATCAGTTAGAAAAAATACCCGCCATCGTGAACAAAATAGAAGCCGACGGCTACGACGGTGTGCGCACGGCGGAGATGAATCACGATCCGTTTTTTCCTTTGCTGCTGGCAGCCGAGCACAGCGACAAGCTTGAGATCGCATCTTCAATAGCTGTGGCGTTTGCTCGCAGTCCGATGAATTTGGCGAATATCGGCCACGACCTCAATGCCTATTCAAAGGGCCGCTTCACATTAGGCTTGGGTTCGCAGATTAAGCCACACATTACCAAGCGTTTTAGCATGCAGTGGGGTGCGCCAGCGGCTCAGATGCGTGAATTGGTATTGGCCATGCGTGCAATTTGGGCGAACTGGTACGACGGTACTCCATTGGAATTCGTTGGCGAATATTACCGGCACACGCTTATGACACCGGCGTTTACTCCGGAAGATAAAGAATACGGTGCGCCGAAAGTCGTATTAGCGGCGGTGGGTCCCAAGATGACCGAAGTCGCTGGTGAAGTCGCCGACGGCATGATCATCCATCCGTTTAGCACGTTGCCCTATATCAACTCAGTGACGCTGCCCGCGATTGAGCAAGGCCTCGCCAAGGCAGGCAAAACCCGCAAGGACTTCGAACTTTCATACTCGTGCTTCGTAGTGACCGGGCGCGATGAAGCAGAATTTGCTGCAAGTAAGAAAGCGGCTCAAGAACGAGTTGCGTTTTATGGGTCCACCCCTGCATACAAAGGTGTTTTAGACTCGATTGGTGTGGGTGATTTGCAAAGCGAGTTGAATACCATGTCAAAACAAGGGCGTTGGNGGGAAATGGGTACCCTCATTACCGACGATATCCTTGCCGAATTCGGTGTTATGGGCGAGCCGGCAGACATTGCGCCGCAAATGCTCGAACGCTATGGCGCATTCACCGACCGGACTTCGGCGTCGTTCCCAGTGTCTGACGATGCGCAGCGCGGCGNCATTATTNAGGCGCTTCGGGCAGGTTAATCGCTGNGTTTACTCGGCTCTGTAGGCGCGNACCGTTGGTAGANCTTTTAGTTNTATANGNNGCGGAAANTTGCCGTGNATTGANGANTTTATNCGGNAGATAANNCNTTNNAGGTAAGCGANNACTTACTTTTTGTCGTTNAGGNTGAAATNNANCGAATAANTCCATTTTTTATTCATTATTTGGTTCCGCAATNGCCCNGNGATGCGTAGACTCGGCTTGCTTGTTGGGGTCAGCAAAAAGAATGGAAACGTGACGGAACCTATTGAAGGAACGGGTTCTATCGCAGGAGTATTCGATGAGACACGGCGAAGCGTTAGTTGTTGCGATTAAAACTCGGATTGACTGGCGGTTGGGTTTCTGTGCGTTGGCGCTGTTGATCGGTCTAGCGTGCATTCATACCAACTCGTATACACCAGAGCATCGCGTTGTGGCGTTTGCTAAGCCCAAGATAGGCCAGCTTTCCTACGACGTTGAAGTGGCCAATTTGGGCGGCCGTATCAGTACCGCTTTTGGTATTCAACGCGTAAAAGCAGAAGAATTTTCCCATTGGTTTATAGAAGCGTCCGAGCGTCAGAGCATATCGCCAGATGTTTTAGCAAGCCTTGTGCTGACTGAAAGTTCATTTCGCAAAAACGTACGTTCACCGGTCGGTGCGGTGGGGCCTGCTCAAGTTCGACCAGACTACTGGGCGGCATTTTGCGGACAGGATCATCTAAACGACCCAGAACAAAATGTTTATTGCGGTGCGCAAGTGCTCGGACATCTGCTGGAGCGCTGTACTGGCGATTTAACGTGTGCTCTGGGTTCCTACAACGTTGGGCCGAATGCTCGTAAAGGCCGCGCGGCCGCGCGCTATGTCGCCAAAATCGATCTGCATCTAGAGCGATTGGAGCAGCAGGCACTGTAAAGGGACTGTCCGCAGCCGCCAGCTAAGAGGTAAGCTAGGGTTTTCCTTAAAAGGCTAGCCCATGACTCAGTTCGGTCTCCTGATGTTTCCTACCGAATATGCTGTTGCCCCCGATGTTTTGGCGCAGCAAGCAGAAATGTATGGTTTTGAGTCGTTATTCCTGCCCGAACATACCCATATTCCAGCGAGTCGCAGATCGCCATGGCCGGGCGGAGCGGAGTTGCCCAAAGAATATTGGCATACGTTTGATCCTTTCGTGGCGTTAACTATGGCGGCATCGGTGACGCAGAAACTCAAGTTGGGTACCGGTATATCCTTGGTCACCGAGCGTGATCCCATTCTTATGGCTAAGCAGGTAGCGACTCTGGATTATCTGTCGAATGGTCGATTAGTACTCGGTATCGGTGCGGGTTGGAACGCCGAAGAAATGGAGAATCATGGCACGCCCTTTAAACAGCGTTGGCCGATATTGCGCGAACGCACTATGGCGATGCGCGAGATTTGGCGCGAAGACGAAGCAGAATTTCATGGTCAATTTGTCGATTTCGATAAAATTTGGTGTTATCCAAAACCCAAACAAGCGGATGGACCGCCTATCCTAATTGGCGCGTCGTCCAGCTACACCTATGACCGTATTGCCGAGTACGCGGACGGCTGGATGCCGATCTATCAAAATCATGCGCGCCGTCAAGCCAGTGGTGGTGTTGATTACGCGGCCGGTATTGCGAAAACGCAAGACGCGTGGCAAGCGCGGGGGCGCAAGGGCAGTCCTCAGTTCAGTATCTTTGGCGTTGGGGCGGATCGCCGAGCAGTATCCGAATTAGTTGAACTCGGTTTTGATCGAGTGATCTTCGCACTGCCTCCAGATTCTGCGGATGTGGTGCTGCCGCTGGTGGAAAAATACGCGTCCATTGCGCATGAATTTACCGCTTAGATTGCGCTGAGGCGCCTGTGGACTGTCGAACGGGCTGCGGCGCTTGTTGTATTGCGCCGTCTATCTCTTCACCGCTGCCGCTGATGCCACAGGGTAAGCCCGCAGGCGTGCGTTGCTTGCACCTAGACAAACGCTTTGCTTGCTCGTTATTTGGTGACCCTCGTCGGCCCTTGGTTTGCTCAGGATTTAAGCCAGAGCCTATGATCTGTGGGCGCGATCGGGGCCACGCGTTGACCTTAATTCAACGCCTCGAACTGAGCTGTGAGCCCTAGTCCAATAACTGCCTAAGCTTGGTTGCGATATCTTGCTCTTTGTATAAATGGTGTGCATCGAGCCCGGCGCTAAGCGCGCCCTGCACATTTTCGGCACTGTCATCAATAAACAACACATCCCTTGGCTGCGCGTTTATTTGATCGCAGACACGAATAAATGCGGCGGCGTGAGGTTTGCGAGCCCCGACCTCGTGGGATAAAAAAAGTTTGTCGAAGTGGGCTAGGGCTTCTGGATAACGACTGCAAAACGATTCCGCATGAACGGCATTCGTATTGCTGAACGCGAACAAGTCGTAACGCTTCGCCAGTTTCGGCAGTAAAGTCACCACCTGCGCATAGGGTTCAGTCCAGATCGCGTTCCAACCGTCCTGCCAGTCCGTCAAAGGCATGTCGATGTCGAAGTGTTGACCCTGACGTTTCACATATTCGGCGAAATCTATGGCGCCGATTTCGTGCAATTCATAGGCTTCGTCCATGACCCAGCGATGCTTAAAGTGATCTGGTTCGACACCGGCGCGCGCTGCCCAGGTTTGAAAAACTTGGGCAACGTTGATGCCGAGCACAACACCACCTAAATCCAGCAGCACCGCTTTAGGCATACGCAGCAGCTCTAATAGCCGGCGTTGCTGTCGCGAATAAGTGCTAGGTAATCGCTGTCCATGGCGTTATATGTCGACTCGCCATTCTTCATGACGAAAATCGGGTCTTCTGTCATGTTGATGTCGTAGCCTTGTTTTCGCAGATCGCCCTTGAGCATTTTAAATGTGCCGGTAACGTCTATGTCGGGTTGGATTCTCAAGAACACAGGCACCGCGTAACTGGGTAAGTTCTCTTTAACGAATTCGGCGAATCGATCTACGTCCAATTCCGCCACATCATCCAGCAAAGTCAGAGCCGCCATGCCAGCGCGGCCGTCTGTGCTGGGGATTTCTACGCCGTAGACATTGCAGAACTTGACTTGATCAAAGCCGTTGATGATCTCGCCCACTTCATTAGTTGATACATTTTCCGCTTTCCATCGGAAAGTATCGCCGACACGATCGACAAACTGATAATGGTCGTACCCCAAAGTGAAGCCAACGTCGACGGTGCGCATCAGATCGCCCGTGTTGAAATAGGCATCGCCATCGGTAAACGCATTGCGAAACACCTTCTTTTCGGTCGCTTCGGTGTCGGTATAGCCTTCGAAAACAGTGTCGGGAGTGATTTTGCCCAGCAACAAGCCGGGTTCGCCGGGCTGCACTGGAATGCAATTGCCGGCGTCGTCTGTCACGATTTCGTCGTTATCGACATCGTATTCAACCAGCGCCACTTCTGCCGAGGTCATACCTACAGTCATGTCTTTGTTCATGAGATTGGCAAACGACACATTGCCTTCGGACGCGCCGTAGAACTCACATACACGTTTTATGCCGTAGCGTTTTTTGAAATCCATCCAAATGTCTGGGCGCATGCCGTTGCCCATAATGCAATGCAAAGGGCTTTGGGCATCGTCAGCG
>PBQQ01000055.1 GCA_002725095.1 Gammaproteobacteria bacterium
AAAATAATGAAGGATTGGATGGCAATTCATACATTCTTATCTGAGGAAGCAAAGGCTCAACACTTAAGCGCAAAAGGAAAAGTAAGAACTGAAAAGGAATGGGCTGAGTATTCAATGTCACTAGAAAAAGCCAAATGTGTCCAAGAATGGTGCGGTCATGAGGAGTTTTTCTTCTGCCATTGGCAAGCGGAAACTGAAGATGACATTTTACAAACAATAGATGAATTGGGAATGAACGAGTTAATGTCGACTGTTTGCTACGAGATGCCAAGGTTTACATCTGCTCTACGAAATTCAGAAACCCCTAGGTGGTATTTAACAGAGTAAAATGTTCCCCCTGACTTCACCCAACGAGATTTACAGTTTGAGACTTAAACAACCTCAAGACACTGTTGGGCTTCTTCACTCCATATCATTCCTGCAGGACAAAATTTATCTGGATCATGCCTTCTATCTGGACACGCTGGTGCTTCATCCGCCATGAGTTGATGACTGATAAAAATAGTTATTATGCTAATCAGGATGGTACGCATGAAATTTAATAAAATCTTAACTTGCAGTTCCCCAGTAATTGTATCCAAACCATTTAGGAGTTTTAGGCAAATACATTGTTTCTAAATTATCTACTGAAAATCCAGTCTCTTTTAAGAGATTAGGAATATCCCTATTTAGATTACACCCGCCCACAAAAATTGGCCAAAAAGAGTTGATAAAGTTTTGCATTTTTTTAACACTATTCTCCGGAGCCATTCCATGCTCACAGAAAACTAAGGTACCCCCTTTTTTAAGTACTCTTCGTATTTCTCGTAGTGCAGCNANCGGATNAGGAATANTACATANNGTATATGTCANCAATGCTGTATCNACAGAACCGTNCNCTANNGGTATCTTTTCAGCACCTGTCTCTAAAAANGTAATTGGGAAATTGACATCTTTCACTAATAAGCCAGCTTGACGTAACATCTCCTCATCTGGTTCAAGTGCGTAGAGTTTCTCTACTTTATTTTCATCGTAGAAAGCGAAGTTAAGTCCACTTCCACAACCGATCTCCAACACGGTCCCGTTGCATAAAGGTAAAACCTTCTCTCTCTGCTTTTTTATTGGTTTAGTGCCGCATCCAGCATTAATGATTTTTGGTAATACATATTTATTATAAAGTTTCATATTCAAACACTCCCTAAAACTCGATGCTTCTTAGAAACCAAGCTTAGCCTCAGTGATATATTTATATTGACATTTAACAACTATAGAAAGTGTACTAATTCAGAAAATACGAGAGCGAGATAACTAGCAACTAAAACGGTCACAGTTTTGACCTCCAGTGGATTCAAAGCCGCCATAAGCGTGCCTCCAAAAAGTATCAGTTAAAACTTTCTTCTTAAAACAAGTGCTTCGGTTGAATGCAACAATATTACCAAGACGGAGGAACGGTGTAGCGTTTAAGTGATTTGCCATCAGGAGTGAATAAGTGACAATCACCAACGGGCACCCAAATGTCGATTTCTTTACCTTCTTGAAAATAAATCTGCGTNTGGNTNGCGACAGTGATGTCGGTNTGNTNNGCNCNTGAACCNGAAATTTGCCCGTAGATATTTGTGACGGCNCCAAGATGTTCCACGACATCAGTTCTGAGACGAAAATGAATGGCCTCACCCTCAGGCTCTTTAAGCACTACATGCTCTGGGCGAAACCCAAGCGTTAGATCACCACCGGTCCATTCAAAGCCCCCGATTGGCAGCGTTGTCTTAGGGGCATCCCCAAAGCCAACAATGGTTGTTTTAGCGTCACCTCTGATAGCAGAGTCGCAGTTAATAAGATTCATCTGTGGCGCCCCGATGAACGTGGCAACAAATTGGTTGACGGGTGCAAAGTATAGTTGATGTGGCGTTCCAACCTGCTCGATCTTGCCTTCACGCAACACTACTATACGATCTGCCATTGTCATGGCCTCAACTTGATCGTGCGTCACGTAAATAATCGTATTTTTTATTTGCCTGTGCAGTTTCGTGATTTCCACGCGCATCTTGATACGAAGTTCAGCATCGAGATTCGATAGGGGTTCGTCAAAAAGAAAAACTTTGGGCTCCTTAACAATTGCACGTCCGATTGCCACTCGTTGTCTTTGTCCACCAGACAATTCTGCAGGTCTGCGACCCAGAAGTTCTTCGATATGGAGAAGTTTACCTACGGAACTGACCATGCGCTCACGGTCCTGCAAAGGCAGTCCTTCGGATTTCAATGGGAACTCAAGATTAGCGCGGCAGCTCATGTGAGGGAAAAGTGCGTAGTTTTGGAACACCATAGACAGGCCACGATCTGCAGGATCGACATCAGAGACGTCCTCCCCAGCGATCTTCACGGATCCGCTAGCAATTTGTTCCAGACCTGCAATGCAGCGAAGGAGCGTTGATTTACCCGATCCAGATGGACCAACAAACACGATAAATTCGCCATCTTTAATTTCTAGATCAATTCCATGCAGGGCTGTAAATGCACCATATTTCTTGACCAAGCTCGATGTACTCACCCCTGCCATCTATGTTTCCTTTAAATCATTCGGCATCATAACCGGAATGGATGCCAGAGTTTCGATGTCAAAATCGGGTGTAATGGGAAAAGGGCCCTCTTCAGCAACGCCCGTACGGACCAAAATTGTAGGTAGGCCAGCGGCATGTCCCGCGACAATATCTGTCATTATTTGATCACCCAGCATGTAAGTGGATTTTGGGTCCGTCCCGAGAATAGATAACGCCATTGATATAAGATGAGGCTGTGGCTTTCCAATTATCACAGGTGGCACCCCAGAGGCTGTCTCAATAGCCTTAAGGATCGAACCAGCTCCTGGCTCAAAACCATCACCTTTAGGTAGCATGCGATCAGGGTTTGTACCAATGAAATGTGCTCCGCCCATCAGAGCAATCTGCGCCTTTTCCAGTTTTTCGAAATTGAACTCGCGATCTAAACCGGCAATGACAGCTGCGACCTTTTCATCTGCAATTTCAAATCCACTTTTCTCAACTGCCCGCAAGAGTGCAGGTGCACCTATAACCATAACCCGGGCTTTTGGCTCAAGCAATGTCCTAAGGCGTTCGGCAGAGACCGCTGATGTTGTAATAATCCGCTCCGGCGTTGCAGGTATCCCCATTCTATTCAGCTTTTCCCCAAACTCCTCAGCAGATTTAGTAGAATTATTTGTTACAAATGCATAAGGGAGTCCGAGGCTGTGCCAGGATTGAAAGGCCTCTACTGCACTATCGATTGGATCGTCACCACGATAGGTAACACCATCCAAATCACTTATAATACCTGATATTTTTTTCCATTCTGTCATATTTACCTCAATCACTCATAATCATGCCACCGTTGACATGAAGAACCTGTCCAGTGATATAATTTGCCGATTTTGAAGCCAGAAATACTGCAGCGCCGACGATGTCCGTTGGCTGACCTATGCGTCCGAGTGGGATACGACCGGCATGCCGTGCCTCAGTTTCCTCCAAAGGTCTACCATGCATCGGAGTATGCACAATGCCTGGGGCGATGGCGTTGACAGTGACGCCTTCTGGCGCCACCTCAAAAGCAATCAATCGGGTAAGATCGTGCACGATCGCCTTCGAGTAACAATAGTCCGCACCACCAGCCTGGTAGTTGAATACAGCTCCGCGCGAAGAAATTGATGATCCGATATTAATGACGCGGCCACCCCTGCCTTTGAAACAATCTTCAAAAACAAAGCGCGTTAGGTTCAGCACAGCATCTACGTTGATTGCTAGCGTGCGCTGGATTTTGCTACGATCACCATCGATCAAACGTTCCGCCGACTTGATACCTGCATTGTTGACAAGTACATCAATTGGCCCAAAACCATCGCGCATTTTATTAAGGACATCACGGATACCATCAAGATCCATTAAATCCAAAGAGACGGGCATAACGCGTTCATTGCCAGAAAACGCATCTTCGACGGCAGAGCAGTTCAGGTCTATGGCAACGACTTTCCCACCAGCCTCCAAAAATCCTTGAACCAATGCCAGTCCAATTCCACCAGAAGCGCCGGTGACAAGGATCGTCATTCCTGTCAGATTAAACATATTCATTTATTTATCTCCTTGTTCTGACAGAAACTGCATAACTTCTGCCTCTGTTGGCATAGATTGCTGAGCGCCTTTGCGTGTAACGCTTAAACTAGCAGTTGCTACCGCGAAATGCAGGGCGTCCGCGATGTTACACTCCTTGGCAATCTGCACTGCAAGGGCCCCATTGAAGGCATCTCCTGCCCCAGTCGTATCGACGGCAGTGACAGGATAAGCATTTTGATGAATCTGACGCTCGCTATCTAGATAGACAACACCGTTCTGACCCAAAGTGATCGCCACAGCTGCCACACCAAGATTGTGGAGCAGTTTTGCAGCCTCAAACGCCTGCTCCACAGAGTTAACTTTAATTCCTGTNAGTTGCTCAGCCTCTGTCTCATTAGGCGTTATTATGTCGATGCAGCTACACTCCGTCTTGTTAAGCTGCGCGCGCACCGGTGCCGGGTTGAAAATTAGAAACCTATCACCCTTGAATTCTAGAGCTGCTCTACAGGCCTCGACGGGCAAGCCCATTTCCACCACCATGACGGCATCCTGGGGAACGTCAGATAGCGCAGTTTTAACATCAGTCGCGTTGAACGCCTCGTTTGCGCCTGCATCAATCCCAATAATATTAGTGCCGTCGGAACTTACGAAGATCAGCGCCTTACCAGACTTGAACCCCGGCTTTCTGATAATTTTGCTAGTATTCACACCAGCATCGCGCAGGCATTGCGTCATACTATGGGCGGCATCGTCTTCACCAAACATTGTTGCAAAAAGGGGGGTGCCGCCAAGCTGCGCTGCTGCAACTACCTGATTTGCGCCCTTGCCACCACCAAATTCCTCGATAGTCCCAATCAAACTCTGACCAGGAACAGGTAGCTGTTCAGCATAGAAAACGATATCCAGATTGGTTGTTCCAATAAAAATCAGAGGTCGACTCATTTTAAAGCTCCAAATGTCAAACCACGCTCCAGATGCCGTTGCCCGAGAAGGATTAGACAGATTGGGACAATCATCGAAACCACTAGGCCAGCTGACACCACAGGATAGAAATTGACCCCGGGGTTAAGGAGCTTTAGCAGCGCTACTGTTACAGGTGTGTTCTTAGCAGTAAGTATCAAACCAAGTGCAAAATTGTGCCAAGCTAGAAGAAAGACCAGCAACGAAGCTCCAACCAGGCCAGGCCGTAGCAATGGTAACACAACTTTTATTATGATTTGAGAGCGTTTCGCTCCACATATGGCCGCAGCTTCTTCGATTTCCAATGGGATATCTTCAACATACGATCGACTGAGCCAGATGATCATAGGAAGCGTTATTAGCTGATAGACCCAAATCATACCCAGGTAGCTGTCATAAAGGCCAACCGCCTGAAAGAACTGAAACATCGGGATGATCACAAGTAAAACTGGAGCAAACCGAAAGCCAAGGATAAAGAAGGCGAGATCTTCCTTGCCTTGAAAATTGTAACGCGCCAGCGCATAGCCAGCGGGGACGCCCGCGATGAGCGACAACAATACCGCCCCAACCGAAATGATGACGCTGCTAGTGACTGGCTTAAGGAACTGGATCTTTATTGTGCCGTAATTGGTTGCACCCGCTTCGGCTATGTCAAATAGAACCTTGTAGTTTTCCAGTGTAGGCCGGAAAAAAAAGGCTGGCGGATAAGAATTCACATCCGCGGCCTGTTTGAAAGAATTCATCAAAATCCATACAATAGGAAAAGCCAATACAAAGACCACTATCAAAACAAGAACGTTTAGAAGCAAAGATATTGAACGGCTATGCATATCCACCAACCCTCTTCCGCGTGTATTGCCAAAGCTTCACAACTACCATTGCAGTAAGCAAAACCATTAACCAATTCACGATCATAATAGCTGCGCCCCTACCAAAATATAGATTCTGAAAGGCCGTAAAATAGGCCGAAACGGACAGNACATCCGTGGCGTTGCCAGGTCCGCCTTGTGTTGTTCCAAAGATAATATCGAACTGGTTGAGCGAGTCGATGATCCTAAACAGTGCCGCAAGCAGAATGTAAGGCAATACCATCGGTAATTCGACGCGCCAGAAAATACCCCAGGCCTTAGCACCATTCATGCGTGCACCTTCGATAATGTCGGGTGTGATACCACGAAGCCCAGCAAATATGATAAGAGCGAAAAATGGCGTAAAAGTCCAAACGTCAATGAAAACGATCGCAAACATCGCCGTCTCGGCCTTGGCCGTCCATGGAAAGTTTTCAATGCCGACAAAACTAAGAAAATAATTCATGACCCCAGTCTCAGGGTTCATCATAGTCGTCCACATCAGGGCGACGGAGAGTGGAGGCAATACCAACGGCAATAAAATTGCTGGCCTTAGCCATTGCGCAAGCACTGCTTTGGTATTGAACAGTTTAGCAATAGCAAGACCAAGGATCGATTCGCAAATTACAGCTGAGAATGCGTAAATAGCTGTGGCTGAAACTGATTCCCAAAATCGACTTCGGCCAACCAGACGCGCATAGTTTTCTATTCCTTCGAAATCGACACGCGAGCGGCCAAATCTCATGTCCGTCAGCGACTGATAAAAGCCCCATAAGAACAAAACAATAAAACCTCCCAGAATGAGTATCGCTGGTAGCAATGTAATCAACAGAAACATGTTGCCAGACTTTACCTTATTGCGTGCCATAAGCCGTACCTTAGAATTTGACTTCAAAAAAAACCGGCAACGCTAGGTCGCCGGTAGTTTTAGTTATAGTATTATTGGGAGTACTATTTAAAGCTCGTCACGAATTTCTTCAGCGAGGTTGGACAAACTCTCTTCTACATCTGCGCCACCAACCATTTCTTGCATTGCAACTGCCCAAGCATTCATTGCGGCACCAAAACCATAACGTGGAGTAAACAATAGAGATGTCTTTTCCTGAACGGTATTGAAAGTATCATAGAAGTTGTTGAACTCTGGTTGATTCGCATATTCGATCCACTCCTGTGCCTGCCAAGCAGACGACCGTGGTGGGTTCACGAGCTTACCATCCGTCGCACCGCGCACGTTCATCTCTTTAGACGTGGCCCACTGCATGAAATACCATGCTGCACCTTTTTTTTCGGATGCACCATTTATTGCCAGCGACCAAATCCAAATATTGGAGGCAAACTCATCATTGTCTGGAGCAGTGAGAGGTGGCGCAAACGCGATTTTACCAGCTGCATCTGATGAACCTTCAATGTTGTTCCAGAAACCAAACATGTTGGCGTCTACGGCCATTGCAGTTGTACCGGTCGAAAGCCCATCAACAACTTGATACCAGTTATCATTAGCCCAACTATCCGGCGCACACGCCTGGATCATGGCAACGTAGTCCTTGTGGAAACGGATCGATTCGGCAGAGTCTAAAGCAGTATCCATAGCGTCACCAGTGCCAACAAAGTCTCTCACCCCATATGATTGGGCGATAGAAATTGGTGCAGTGTGAATTGATGACCAGAATCTGACACCACGAACAGCCATTGGCGTCATGTTGGGGTCGGCAGCTCTGATTTGCTCACAGGCTATGGTCAATTCGGGAAGTGTACTTGGCGGCTCAACACCAAGGCGCTCAAGAATATCAGTTCGGTACATCAACTGCATGTTTTCAAATGCATGAGGAATTCCCCAAATCTCTCCATCAGGATTAGCGATAATTTCTTCTTCCGCCACATCCCATGTCCAAGCTGCTCGCAGTGCCGGAAAAAAGTCTTCATAGTCATAGGAGGGGCTGGTCATGTTCGGGTCTTCGATAAGCCCACGCAAACCTGCTAATTGTCCTGCCGGCGTAACATCCCAAGCTGGCTGAATGCCGGTACCGACTACGTCCCAATCTGGAGAGCCGGTTGAAAGCTGGATATTTAGTTTTCCCCAGTATGTATCATCTGGGTATAGCTCTGCGGTGACCTTGATGCCAGTAAGTTCTTCAAATTCATCAAGATAAGCGACAACAGCATCCGCATAAGGGTGGATATCATAGGCCCAAGTGATCTCAGTTCCTTCAAATTGACGCCAGTTAAAGTCTTCGGCATACGCCGCTGTCCCCATTAGTGCCCCGATTGTAGAGGCCATAGTCAGTTTGGTTATCGTTTTCATTCTTTTCTCCCTATTCATATTGCAAATTTTCAAATTTTTGGCGCGGTTCTCGCGTCTCTGCAACTAATTTCATATTAACCACTAGACGGCCAACGCAGACCATAATATTGATGAGAGCGGGTAATTTTGGGAAAATTTTATAAATTGAAGCAAAAAAATAATAGGTTCTGGGTTGGTGCAGCAGTCGGATCAGGAATGGCCGCGCATGCGGCAGAAGCCGCCGGTGCGGACTTTATTCTCGCTTTGGGGGCAGGAAAAATGAGGTCTATGGGCATCCCATCGCCGGCTTCCCTTCTACCCATATACGATGCAGTTGATCTGACGTTGGATTTTGCCGCCAAGGAATTGGTGCCGCGTGTCAATCTACCTGTTTATGTAGGCTTGCCGCTTTTCGATCCACGCCTTGAAGTGGAAGCCCTTTTGGAACGGCTAGACACACTTAAATTAAGCGGGGTTACTAATTTCCCNGCAGTTTTCCACTTTGGAAAACGCGCGGAAATCCTTGAGGCTCACGGTTTGGGGTATAGGCGCGAAATCAATTTTCTGGCTGCGGCAAAAGCCAAAGGACTGGAAACAATCGGATATGTCCGTAACCGGGACGAAGCCAATAGAATGGCTTCAGCCGGAATAACCACTCTGTGCATCAATTTTGGCCTAAACCCGCACAGTCGCGATAAATCGATAAACGATGAGACTTTAGACCGTCTCGCACTATCAGCCAAAGAAATCGTTGACAGTGTTCGCAAACACAAGAAAAATTTGAAGATTTATCTTGGCGGAGGGCCGATCACAGGAGGTGCTGAACTGGATAAACTTTGCCGAAAGGCGGGTATCGAAGGGTTCATTGGCGGCTCTGCACTTGATCGAGCACCTCTTGAGAAATCCTTGGTAAATTCCGTTGCCTCTTTTCGCGAAATCGAAGTCCTGCAGAATAGGGTTGAACGTTTGGAGCGTCGATTACGACAGTATGGCAAACGATATGACCTCGTTTGCCTTGCGGATGCTATGGACCGAATGCTTGATCAGGTTGAAGCGATAATCTCAGACGGAAGCCATTTAATTTTGAAAGGCGAAACCGCAACAGGCCGGCACAAAGTTGCTAAGATGGCAGTGGTTCGATCCATCCAAAAGACGAATGGCAAACGTTGGAAACTCGACTTGTCTGAGCCACAATTATCCTCGGATGATTTTTTTGGAAAATCTCGCAGTCCAGGGGTACGTCGCAGGGTTGGCATACTCGAACTTGCTAATGAGTCAGATATTTTAACGCTGGTGGGAGTAGAACATCTCCAAGAAGAAGATCAAAACCGTATAGCCGAGGTCATCCTTAGTGGGAAATACTGCTGTAATGGTAGCGATTTAGAACGGCATTCGGGTGCGCGGATCGTCCTAATCTTGGGTAACGAAAATATCCTAGAGCAGCAGTTGGCGCAAAATTTGCGACTCATAGCTAAAGAAAAGGCGATTGAAGTACCCCCCCTGCGCGATCGCATTGAAGACATTCCGATGCTAGTTAAAAACATGATCTCTGAGATGACTGATGAACCAAGAGAACTTCCACCTTCCATAATTCGTATTCTTATTCGACATAATTGGCCAGGAAACCTCAACGAACTCCGACAAGCTGTCAANTGGCTTGTTGAAGAAAAAGATACTTCTTTTAACCAATCCAGACTGATTGAACATCTTGGCGCCGACACGCGGACAGTAGGATCAATGAAAATTTCCCAAAGAGACCGTGTTGTTAAGGCGCTGCTTTTGAACAATCTCAGTCGTACAAAAACTGCTGAATACCTCGGAATTACACGCAAAACTCTATATAATCGGATCAAAAAATACGATATCTTGACCTGACGGTACCAGAGGCATCAGACATATTATTTTTTGAGCTTGCTGGTTGCATGTTCTACAGCGAGAAAGGCCGAGACGATTGCTGGGCCTATAGTAATACCAGCCCCTGGGTAAATGCCTGCCATAATCGATGTAGCATCATTTCCGCAAGCATAGAGCCCTTCGACAGCACTGCCATCCTGCCTAAGAACACGCGCCTTTGCGTCTGTTTTTAAACCAGCAGCCGTGCCAAGTGTCCCTGGTATAATCCGAAGCGCGATGAAGGGGCCATTTTTGATAGGGCCAAGGTTCGGATTCTTTAGGCCCAATGTGGCATCGCCTAAGGCTTTGTTAAAGGTTGATTCACCCCGTCCGAATTCAGCGTCAACACCCGTTTCAGCATTCTTATTGTGTTCCTCCACAGTCTTGGCCAATGCTTCTGGTTCGATTTCGATCTGAGCTGCAAGTTCATTGAGAGTTTTACCGCACTGAATATATCCTCGGCGGATGTAGCTTTTCAAACTAGGCGTCCAAGGCCATGGAAGAATATCGCCCATTCCACGTTTCTTCACGAAGGCTTCTTCGCAGATAAAGAAGAAGCGCTCATCGTTTGGGTATCCATTTTGAAAAAGTCCGATACATACGTCGTGGTACGAGTTAGATTCGTTCACAAATCGTTTACCATTTGGGCCCACAGCGATAACTCCCGGACGCCCCCGATCAAGCCACCCATAGGGCACAATGGTGGCTGAACCATCCTTNTTCTTCAACCGCGANACTGGCGTCCAGAAACCTGGACTTGCGACATTTTTATCAATTGCTCCACCAACTTGGCTTGCGGCATTGATCCCGTCACCCTGCACTTCAGGTGCACATAATGTAACATCATGGCGATGCTTTGCGCCAATTTCAGCGCGCAAATCCTCGTTGGCGGCAAACCCACCAGTAGCAAGGATTACTCCGCCCGTCGCCAAGACCCGCATTTCACTGCCACCTATAACCACAGTCGCCCCAATGGCACGCCCATTTTCAACGATTAGCCCTTTCATTGGGCTATTATTTCGCAGATCAACACCACTCTTGCGCAGGCTATTTACTGCAGCCGCAAGCAGTGCATTTCCGCCACTGAATTCCGTACCGCGCGAATATTTTAAACGATCTTTGGCAAATCGGCCAACCCTTCGCAGGACATGAATAAGAGCACTTGTGGATTTTAAGGGATTAAGGAAATGTTTGATTTCACTTGAGGTGATCATCATTCCGCCCAGAACTACTCGAATTGGATCGGCTATTAAATCAAAATCCTTACCAAGTTGGCGGCCGTCATATGGTGCTGGGCTTAATGCGCGGCCTTTGTCTACACCGCCTTGGCGCGAGGAATGGTAATCCGGCGCGCCGGCAAGAACAAACTTGATTTCCGATATATTCTCGATCGTGCGAACCGCTTCGGGACCACGTTCCAGATAGGTATCAATTTTTACTTCATCATAGTAATTACCCAACTCGCCGCGCAAATACATACGAGCATTATCAAGCGTGTCATCAATACCGGCTTTTTTGGCATGGTCGGAACACGGCACCCAGATCATGCCATTGGAAAGCGCCGTAGTGCCACCAATTTTAGATGCCTTTTCACATAGCATTACCGATTTTCCTCTTGCAGCTGCATAAAGCGCGGCACAGACGCCCGCAGCGCCACTACCAATAATTAAGAAGTCAACGGTCTTTTCAGTACTCATTATAATTACTCTTTAGAAAATGTGATGGATTTGAAGTCTTCAGCAATCGATTTTACAGCGCGCTCTATAGGAATGCGTTCGATGGAAGATGCCCCAACAAATCCAACGCATTGCGTCTCCTCGTAAACACGACGCGTATCTGAGGGTTCAGTGATTTTGCCGCCATGGCATAGAAATATTGGGTTTAAGCCTAATGCGGAAACTGCTTCAATCATCTGAGATATATTTGATATCTCATCGTCCAAGGTACTATCTGTCTCATGGCCGACCAAACCGCCCCCCGTGGCGCCAACATGAGGAACAAGACAATCAACCCCTTTGCTCGCCATATCAAGCGCGTCCTGAACAGTTGCGACATAGGCCATTGTGAATATATTGCGTGCAACCGCCCGCTCAATCAATTCGACTTCACGTTCCCAGCCAAGCCCTACCTTACTCCGCCTCGCGCGCCAAGTTTCACCCATAGTCGAAATTGTTGGATAATTGATTATACCGGAAAATCCAACGGCCTGAAAATCGCCAAGCAAAATGTCTAAGTCCATGCGGAGTGGATCCCACGCCTCGATACCTCCAATTACTGGCGTATCATAGACCACATTACGTATTTCACCGGCCATATCCATTGTGTTCGCATTGGAGTCTCCAATTCGGCTTGTAGGAAGACCCATTAACCGTGATCTGCCAGTACTATAGACAATTAGCAAGTCCGCGCCGCCGAGTGCCGCACACTTTGCAATTAGACCACAACTTGTACCCGCGCCGAGAATTGGACGGTTTGCCGCTGTTTCCGCATGCAAGCGGTCAAGGATTTCTTGTCTTGATAAATTCTTCATGTTCTCATCTCCAATTGCGTGATCATCCATTCGGAACATAGTGCTGCGAAGTTGGGATGATTGATGTGATAGTCGGTCTCAATAAGGCTGACCGTTGTATTAAGCGAACGCTTCATCTCATGTAACCAAGCAGTATTGGCAGCGGGATCATAAAAATCCTGACCGGGCCTATCATAGTCGGACACGCCTCCCCCAGGCCAGAAAACAACTACGGCACCCGAGGCCAAGTTGAGCCTTTCGGAAGTCATTTTTGCGATCTGCGCTGTATCGGCAGGGGTTGTTCGCACCAATGTAGTCAAAGGTGTGTGCTGGTACTTGGTCCGATCAGAAAATGTGTCAGGCACTGTCTCAGGTGGCCCGAAGTTAACCATATCAATGGCTCCCGGTGCGATAACCTGGGGAATACCAATAGCACTGGCGGCTTTTAATCGCTCCTCGCCTGCGCTCGCTGTACCACCGAGCAATAGGTCAGCCATTTCAGTCGTAGTCAAATCAACGATACCGTCAAAGGCGCCCCGCGCAATCAATGCTTCCATCGTGCGCCCCCCAGCACCATTTGCGGGAAAAACGATGACAGCTATGCCAGCCTGCTCAAGGTTTGACTTGATTGCTCGAACGGCTGGCGTGGTTACGCCAAAGGCAGTCACTGCAACGGTCTTAACAGCTATTTCTTTTTCAGCAATCCAATTAAGGCCGGACAACATTAAAGCTGCATTATCCAAGACCGCTCGTATGAACTTATTAACGCCGAATAAATCTACAAGGGTTGGCAAAAGTATTGTATCGGTGGTCATGGCAATTTCTGCCAGCATCGCTGGGCGAGCACTGGTAATCAATAATTTGGGAAAGCCATAGGGCAAACCCACGGTTGCATGATGAAAAACACTTGCGCCCTTGCCACCGCCTATGCCCACAACGGCTGAAATATCATCACGATCAAACAAGTCCCGCAGAATTATCTCTAGCCCGGCTGTGATAGACCCTGGAACCACTGATACCCCAGCAGATTGCTTTGTTAAAGTTGTCTGTTCCAATACGGTTTCTCTCGTTATGTCTGCGTGGAACGCCGGCGTACCTGCTGTTCCGATATCAATCACGCAGACCCTACGTCCTGCTTTTTCCAAACGTTTTTTCAGGTATGCGGACTCTTCACCCTTTGTATCCAAAGTACTGACTAGGACAATTTTTTGATCATAAAAACTCATAGTTTTGAAATAAACTTTCTTTAGAACTTATAAACATTTACATACTAATCGCGCGCAGAACCAAGCAATTACTTGTAACAGTGGGAATTTTTGGGTAATATGAAAAAATGTCAGATAGCGCAGTTCAATTTTCGGTAGAACTTAAAACTGTCTTAGAGCATGAAGATAGAGACCATATTTTTGCACCTGCCCTGGCACTCTTTCCTAGCGCTTTGGCGAAAGACATAACAACATTTCCGCTTTGCAACACCAATCAAATTACTATGGAATATCTAAAGACCACCAGAGATTGTGCGCCAAAAAACTGCTATTGTGCTGTATTTGCCCTAGACCCTTTTATTGACTGGAAAGAATTTTCAGCCTTACTGCTTGCGGCTGAATTTCATGGTATATGCAACTTTCCAACAATTCCAAGTTTTGATGAGGTAGAAACTAATGCGCTTGCCGCTTCGGATTACAGTTATGAAATGGAGTTGCAAAGAATTAAAAGCTTTGCTGGAAATCAGTTCGAAATGCTTATTCTTTATTCATCTCGCAATCAGTTTGAGCTATGTAAGAAAATAATTGACGAAGGGACGATTCACCACTGCCATGTCGATAGGGTTGCTGACTTCTCGTCTTGTGGAAACACCAACCAATTCTGACGCTTTCTCGCAGAAATTGACCAAGTGGTCCCAAAAGCTTTCCTGACAAATGGCCAAACCCACTGTTATCATTGAATTTATTCAGAAAAGTAAGGAAAATGGCGCACCGGGAGGAATCGAACCGTCTAAAATAGCTATTTTACCCACCAAATACACCCAGGCTACGGTGTGGAGCGCGGGCACATGTGTGCCATATTCACGCAAATAAATCAAGATTTGTGGGGGCAAATGTGGGGGTAATATCTAACATTTTTACAGGAGATACTGTTTTTAATATACAAAATAAAGTTGAATGGCGGTGTTACTAAACATGTGAGATAGTGCATAGACAACTTTCATTTTTAATATCTGCTATCTTCAAAACCCACCCTCGGTGAATCAACGTCTGAGGTTTAGCGGTAATTATCGCTGAAATGAGAGCTGATGTCGGGCATCAGTCGCACAACGCTGTTGTAAACCCCTGAAATTGCGCAGGAATATCGACATAAATACCAGGAACAGGAATCGGCAGAATGTGGTGGCGGTGTATGAAGCTTTTGAGT
>PBQQ01000056.1 GCA_002725095.1 Gammaproteobacteria bacterium
TAACGAGAATTGCGAAAAAACCTGATAGTAAAAAAAATACAGGCATTCTCCAGCTACTGATGAAACGGCCGATTACATTAACCCATTCTTCGGCTGGTGCTATATTATCGATTCCAAATACTTTTGCAAAATCTGGCGCCCAAAATAACATAGGCGCATGAATGACTAAACCCATCAGCATTGCGAAGGCTCTTAAAAAATCTAAATTATGGTACCTTTGCATGATTATCCCTATAAAATTTTGCTCTGTTACGCATAATATAGTGCAGACAGCAAACCGCAATTATGTACTGCGAGTTTTCCACTGTATGTTAAGACACTGCTGCTACACCCCATGAGTTATGTCCCAACCATCTTGGCGTCTTGGGGAGATACATTGTATCAATCTCTTTAATTTTAAAGCCACTTTCGGCTATAACACTTTCTACATCGCGATTTACATTGCACCCACCAGCAATAGATGGCCAGATTACATTACATACATTTTGCATTAGCCGCACACCATAGTCAGGGGCTAAACCGTGTTCACAAAAAATTAAGCTACCACCATTCTTTAAAACTCGTTTAATTTCTGCCAAGGCGGCATAAGGATCTGGAATGGAGCATAACGTATACGTTAGTAGAACAGTATCTACAGATTTATCTTTTAATGGTATTTTCTCGGCCCCAACTTCTAAAAAGGATATATCAAGATCTATATTTTGGGCTTCTTTTTNAGCCCTTTTTATCATTTCTGGAGCAGGTTCCAAAGCAATTAACTTTTCTACCTTTTTTAGGTCATAAAACTCAAAATTAGAACCCGTACCACATCCAATTTCTAATACTGTTCCTCTGCAGAGGGGCAAAACTTTCTGTCTTTGACGCTTTATTGGCTTAGAGCCGCAAGTTGCCTCAATAATTCTTGGCAAAATATAGGTAGAATAAAAGCTCATAGCTTTCCCTAGTCACTAGTGGAACCAAAAAATTAAAATAGTTCAATATCGATTATAGATAAAGTGTAAAATCTGTANTTATTGCAGCACCCCTAGTAACTCGCCGAGGCGGCTATTTACGTTAAGGTAATTTGCTACGGGCGTGGCTTCTTATGTTGCATGATTTTAAGTACTACTAATTCTGGAATATATAAGCATGNCACAGATACTGTCCGTTTTCAAAGTGACGAAAAAGGTTTATTNAGCTATTGNAACTCGATTTAATACTTTGTTGGAGGCTAACTTATGAAATCTATTGAGGAGCTAATTGCCCGCCAGAGAATTGGNGAAACTCTCGCGAGATATTGCAACCATCTAGATAGTATGACTTTGGATGATTTAGGTCAATTATTTACCGAAGACTGCGCAGTTTCTTTCGGCCCAAATTCCAATTTGGAGGCTAATGGACGCGAGGCATTAATCACTTCACTGGCAAGGTTATGGCGTTGGCATCGAACAGCACATCACCTTTGCAATGTGGTTATCCGTTTTGATACGATTAAAAAGGCTACCGTTCAAAGCCGTGTACACGCTTGGCATGAAACAAGGGATGGAACCGAAGCAGAAATATTCGGAACATACAAAGATAGCATTGTAGAAAGAGACGATAAATGGTTAATCCAGACGCGAAGAATGGAAATGAANGGATCACGCGGTNTATTTAGTTTACCTGTGCCAGCTGCGTTTCGTAAGCCACCACCTAAAAACTGGGTAAAACCAGTAAATCTCGATTAGGAAAAGTAAAATCTTTTTTTTAGTAAATAAACGATCCATTTCAACGATCATTTGTTAAGCTTTTTGTTATGCTTGAGTTTCGCCCACTACTCTTAGCCGCCAGCTCATATACCAACAAAGTCAGGTGTTGGCTGGATCGCTGACCCAAGCTGAAAGGTCAGCATGGGTTGGAAACCAAACGTCGCCATAGGATTTTGCATGCTGAATCAGTTGATCAAGGATCCAAATCCTAGAGCGGTACCCAATGACAAATGGATGCATTACCAACTGGCAAAGACCACCTTCTGCATGAGCCGCTTCAAATTCTCTTTTAAANATATCGAAAACAAACTCAGGCGGTGTCCAGGGCCGTGTATGTGGCTCGCGATTAAAGAGTAGATATACGGCATCATCCCGTACCCAATCAACTGGAATTTCTACCACACCAGTTGGGCTACCTTTGGATAAAAGTTCGTAACAACTGTCATCAGCCATCATTGAGCTATCATATACGAAGCCAAGCTCTGCAACGAGATCAATAGTATGCTCGCTGAGATCCCAGTTCGCAGCTCGGTGACCGACAGGCGTGACACCCGTTATGGAACCAAGCGCGTCTCGTGCACGTAACATCAGGTCTTTTTCAACATCTCTTGTCAGCAAGGATGTATTCTCATGAATCCAACCGTGAACCCCAATTTCATGGCCCGCTTCAGTGATAGGTATCAATGCGCTGGGTTCAATCAAACCGGCCACCGCCGGCACAAAAAAACTAGCCTGTACATTATGTTTGCCAAGAACTTCCAAAACTCGAGGCACACCAGTGCGTCGGCCAAATTCGCCCCACCCCAGACGACCAATGGCAGCAGAGCCAGTACCCAGTTCAAAGGTTTCGTGGTCGCAATCAAAAGACAACGCAAAGGCACAACGCGCGCCACCCGGCCAATAGCTTGGAGCTAAGCGCTTACCAGCGCGCACCCTATTAACCCGTGCACGCCACTCCACTTCGTGCGTCTCCCATGGTCGATCGCGGTTCACGATCCTAAAACTTCGCTTAGGGCGTCCCTAAGAGTCTCTGCGACTAGGTCGATTTCCTTTCGCGAAATCGACAGAGGCGGAGCAAAACCCATAATGTCTCCTTCCGGCATAGCACGTGAAATCACTCCTCTTTTCAACATTGCCTCTGCTATTTTCGGCGCCACACTCATCATGGGAAAATACTTGCAGGCAGACGGGTCGTCCATCAGTTCAACTGCTGCCAAAAGGCCATCGCCTCGTACCTCAGCCACATTAGGGTGACTACCGACTGCATCTTTCAGACATTGCTTCAGATAAGATCCATTCTTAGCAGCACTTTCAACCAACCCAAGCCTGTCGATCAGATCTAACGTCGCCACACCAGCTGCTGCAGACACAGGATGCGCTGAGTAAGTCCAACCGTGACACAGCGTACCATGATCATCCGATCCCTGGCTTAAAACATCAAAAATACGATCCGATATAATTGATCCCGAAAGCGGCGCATAGGCAGAGGTTAGACCCTTAGCAATAGTCATAAAGTCTGGTTTTAAGTCATAATAAGTTGATCCGAACATCTCACCCATTCGACCAAAACCGGTCACGACTTCGTCAGCAATCAAAAGAATACCGTACCGAGCCAACACGTCTTGGACCCGCTCCCAATAACCTTTGGGTGGTGGAATGATACCACCGGTTCCCATTATCGGCTCACCAATAAAGGCGGCTATCGTTTCTGGGTTTTCTTGCTCGATTACACCCTCCAACTCGTCGATAAGGTAATCAAGAAACTCTAACTCGCTCATCTCCAAATCCGGTCGGCGCAAATAATGCGGTGCAGCCACGTGCAGAAAGCCTGGCAATGGCAAATGAAATCGGGCGTGGTATCCAGCCAATCCGGTCAAGGACCCCGACACTAGTCCCGAGCCGTGATACCCACGCCAGCGACTGATGATCTTTTTACGCTCAGGCGCACCATTCAGTATATGAAAGTGCCAGGCGAGTTTGACGTTGGTTTCATTGGCATCCGACCCCGACAGTCCAAAATATACACGCGACATATGGCTCGGGGCGCGATCCATAATCATCCGGGCTAAACTTATAGCGGGTTCGTTGCCGTGACCAGCGAAAGAATGAAAATACGCCAGTTCATGTGCCTGTTTTGACATAGCGTCAGCAATTTCAGACCTACCATAACCGGCATTCACGCAGTAAAGCGCAGCAAACGCATCAAGTAACTGGTTCCCATCCCGATCAATGACATATACGCCTTCCCCGCCCGTAATAATGCGGCCAGGCAAGTCGCCGCGTGCATGATTGGCTACATGGGTCGTGGGATGCAACAAACAGTCACGATCCCAGGCTGCGAGCTCATCATTGATCTGCGCTTCTAACTTCATATCAAGGTCTCCAATCTGGTGTTGGCTATAAACTCAGGTACACTGGCCTGGTTGGGCAAGGTCAAAATGAAGGCTACTATTCCAGCGACTGTTTCCGGCCTTAGGCGATCTGCCTTGGACGTGACACCCGGCAGATTAGCAATCAGGTCAGTGTCTATGGCGCCAGGGCAGATTGCAGTTGCCCGTACACCGTCGTCCCATCCAGCGTGTCGCACTGCCTGGGTCATTGCAAGAAGGGAATGCTTGGTCATCGAATATCCTAAAGATGTACCGGGACGAAATCTTTTGGCATCTGTTGAGGCTATATTTATAACACGCCCAGCCCCTGTGGCTTTCAAATAAGGCAATGCCATCTGAATCAGCCGGAATGGAGCTTTTACATTGACTGACCAAAGGTAGTCCAGATCGTCTTCGCTACCTTTTTCAAAATCCACCATACGCAGTACTCCGGCATTGTTTACAAGGGCATTGATTTTTCCAAAGTGATTAACAGTGTCATTTACCCATTGTTCAGCGCTTGCAGGATCTAATGCATCGAAATGACCGACGTGCAGCCTGTCCGAGCCTACATCAAAACGCTTCGCCTGCGCCTGTTCGCGCAGTCCAATAGATAGAGACCAACCATCAACCAAAAGTTTGTCTGCAATAGCTGCACCAAGTCCCCTACCTGCACCAGTCACCATCGCAACGCCCGCCATCAGAAAAGTCCTTGATAGACACCGCCATCATTGACAATGTTCTGGCCCGACATNAACCCTGCCTGTGACGAACAGATATAGGCAATAAGGTCACCACATTCTTTAGGGTCTGCAAAACGGCCAGCCGGACAGTTGTCTTTCCGATCCTTTACNATAGCTTCGTATGTAGTGTTACCACGTTTGGCATGCCCGTGAAGATTGGTATGAAGGGCATCAGTATCAAACAGGCCGGGACACACCGTATTGATTGTCACATTATGCCCAATAAGGTCGCGCACCATTGCAGCTGTAGCCCCAGATAGTGCCAAACGAGCAGCATGACTATGGGCAAAACCAGACTGTGGAAACTTTATAAAGCTGACCGACATGTTAACGATACGACCGAATTTTCGCTCTTTCATCCCGGGTGCGACGGCTTGCATCATTTGAATTGAAGATAGAAAATGCACCTCCATCCAATGCCGCCAGTCATCAGGAGAAATTTGTTCCCAAGGGGTCGGCACCTGTCGAACACCAGGGTTTGAGACCAAAATATCTACCTCACCTGCAGCCTCCAAAATTCTGTTCCGCCCNTCAGATTCATTGAAATCAGCTGCCACTGGGGTCACTTCAACCCCACATGTCGCGCTTATTTTTTCGGCAGCCTCTATAAGAGGACCTTCCGAACGGGCATTCATCGTGACATGCACTCCCTCGTTCGCTAGAGATTGTGCAGTTGCTAAACCCAAACCGCGGCTTGCAGCCGTTACGATAGCGCGTTTACCCTTGAGTCCCAAATCCATGATGGTTTTTCCTTTTCTGAGAGGTTGTACGTTACTAGGTGGGAGCAACAGGCAGTGCTTCCACGCCTTCGATTAGCCCTTTGAGGGCCGTGCCTTCCAAGTCGCGGTATGGCGGTCTCATATGACCTCCACCTGGTAACCCAAGATGGTTCATTACAGCCTTAGTCGACGGATAAAGAGATCGCTCGCCACTGGTAAACAATTCCGTCAGAGCAATTCCGGTTCTCTGTAGAGCCCAAGCTTCTTCAAGCCTACCAGCCTTGGTTTTGTACCATAAATCAAGCCCCCCTGGCGCCCAAACATTCGGAAAACAATCGATCAACCCATCGGCCCCAGCAAGCGTTGCCGCTACGCCAATCGTCGAAGACGGACCACAAAAAACGCGAATGCGATCCCTTACACGGTTCAGGGTAGCATGAAAGTTATTCCAGTCTCCACTAGACTCCTTTATAGCAACCACATTTTCGNGGTCAGCAAGCCGGTCGGCGATATCCGGAGTGATAGCGTTTCCTGCATTNCCCGGAATATTGTAAAGAACAATCGGCAGGTCCGACTGGTCTGAAATAGCCTCGAAATGTGCAATTATTTCGGCACCTGTCACTTTGGCAAAGTATGGCGGCAAAACCAAAGCTGCGTCTGCGCCAACTTCTTTTGCCGCTGTAATCTGTTCGATCACCTCTTCTTCGCGAATGCTGGCAGTTCCTATTATGACTGGGCCACGACCATTACAGGTCTCGACAGCAAGCCGCGCCAGGTTTTGCCTTTCCTGCCAACTCAATGACCAAAATTCGCCTGTGCAACCAGCGCCTACCATTCCTGTTGCACCAGCATCAAATAGCCGTTCTACATTTGCAACAAAGCTTTCCTCATCTATCGATTTATCTGCATTGAAGGGCGTTGTAACTGCTGGCATAGGGCCTAACCAGTTGTTTGACTCTCTGTTCATTTTGTAGCCTCCTTCGATGTTACTACCTCCAACGGCAGGTTCAATCTTGACCCCTTTGGACCTTCCGCGAAAAAATGCGCCTGTTTAGGGTCAATGCTGATTTGGACACTATCACCCGCCTGCCAAACCTCATGCGCCGCCGTGCGTCCCGTGATGCGAAGATATTCACCAACCAGCACCACAACTATATTTTCATGACCAGTTTTTTCGACAAGCTGCACAATTGCCTGAATTGGGCCAGACCCGATCGAAATACCTTCAGGCCGAATACCCATAGCAGCAGGACCAGGCCGCACNTCCGAGTTAAGGTTGTACGCCGGAGACGACACACCTGGCGCTTCAAAAATCCAGTCATCTCNTTCTTTGCGTAATTTTCCGTCGATAATATTCATTCCGGGGGTACCAATGAAACTTGCGACAAAACGATTCGCTGGTTCACGATAGACGTCCTGAGGTGGAGCAAACTGTTGCAACTTACCACTTTCCATGACCGCAATCCNATCCGACATTGTCATTGCTTCAAGCTGATCGTGGGTTACATACACCATAGTACGTCTAAGGCGTTGGTGGAGTTCGATCAGTTCAGCACGCATGTGCCCACGCAGTTTGGCATCGAGATTAGATAAAGGCTCGTCCAGCAAAAAGACCTTTGGATCTCGCACTAATGCCCTGCCTAGGGCTACCCGCTGTTGCTGTCCGCCTGACAGTTCTTTTGGCTTGCGATGCAGAAGTGGATAAAGTTGCAGCATCTCTGCAGTTTTGTTGACCATAACGCTGCGTTCTGCCTTTCTCACACCACGCTTTCTTAGCGGGTAAGCAATGTTTTGACTGACTGTCATATGCGGGTAAAGAGCATAAGACTGAAACACCATTGCAATATCGCGCTTGCTTGGCGGCACGTCATTGACCACACGCTCACCAATGCGAATTTGACCGCTGGTTGGAAACTCCAGTCCTGCCAGCATTCTCAGGGTAGTTGTCTTGCCACATCCCGAAGGACCAAGCAGCGAGATGAACTCTCCAGTTTTGATATGCAGGTTAAGGGCTTCGACAGCAACAAANGACCCNAACTGCTTTTTAACNTNGGCAAAAACTACGTCAGCCATTTTTTATCCTTTCACACCNCCCGCGCCAAAACCCTGGGTAAGATAGCTTTGCAGGAATGCAAACACGATTATCAGCGGTACGCTCATCATCACCGAAGCAGCCATAAGTAAAGACCATTCGATATTGAAAGACGAAATCAGCATGTTCATAACTCCTGTTGTCAAAGGTCTTGCTTCATCAGAATTCACAAGAACAAGAGCATAGAGGTACTCGTTCCAAGAAAGGATGAATGTGAACAGTGCCGTTGAAATTATACCAGGTAAAAGCTGAGGCAGTATTACGTCTCTAAATGCGCCTAGTCGTGATGCCCCATCCACAAGAGCAGCTGACTCCAGATCTTCTGGAATACCAGCCATAAAAGAGCGTAAAAGCCACAAGGCGTATGGTAAGGCAAATGTAGTGTATGCGATAACAAGTGATGCAATAGTGTTCGATAGCCCCAGGTTCACAAGCATCAGATATAGAGGTAGGATCAGAACAACAGAAGGAAGCAGATAGGTGAAAAGCACCAAAAAAGCGAGAGTTTCCCGCCCCCTATATCGAAACCGGACAAGGCCATAGGCGCCAAGCGTAGCAATAGATACAACAACGAAAGTTGTAGTTGTAGATAGAACCACTGAGTTCCAAAAATAACCAAGGAAATTGGTCTCATTCAGCAACCTCCAATAATGTTCAAATGTAAAAGTTTCAGGCAGCAGTGTCGGAGGACGCCGGAACAGTTCAAACTGAGGTTTTACNGACGTTACCAGCATCCAAAAAAGTGGGAATGCCACCATCATAACGATTAGCCATGCAAAGATGTTGAAGGAAATCCTGCGAAACATTACGCTTCCTCCGAACGGGTATGACGGATATATATTATCATAAAANCCAGCATTATNAGCATCATTACTACAGCGTAGGCAGACGCCATGCCCATCTGGTTCAGCCCAAAGGCCTCTTTATATACCAGCAGTGGTAACGTCTGGGTAGAGGTAATAGGACCACCACCTGTGAGAAGAAAAATCAGATCGAATTCTTTGAAGTCCCAGATTGCGCGCAACATGATGATGACAATCAGCACTTCGCGGAGCTGTGGTAAAGTAACGTCAAAAAACCGAGCAACTGGGCCAGCGCCGTCAATCTTCGCGGATTCATAGAGGTGATTAGGAATCGACTGCAACCGCGCAAGTACCGCAATGACTACGAATGGGAAATACTTCCAAGCCCCAACAAGGATAACTGAGATCATCGCATTTGGCATTGAGCCAAGGAAATCAATTGGCCAATCAATTATTCCTGCGCTCATCATCAGGTAGTTGAGTATTCCGTATAAATCGTTAAATAGCCATTTCCAAACTAGAACAGCAACAACCGTAGATATGAAATATGGAAAGAGTATCAATGATCGGGCAAGACTACGAAACCATATGTTCTGATGCAGAACGAGTGCCATTCCAACGCCAAAAACTATTTGCAGCAATAGGGTTCCAGCAGTCCAGATTAAGTTTGTCCGCAAAGACGACCAGAATTCGCCCTTGGTCAGAAGCGTGCGATAATTTTCGAGACCAAGCCAAGTACCTTCCAAGGTCGGAGTGTATATAGAGAAAAATGAAAGATAGATAGCAGAAACTAGNGGATATACTATAACTGCGCAAAACACGAGAACGGTTGGCGCAATCAGGAGTATGCCCAGCAAAGAATACCGGCGCTCCAGTAGAGTTTTGTGTTTATGAATCATTTTTTTTTTTGGCTTTACGGGCCACCATAACAAGCAGCGGCCCGATTAGCCAGATTTTTAGCTATTCATGATATCTTCTATAGCTTTCGCAGTATCGCCTATGACCTGATCAGCATTTTCNCCATTCAAGACCACACGCTGAACCATTTCTGCGATCACCCCAGATCCCACAACTTCTCCGGCCTTTGAATTCGAAGGATGATCACCACTTTCGTACCCAAGGTTGAAGCCTCCTGCTGCCGCCTGAGACATCAGTTCGACCTCAGCAGGGTATTTCTGAATAATTGCGTTGGACTGATACTGTGGGTTTTCATTAATCGATTTTAGGACCGGCAGTACGTGGCCCGGGGCTGCATGTAGCTGCTGGATATATCCGTCTGGATTAAACAAAGACGCCGCAAAAGCTTTTGCAGCATCAATATTCTTCGACTGTTTTGGAATAAAGACGCTCGGAAAGTCGTTGAACGTCCAGGCAGGAATATTTGTGGAGGCTGTCGGATAGCGAACACATGTCACGCTATCAGCAATTGGCGGGTTTTGTGCATTAACGTTTCCTAAAACTCGACCAGTATATATGCCTGTGGCCGTGGCGCCGGATACAAAAGCAGTAATCGCTTCGCCCCAGCTATAATTTGTGGCACCAGGAGGACACAATTCGCGCATTGAAGCATAGAATTCCAATGCGTCTCGGGTCGCCTGAGTATCCAGTGCCACATTCAGATCCTTGTCAAAAACCTGACCGCCCGCCTGGTGAATTACGCCAACAAAAATTAAGGTTGTCATCGAATTCTTGCCGTAAGGCAAAGGCGCACCGAATATACCATTTTTCTGCATTGCCTGACATGCTGAACGCAACTCGTCCCAGGTTCGGGGAGCGTCAGAAATTCCAGATTCTTCCATCAGGTCTTTACGTAGCCAAAGCATATTAGCTGCTGAATTACCGATACCGGTTCCAACGTAATTGCCATCAGCCGCCCTAAAAACATCGTTGGCACCATCGTAATAATCGTCGGCACCAATAGCTTCAATNACATCGTTGAAGGGTTCAACCAAACCACTGGCATAATAGGACTGGATCGCAAAGGATGGCAAATGCGTCACAATATCAGGAACCTCTCCAGATGAAAATGCTGCAGCCAACTGAGGTGCGTATCCTTCATCCGACGTAGTCTCGAAGACAACCTTAACCCCAGGGTTGGCGGCCTCAAATGCAGAGATTTGTGACTTGTAAGCGGCAACCTGTGCTGGAGCACTTTGCGGTGACCACCAGCGAACGGTAGTATCTTGAGCAAAGGCTCGAATTGGCATCGTCGCCAATGCAGTTGTGGCTGCAAGCCCGCCCAAGGTACTCCGACGCGAAATTTTCTTGTCTAACAGTGATATTTTTTTCATTTTCCCCTCCGTGAAAGTAATTGTTCGCATAGCGCACGTTTGTACAGTATAAGTCCTATTAACAGAATCTTGCAAAGGTTTTTTTGGTTTTTTTCTCAGAATAATTCGTGTAATGCTGGNTTATCATCTTTTCATGAAAATTTTGGGCATTTTTATCTGGGATACTGGTATGGAGCGATTAAAAACAGAGGCATTAGCCACCATGGACACAGAAGCAAACGCTACTACATCTGCTCAAGCAGGGCTTTTAANGGTTAAGCCGCAGAATGTAGATTTAACNGGACCCGATAGCATGAACCCGCGTGACTATGTGAATTCTCTTGCGCGCGGTTTAGAAGTTCTGCGAACTTTTAATAGAACTGGCCGCAAGATGACACTTAGCCAGGTCGCTTTAGAGACAGGCAATACGCGAGCAGGCGCGCGCCGAATTCTTTTAACGTTAATCCATGAAGGCTATGCGGTTGCCGATGGCAAATTGTTTGACCTCACTCCGCAGGTCCTGGAATTGGGTCACTCAGTCCTTTCATCAAAAGGTGTTTGGGAAATCGCTAAACCCTTTATTGATAATCTTTCTGCAGAAACTCAGGAGAGTGTTTCAGCAGCGATACTCGATAAGTTCGATGTTGTTTACGTCTCCGGTGCCCAATATCACCGCGTGATCAGCGTTGGTATTTCTGTCGGTGCTCGGTTCCCGGCCCATTGCACAGCAAATGGCCGCGTACTATTGGCGGCTCAGCCCGATGATCAGTGGTCAGATATGCTGCGCAAGATCGAATTGACCAAGATGACCGACAAAACTGTTACTGATCCAAAAGAGTTTAGGCAAATTCTGCAGAACGTTCGAGAGCAAGGCTGGTCCTTTGTCAATCAAGAGCTTGAAATTGGCCTTATGTCGATCTCCGCGCCGGTTAAGACCAATGCAGGTGTGCTGGTAGGAGCGATAAATATTGGAGTACCCACCCTACGCATGTCTCCTGAAAAGATGGTGTCCGATGTCCTACCAATGCTTCTAATGACAGTAACTAATATTTCAAAAGCACTTAAGAGCTAAGCAGCAAATCGGGCAGGACTGTATCGAGGATCTTCGTCAAAGCTTTTATCACCTAACATACCTGCCACCGCCATTTTCGCAACAAGCGGACCTAGTGTGTAACCAGCATCGCCAGGAACCGCTATAAAAAGCCTAGGGTTTCCGGCCAACGGCCCAATGATTGAGGCTCCATCATTTGTAGTATTCATTCCGGCCCAAGTTCGTATGATCCTAAGATGACCAATCGATGGAACCAATCGAGCCGCCAGTGCAATATTCCCTAACAAAGATGACGGCTTGACCTCTGGCACTTGGTCCAATCCTCGACTTCGGGCAGGCCAGCCACCTCCAATCACAATCTGCCCTGAGATGGATTGTTTCAACGTAATCGACCTCTCNGCGTGCTGCACNAGATGCTCTAACCGCGCCGAGCAGTTTTCTGTAATATTCATATGAAGAGGTTCTGCCTTGGAAGGTATACTATATCCAAATCCTGATACCAGTTCATTAACGCCCCAAGCGGCAGCCACTAAGATTTGATCGCACCGATAGGACCCAGCAGCCCCATGTGCTTCAACATGATCCGAAACCGAAAGTGCTCGAACTTTATCCTTAACAAAATGGACACCCAGAGCTTCTGCCCTCGCTCGTAGCCGCACATTTGCCAAAAGAGGATTTACTTTTCCTTCATTTCTGCAAAGTTCTCCTCCCACGATATCAGAACCGAGCCAAGGCGCAATTTTTTCNAACCCTGAGCGATCCAAAATTTCAGCGCTAACGCCCTTTTTAACTTCTCGCTCGACCTTCTTTTCCAAAAAAGNCATTTGATCATCATCCTCAGCAAGCATCAAACCGCCCTTTTGCACCAGATCAAACGATCCTATATCTGCTTGCAACCTCTTCCATTCCTCTATGGCATCGCAGTAAAGGGAAAGTGACGCTTCGATATTTGGCACCTGATCGGGATAAAGGCGCATGAAACGACTTTGCATCTGAACATGCAGGCTGCCNGCGTTGGCATCACTTCCAGCATTGATACCTAAATCAACAACACTGACATGAGCGCCCGACTTGGCAAGTTCAATAGCCGCAGTCTTCCCAACAATGCCTCCACCTACGATAACTACATCAGTTTTCATTNCTCAGCGCCTCTTCAACAGCAAGAATGGATGCAATGGAGACAGGCTTCATCGGGACGCGCGGCGCGAAATAGCTCATGTCCTGCATTGGCTTGCCAGTGGCTTCGGCCACAAGACGTGCAGCAACCGCTCCACAGTACCGGCCTTGGCACCGCCCCATTCCNACACGGGTAGCGCGCTTGAGAGTTCCAACATGGCTNGGATTTGTCTCAAGACCNTCCAAAACTTCTGATAGTTTTATTTCTTCACAGCGGCAAATTGTGAAGTCCGAAGATTTTTCGTCTATTGGTTTCGGCGCAGTATCATAAAGCTTCCACAGGTTGGCTTGAAACCGACGATGCCGTGCAAGTTTTCGCCTTTCTGAAGTGAGATCAAAAGTATCGTCAAAACCTAATCGGGCTGCGGCAGCCTTTCCCGCTATCGTGCCCTCTGCACGTGCCGCTGGTGCACCGCCCAATCCTGTGCAATCGCCAACTGCAAAAACATTAGGAACACTGGTCTCCATATCCTTTGTGCGCTGACATCGAAGGTGCCCTGCAGAAGTCTCATAAGACATCTCTGCACCCAGCAAACGCAAAATTTCGTTCTGCGGTTCAAAGCCTGCGTTCATGCAAATAGCGTCGACGCTCGTTTCGGTTATCTGGCCTGAAGTTGATTGGAACTGCGCAGTCAGTCTGTTACCGTGTCGTTCAATATTTTTTAATCGTGTCCTATAGTGCAATGCGACACCGCGTANCTTTAGATCCCGTAGCATTAACAAGCCTTTGCCGATTAGAGCTGGGTCCGCAATCGCCGCTTTTGAGGCAGTTATCGGCGCGCGCCACGGCGGAGGAGCAGATTCAGCCATGATTGTCACTTCGGCACCTCCCTTCACCAACTCGAGCGCCAACTGCGCATTAAGCGGACCAGACCCACATACTGCCACTCTTTGTCCNGGCAAGGTCCTGTAGCTACGCCAAAGCGTTTGCGCCGCGCCAGTGGTCATGACACCTGGCAGTGTCCACCCCCGCACCATAACCGGTCGCTCATAAGCTCCCGTTGAGATGATTACTGTCTTAGGTTTGATGATATAAGCCGCACCATTGCATTCAGCAAGGAACAATGGACCATCAAAAGCACCCCAGATTTCAACCGATCCAATAATTTCAGCACCACTTTCTTTAGCAAGAGATAATAGCGCTGCACCTTCCTGTTGCTGATCATCGAGCGGATAATGGCCCACCGCCTGTTTATAATATTGGCCCCCACCGACCTTTCGCTCGTCTAGCACAACCACGCTTGCACCTGAGGCACGAGCAGCGATCGCTGCTGAAAGCCCACCCGCACCACCGCCAATGATGGCGACATCAGGCTCCAATTTCCGAGCGGTTGGAGCCTTTGGCGAAATGGGCACACTACCCAAAACGGGGAATGCAACCTGTTGTTTCACATTTTGACCATCGGTTGCCTTTGTCATGCAAGCGCGACGATTAGGAATGCCATCGACAGTAAGAAGACAATCTTGGCAAACGCCCATTCCACAAAAGAGCCCCCGCTCTTCACCTTTGGGTGTATGGCGGAAAGCAAAAATACCAGCTTCGGTCAAGGCAGCTGCCAACGACTGGCCAATGCGAAACTTGACTGTTTTTTCATTAAATTTAAAGTAGCCACTGCTCATACAACACCTCTAGTCAACATGTCACGGATTGCAACGATTTGTGCCACTGCGCGAGCCCGCCAGGCGGCACGTTCCGAAGTCGTGACGCTTCCCCGCGCTTCATTTCGTGCCTGCACTACCCTTTCCACCAATTCTGGTGTCCACTCAACACGTTCACCACGCTCTTCACCCATTCGCTTATAGGCAGGTCCCATGCGGGCTGCGTGTGCGGCGATGCCCCCAGGCGTGTTCAGTTCAGCCGTTTCGAATGGTCCAGACAGCGCCCATCTCGGCCCGAGCCCCAATCGCATAACATTATCGATGTCGTTAGGCTCAGCAATTTTTTCATCAACCAAACGATAGGCTTCGCGCAGAACGGCACCCTGTAGACGATTTAGAATGAAGCCCTCAATTTCGCGACCAAGCACTGCAGACTGAAACCCTGCATTAGCGAATATTATCTTTGCCCTGTCCATAAAATATTCACTTGTTCCTGGCGCAGGACAAAGCTCAACTAATCTCAGAACCGAAGGAGGATTAACAGGATGCGCCACGATACACCGCGACTGTTGCTCGCTATTGATCACGATCTGAGAAATCAGAATAGCAGATGATGCAGTGGCAAGCAGTGTTTCTTCTGATGTAGCATCCAGAAGCTTGGCAAAAATCTCTCGCTTTATAGACAAATCCTCAGGACCACATTCTAAAACAAAGCTCGCGTTTTTCAGGGCAACCTCAGGCGACGCAACAACACCAATTTCACCTTCTTCCGAGCCACTTGCCAAACCTGCAAGAGCCATTGCATCCTTATGCTCATGGACGTGCCGTTTAACGGCTTGACTTCGTATAGGATTGGGGTCGGAAATGACAACATTCCATCCAGCATCTGAAAAGGCAGCTGCAAACGAAGTCCCAATGGAACCAGCTCCAAGAATAACAAGGTTTTGACTGGACTCAAACGTCACTGTTAAACTTTCCCTTGATTTGATTCGTATAGCAAACAAAATACTAATATAGCGTAATTACAATAGCCTGCAAAAAGGATTAAAAGAAATGACCATTTCGAAAGATCTCTCAGGACGAAATGCAATTGTTACTGGGGGAGCATCCGGCTTGGGTCGTGCAATTGCGAACCGGCTTGCGGCATCAGGAGCCAATGTAACTATTGTGGATCTTGAGGAGACTCAGAAAACTACGCCAAAAGAATATAATTTCTTTGGTTGTGACCTATCACAAACCAATGCCAAAGAACAGCTTGTCACGCTTGCTGATGACCTTGGGTCGGTTGACCTATTGATCGCAAATGCTGGAGTCGTTCCGCCTTGGCGCGGTTTGCGAGAGGTTGATGGAGACGAATGGATGCACGTAATGGCAATTAACACATGGGGTATTGCTGCAAGCATAGGGGCCTGCGCTAACAAACTCAGTATCTCAGACCATGCCTCCATTGTTGTTATGGCATCTATAAACGGCTTTACCGCACATGCATCGCAAGTGCTATATACCGCCTCAAAACACGCAGTAATTGGCATCACTCGGGCGGCAGCGCTTGATTTGGGTCCAATGGGAATTCGCGTCAATGCTCTGGCACCTGGCCCAATTCTTACAGATGCCCTTATTGCAAGGGTCACACAGCGCCATGCCGATGGAGGCCCTAAATTAGAAGACGCGATCAACAACTTGAAGGCAGAGACAGCCCTAAAAAAACTTGCCACTGACACAGATGTAGCAAATGCCGCGCATTATTTGGCGTCAGACGCCTCGGGAGGCATGACCGGATCTGTACTGCCGATTGAAGCGGGTTTACGTTAGTTCAGCGGTTGCCATCCTGAGCCAGCTAATATTTTATGGCTGGTTATAAAATCCCCGTCTGGATCGGTACCAGCTTGAAGCGCATCGGAAATAATCTCCAGAACGGTAACGCCATCGTATCCAATCTCGTTGAGCGCTTCGGCCACGGGACCAGGCCGAACGATGCCAGTTCCGAGACGCGTGTGGAGGAACTCCTCGTAACCACTGTCCGAAATGTGCACATTCTTTATTTTGCCAGCTATCATGCGGATAGCTGCAGCGGGATCCTCCTTGATAAAAGCACCATTGCAGACATCATAATTAACCCCTATTTCCGGCCCAATCAGAGCAGCCGTATCAATCATATCCTGAGCAGTCGGAAGATATGTGAATGGGACATTTTCAAGTAAAAGCTCAACGCCTGTTCCCTTGGAGTGTTGGACCAACTTTTTCATGCCCTCAACGAACCAATCCAGCATCCATTGATGTGGCGGGTTGATCAGGCTATTCACTGGACCTGGAATCGCGACCACATAAGGGCAATCCAGTTCGGCAGCAAAGTCAATCGCTTCACGATATCTATCAAGTGTATATTCACGCATCAACTTATCGACGCCATTGGGGTTATTATCGAGGAGAGGATAACAAAATGACGAAATTTGCAAACCTTCGCCATCCAACCAAGACTTGTAATTTTTGCGCTGATCCGAAGTCATCTCACGCGGCCAGCAATGTGGCGGAAAGATCATCAATTCAAAAACCTTGTATCCAAGACCATGAAGATGTTTCATAGCTCCCAAACCATCATGGGAATAAAGAAACGGAAATGTGCTGGCCGCAACTTTAAGTTTACTCATTTGGATATTATTCCTTTCCGCTTGTCAGACTGAACTGACATGTTAAAATTACACACAAATGTTTGTATAGCGCACAAATGTACGAATCAATCAAAAAAGGAGGCTTAATGGCCACCACTCTGTTCTCACCGATAAAACTTAGGGGTCTGACAATTGCTAACCGGGTCACAGTCGCCCCAATGTGTCAGTATTCTGCAACGGATGGTGTTCCCCAAGACTGGCATCTCGTGCATCTGGGTCAGTTTGCCTTATCCGGGCCTGGACTAATTCTCACTGAAGCGACTGGCGTTGAGCCGCAAGGTAGGATCACCTTAGGATGCACAGGACTTTATAATGATGCAACTGAACAAGCTTTTTCACGCATTATTAACTTCATCAAATCTGTAAGTGATATAGCTGTAGGTCTTCAACTTGGTCATGCAGGCCGCAAAGGCAGTACTGTTGAGCCCTGGAAGGGCGGCGGAATGATTGAAGGAAAAGGAGCATGGCACCCACAAGCCCCTTCAGCCGTGCCTTATCTTAGCGGTTGGCCCGCGCCTGATCCAATGAACAACGATGATTTGCACCGCGTAAAAAAGGCCTTTGTGGATGCGACACATCATGCTGATCGGGCAGGGTTTGATACCATTCAGATTCATATGGCGCACGGATATCTACTGCATCAGTTTCTATCACCAATCACCAATAGACGCAGTGATCAGTATGGTGGAGACCTCAACTCACGCATGCGCTATCCGCTAGAAATCTTTGAAGCAGTGCGCGCTGCGTTCCCAAGTGAAAAACCAGTTATGGTTCGACTTTCTGCCACTGACTGGATCGAAGGTGGTTGGGATATCGAGCAGTCCATAGATTTTTGCCGCGCTTTGAAAAAGCTCGGGTGTGACATGATCGATGTCTCATCAGGAGGCCTTGATCAGGCCCAGAAAATTAAAACGGGACCAGGCTATCAAACCAACCTTTCGCAGCACATCCGCTCGGAGTCAGGCATTGCGACCATGACCGTTGGCCAGATTACCGAACCTATTCAGGCCGAAACGATCCTGCGCACCGAGCAGGCAGATATGGTGGCACTTGCGCGGGGAATGCTTTGGGATCCGCGCTGGACTTGGAAAGCCGCCGTTGCATTGGATCAAGAAATCGAATTGCCTGCACCATATGCCCGATGCAATCCGAAACTAAGCGCAACACCATTTGTTTCAAGGAAATAGCTATGTCGTCTCTTGCTGGAAAAACCGTACTCGTTACAGGCGCCTCAAAAGGTATTGGAGCGGCGACAGCACATGCTGTTATCAATGCTGGGGCACGCCTTATCGCCCATTACGGCAATGATCGCACTGGGGCAGAAAAGGCAACGAGCTTCGCAAGCGATGGGCAGGTCACTCTTCTGAGCGCTGATTTTTCCGATATTGACGCGGTCGATGCTTTCTGGAGCCAAGCTCTCAAAGCAGCAGACGGTTATATCGACGTGTTGGTCAACAATGCGGGTATCATGCCACAAACTGGTGGCATTGAGGACCCGATTGAAACATGGGAGGAGGCATGGTCTCATTCTATCGCGGTAAACTTGCATGCGCCTGCTCGCCTTCTTAGGCATGCGGTACGTTGCTGGCTAAAGGCTGAAAAGACGGGTTCAGTAATTTCGATCGGTAGTTGGGTTACTACCCGTGGCACCTCGAATCCAGGCGCTATCGCTTATGCTGGGTCCAAGGCTGCCATCGCTGCAGCCACCAAAACGGTTGCACGTAATTATGCCGATCGGGGCATCCTGGCTTTTGTTATTGCACCTGGAGTTGTTCGCACCCAAATGTCAGTGGACAGCGCCGCCAAAACTGGAGGAGAACAGGCCGTGACTGCAACACTTCCAATGGGTGAATGGATACCACCCTCCGAAATTGCTGATACTGTAGTTTTTCTGGCTGAAGGTCGCGCCAGGCACCTTACAGGTGCAACCATCGACCTCAACGGCGCAGCATATATCAGATGAAATTATTTGGCCGCAACTTTTCGGTTTTCAATCGCGTCCACAAGAGTATCCAACTCCTCCATCAGAGGTACCATCTGAGCAACGCGCTCACGTCCTTCCTGACCCAAGCTTTCAAAGGTTGTAATTGGTGCTCGGACGTCACCTACCGGATGCCCAGCTGCGGCTGCGAGAGCTTTGGAGTAGCACTGATGCCCATAAAGCGGATGGCCCTTGGTGATTATGGAATCGAATTTCGAAATAATCGACTGGACCGCTTGGACATCATCCCAGCGTTTTTGTTCGGCCCATTCCACAAACTTAACCGAAGCGCGTGGGATATAATTTCCGTAAGGGTTCACATACCCCCTAGCGCCCATCTTATAGCTTTCCAGAACGCGCTGTCCCGCCCAGGGATTCATATGGCCTTCGCTTTCTACCAAAATGTCGTGAATTCGCTCGATTCTTTGCGACGCCTCTTTGATATATCGGATTTGTTCAAAACTTTTTGCCAGTCGACCAACCAAGCTGGCGGGCATATCAACGTTAGACGTGAAAGGATTGTTGTAAAGCATGATCTGCAAATCACAAGACTCACAGATTGCCTTGTAATACTCAAAAATCTCGTCATCTGTTGGTGTGTAGTAATACGGTGGAATTATCATCAAACCGTCCGCACCAAGGTCTTCCGCTTCTTTGGAGTATCGCACCGCATTGGGAGTATGGGCATTCATGGTGCCGACCCAGACCACCATCCGACCATTGACATAGTCGACTGTCTTTTTGACGAAAGTCGACCGTTCAGAATCAGTAATTGTAAGAAACTCGCCTGTCGTTCCAAGAATGATCACCCCAGGCACGCCGCATGCAACTTGCCAGTCAAGAAATCCTTCCCACGCTTCAAAATCGATCTCAAAGCCACGTGGCGTGAATGGCGTTACAGTCACAGTATGACTGCCGGTAAAAAGGCGTCTCATATTTCGATCCTTTCAAGGTGGGTTGCCGCATGAAGCGTTATGATGTTGCTATCATTGGAGGTGGACTCGTCGGTCTTCTGACCGCATGGTATCTTTCTCGTGAAGGCGCAAGCGTCATTTTGTTGGAAGCCAACGATTTTGGATCTGCTGCATCTGGTGCAAATGCCGGTTCGCTGCACCTTCAGATTCAATACCCGGAATTCGTAAGGTATGGTGAGGGTTGGGCGCGAACCTATGCTCCTACTTTGAGAATTATAAAAGAATCTATTGATATGTGGCAGAAACTTGGCGATGAGGTTGGTGAAGACCTTGATGTAAAAATTGGTGGCGGCATTATCGTCGCACGAGATGCAGCGCAGTTGCGATTTATCGAAGCGAAAGCAAAAATCGAAGCTACAGTTGGCATTGAAACCCAAATTCTCGACCAAGTTGCACTTCTCAAAAAGGCCCCTTACCTTTCTAAAGACGCCCTTGGAGGTGGCATATGCGCTAGCGAAGGCAAGGCTAATCCTTTGCGCGTAACTTTTGCTATCTCTCGAACTGCAATAGCAGCGGGAGCGGCACTCTATCGAGGGACACCTGTGTTTGACTTGTCGGGCAAGATCGGTGATTTCAGCATAAAAACCGCTCGTGGTAGTTTCAGAGCTGACAAAGTGATAAACACCGCTGGTGCTAAGGCCGCAGATATAGCTGCGATGCTTGGCATGAAGATTGAGCTTGGAGGTTTCCCTCTTCAGGTTTCGGTAACCGAACCGATAGCGCCACTTATCCCTCACCTGGTTTATTCTGCCGCAGGGAAACTTTCTTTGAAACAGGCGTCCAATGGAGCATGCATTATCGGTGGCGGCTGGGCAGCGCATCAAAGAGACAATGGGCATCTGGTCACCAATCCTTTAAATTTCGCTGGCAACATGGCGATAGCGGCTGGCGTGGTGCCGCAGATTGCCAACACTCGCACAATCCGAAGCTGGACCGCTTGGGTCAATGGTACATCTGATTGGCGCCCAATTATTGGTGAAGCACCTGGAATTCCAGGCTTTTATCTCGCTTTGTTTCCATGGGTAGGCTTTAGCGCCGGACCAATGACGGCCCGCATAATCTCTGATTTGGTACTCGGTCGGCCCCCAACAATCAAGCTCGATGGAATTTCTGTCCTTGCAGACTGATACGAGCTTGAGCACCATTTACGCCACACCTTTTACTTTGGTACTACCCTGCACCTTTCGTTTATATGCTCGCCAAGTCATCGCCCATTTTGCTGGATCCTCAAAAGCATCTCCCTTAACCTGTGCAATCGCCTGATTGTGCGGTGCAGTTTTCACGAATTCGGGGTTTGTACGCGCTTCTTGGACAATTTGAGCTATCACTCCGATCCACATATCGATGTCTTCCTTTGACCATAGCTCACCTGCTTCGGGCGTAAATGGTTCTGCAACGATCCAAGGTTCGTGGCTCATCCAGTAGGGGTCGATACCGAAATCAGCCAGACGGTTTGCAAAATCGACAGTCGAAACGCCAGTCTCTTCAGTCAAAGGTGCTAGAGACCACCGCGTCATTTCCATCCGATGAGCATTGATTTTCGGATTCGAAATCTCAAGCCCTACTATCTCGCCAAGCTTCTTATCCATATAATTATTTGCGACGACCGAGATATCCGAGGCGAGATTGATACCATCAGCGCCCATCGCGCGAGCCCAGGCGTATGCTCTTACGACCTGAGGCACATTGCCCCAGAACTCGCGCACCTTCCCGGATGACTTTGGTCGATCCTCGTCAAGAATATAGCTATTTCCATGTTTCACAACAACTGGGCAGGGTAAATACGGCGCTAGTTCTTTGGTACAGCCATAAGCTCCAACTGCCGGGCCACCCCCTGCCTTGGGTGCACCAAATGTCTTGTGCAACATAAACATACAGGCATCGAATCCTAACTCTCTCGCCGAAAGTTTGCCCATAACACCATTGAAATTGGCATGGTCATAGAAGCAGAGAGCGCCAGCGTCTTTGGCGACCTTAACCCACTCTTTGATCTCAGGATTGTAGATGCCCATATCATCAGGATTGTTGATCATAATTAACGCCGTTTTCTCGCTTACCGCAGCTTTCAATGCTTCGAGGGATGGGTAGCCGTTGTCCTCCAAAGGCAAGTTTACCACGTTAAAGCCGGCGGCTGCCGCTGTTGCAGGGTTGCAAGGATGGGCTTGAACCGAAGTTACCATCTCTGTACGCTGATGCAACTTTCCTTTGTCTCTCCAGTAGGCCCTAGCAACTGCAGCCATTGTATATGCAGCATCGGCCCCTCCACCTGCCTGAAAAATGAACTGATCCATACCCGACAGGTTTTGCAGAATTCCGTTAAAATCATCAAAAATCTCAAGTACACCCTGAAGCGTATCGGGATGCTGATAGGGATGTACTTCGGCCAATTCCGGACGCAGCGTCGCATATTCAGCAGTTTTGGAATTATACTTCATAGTACAGGTGCCAAAAAGACTGACACCCATCATGCCTAACGTCATCTGGCTTAGGTGCAGATAGTGGCGTTGTGCCTCAAACTCGGTGATTTCTGGCAGTGCGGCTCGATCCTTTCGCTGCATTGCAGCCGGAATAAGATCAATACCAACAGCCTCTGTCACTTCATCCTCCGGAGCAGGAAAAAGCTGTCCACGTGAGCCCGAGCGGCCCATTTCCATGACTACTGGTTCGTTCCATTTGGCGCTCCGAAATTCAGGGATACTTTTCATGACAAAACCTCCTTTAAGGTGCGTACAAGTCTGCGAATATCAGCCGCGGTGTGAACTTCGGTGACGCAGTATAGCGCAGACTGTCCCAGTGCGTTGTTCTCTTTGGATATATCCTTGCCTCCAAAAATTCCTCGCTCACGCAGCAGATCGTTCACCTCGGCAACCTTTTTTCCTGTATCATCAAAGTTGACGACAAATTCTTTAAAAGTCGAGTTAGGCCAAACGATCTGAATCCCAGGCACGTCTGCTAGGCATTTCGCCGCGTAACGTGCGCGCGACACTATTAAGTTTCCAAGTTCACGAAAACCTTCTGGACCCAGTAAACTCATGTAAACGGCTCCCGCGATAGCCCAAAGATAAGTCGAGTTGCCCGTCCAATCCTTACCATGCTCGCGAGATCCATATGAGTTCTGATGTGGGCACGCCAGACCAAAACCCACCTCCCCTTTTTTCATTGTCTCAACGATTGAAACTAGAAAACCGTTATATTCCAGAACGTATTTCTCTTCATCACGCGACGCGATGAAACCTCCCACTCCACCACCACATTGCATGTGAACACCAAGAGGCTGCACCGGACCAGTCACTATATCCGCGCCATAATCACCAGGCGCAGTCATCACCCCCAGAGACAGCGGATCAACACCAACAATAGTTTCAGCACCCGCAAAGCGCGCCATGCTCGCAATCTTGACAGCCTCAGTTTCTATTGTACCAAGGTAAGCGGGGTTCTCGAAATAAACTGCCGCTACATCGTCGCCCATCTTCGAAGCAAGATCACTTATATCCATTCGTCCACTCAGCGGATCTACTGCAACCTGTTGAACCTCAATATGGCTGTCCATCTCAGTCGGTTGACAGTAGGTTTGGATGACTGACAAACGCTCAGGGTCCGATAACTGAGAGATAAGAACACGCGAACGGCCCGTGATCCTTTGCGCCATTCGAATGGAATGCCCTATCGCACAACCCCATGAGTAAACCGGGAGTTGTACGACGTCTAAGTTCAGGAGAGCGCCAAGTTGTGAAGAAAACTCAAACCACGACTGATTTCGACCATGATCGGATTGATAACTACCCCAAACGTTAGTTGCAAATTCAGTACGACCGACAATCTCATCCACAACTGCTGGAACGTGGTGTTGCCAAACACCTGCCCCTAGAAAACTCAGATTAGTCTCGCAATCTTCGTTCTTCTTAAGCTTACTCACTAAATCACGCTTCAATTCGACTTCAGAAGACAGAATTGGCGGCAAATCTAGTGGGGCTGAGCGGAAATGGTCTTTTGGGATTTGTTCAAAGACCTCATCAACCGATGAAGCGCCAATTTCATCCAGCATGGCTTGAATTGCGCCGGGTGCAGAATTAGCCATCCAAGGATGGGCGCGGGTGTTTGTAGCCATAATATTAAGCCTCCCTCTCAACTAAAGTATAACCAAAACTTCAAAACTGCACAATTGTTCGCATATCGCACATCCATTATCAACACGAATCAATACGCATCATCATCTTACGCCTTTTCCCGGTTGTAACACGCACGAAACCCGCAAGCTGTAGATCCAAATCTGGCTCCCCCGTGTCTACTAATAGCCTTGGTTGACTGAGCTGAGTAAGCTTTTCTTCTGTTGCAAGGATCATTAATCCTTCTCGTCCAGCCCTTCGGACCAGTTTGGCCCCAATTTGTTGATTTCCTCGCCCAAGTAGGAAACCCTGCTGGCCTGTAACACCTAGAACGATCCGCAGCTTACGCCCTTTGGCCAAACGCAGAAGCGATGCGTCATCCACATCATGCGCCACAATTTTACGTCCAATCATTGCATCAACACCAAGCGTAGAGGCTGTTTGACCTGCCGCCTTAGCGACAGATTGCGCGCTGGTTCCGGGCCCTATAATGTACAAAGTTTCGACATCCATTTCAGCTACTATTTCAGCCGCCGCGCTTGAAAGCGCACCAGCCGAATTCAGACGGGGCCCACCCTTTGCAGCCTGCATAAGGCTCCGAGAAATAGGCACTCGGGCGAGTCCATAAAGGCGCGGAGCCAAAACGCCATTACGCAGGGCGTCTTCATCGATGTCCATTACTTCAGCATCTTCTACGAAATCGACACGCTTCGGGTTAGCAACCAGATCAGCCATCATGGCTCCAGCTGCACGAGGGTTGACCCCAAAGACACCAGAGTGCATTTTCACGCCGCAGGGGATGCCCAATATGCCTATACCTCCAGCAACACTAGCAATATCCCGCGCCGTTCCGTCCCCGCCCGCAAACACAATTACATCTCGATCCCGCATAGCACGTACCGCTTCCTTAGTGTCCCGCGCTGTTCCGGTAAGTGCTGTTGGCCCAGTAATTGTTAGACTAAGATCAAGTCCTTCGCACCAATCTTCACCCATTTCGCCTCGAGCTAGCGTCAGTTCCGCTCCTGGCACACGTTCTGCCAAGTGAGCCAGAGCAACACGAGCTCGTTCGCCGGACTTAGCCCGAGCTCCAAGGCGCAACGCTTTTGCAACGCTGTCCGGTCCATCCGTTCCTTTCAAACCAACTGCGCCACCCAAACCAGCAAAAGGATTGACCACAACCCCAATCTGCATATGTTGCTCCTATTTTCAGGTTGCACCGAATTCCAAAATACACACTATTGTTATAAAATACCACGGAGCCTAAAATGCAAGAACCGATTAAAACAAGGCTTGGGAAGAATGTTTCCATACGGCGTCTTGTGACTGGCCTTTGGCAAATGGCGGATCAAGAGCGCGATGGGAAGCCATTTGATTTAGATGCGGCAGCCAATGCTTTACATTCTTACGCTCAGGCTGGTTTTGATACATTTGATATGGCGGACCACTATGGAAGTGCCGAGATTATTGCCGGAATGGTTCATAAAGCCATGCGCAAGGAAGGTGAGAACCCACCGACAATCATGACTAAATGGTGCCCTAAACCTGGAGAAATGAGTGCTGTTACCGTTAGGAAAGGTATAGAAACGGCACTGAACCGCCTGGAACTGGACACTATTGACGTCATGCAATTTCACTGGTGGCGCTACGAGAGCCCCGAATATCTGGACGCTCTATTTCAACTCATGCGGCTCCGCGAAGAAGGATTAATCCGAGAAATCGGATTAACTAATTTTGACTCTCAACACCTGAGAATGGTAATTAAAAATGGGATTGAAATCGCATCTAACCAGGTTTGTTTTTCCCTACTCGATCGACGTGCGGCTGGTGAGTTAAGCAAGGTTGCCCAAGACTATGACGTAGCAATTCTCGCTTTTGGAACCTTAGCCGGCGGCTTTCTGTCAGAACGATGGATCAAACAACAAGAGCCAGATGATATTCGGGACTGGAGCCGAATGAAGTATAAGCGCTACATTGATGCGGCAGGCGGCTGGACCGCCTTTCAGGCGCTTCTACGCGCACTTGACCAAGTTGCACGCAAACATAACGTATCGATTACAAATATAGCGACGGCATGGGCGCTAGATCAAACATCAGTGCGCGCAACAATTATCGGCGCGCGCCTGACAGAAGGTGATCACAGAATTGACAATCTACGGGCCCAAGAAATCTCCTTGGACGACAGTGACCGTGCCTCTATTCAGGCAGTTACAGACGATTTACTTTGCATTCCCGGAGACTGTGGAGATGAATATCGTAAGCCACCCTTTCTGACTGCCTCTGGAGATCTTAGCCACCATCTGGATACACTTCCATCGGTCTTTGACGTCGTCGAAGTTCGACCCGGCCGAAAACACACTGATAGTGGCACTATGTGGGAAAAGCGGGCCGGGTTTTCGCGCGCCCTCCGCGACGGAAATCGCATTCTGGTGAGCGGCACAACTGCGACAGATGCAAGCGGTAACGTCGTCTGTGAAGGCGATGCCGAAGGACAAACTGTATATATATTGGACAAAATTCTGGCCACAATTCAGGATTTAGGCGGAACACTTGAGGACTTGGCCCGCACTCGTATTTTTCTGCGGAATACAAGTGATTGGGAATCGGTCAGTGGCGTGCACGCACGGTATTTTGGCAACTTACGACCAACCAACACGCTAGTTGGTGGTATAGATTTAGTCGGCCCGTATCTGGTCGAAATTGAGGCCGAAGCCATAGTGCAAAAGTGAATAGCACTGGACAGTTCGGGGGTTGACTCAAGATCAATTCTCACCGAAGCTGAATGCGCACAAAAGTTCATTTTGCGCACAAAACAGGTCGGAGCGCCAAAATAAATTGGAAACTTGCCCGGCAAATCTGATAAACATGGGAGTAATTACAAATGCTAAAGAGATATTTTCTTGCAGGTATAGCAGGACTTGCAATTACAGCATCAGCTGTCACTACAGTCCAAGCAAAAAGCCTCGACGACATTCTTTCGGACGGTGTGATCCGTATCGGGATCAATCCGAATTTCCCAAACATGAGCACACGTAATGATGCAGGCGAGTGGGAAGGCTTTGACATCGACGTTGGGAACGCTTTGGCTTCTGCAATCGGTGTAGAAGTCGAATGGGTTCCTACCGAGACACCGCAGCGTGTACCTTTTCTGGCAACCGATCGGATAGATATCTCGCTTGGTGCGTTAACACGCAACACCGCCCGAGCGAAACTGATTGACTATACCGTGCCGCTTCACACCGAAGTACTGGCAGTCCTTACAACTGACAAGGTAAAAGGTGATAAATGGCAGGATTTCAACAAAGATAGCGTAACTCTCGCGAACATGCGCGGCAACTGGACAGTAGATTGGATTGGCGAAAACATGCCAAATGCCAATCTTGAGCTTGTTGACACGCTAGCAGATACAGTCCGCCTTGTTGGGCAAGGACGTGCAGACGCGATTGTGGAAAATATCGATTTCTTCATGGCCTTTACGGAAAACTATCCTGATGTAAATTGGCGTGTAGTCGAAACCCCAATCTTTGTGGCCTATTGCGCGATCGGAGTCAGTCAGGGTAATGATAACCTTACTGAAGTTCTAAACATCTCACTTTTCAACCTGCATTCGTCAGGAATGGTTAATGACACCTGGGAAAAACATTACGGAGCGCCAATGCTACGGACAGTAGATCCTGATCCATACTTTTAATTGACGCAATCTAAGGGCTCTGATCTCTTCAACAGTGATCAGAGCATCCATTTTCAGAAAAGCATATGAACTACGGTTTCCAATTTGGTGTTGTTTGGGACAACATTCCTGAGCTTCTAGAAGGAGCTTGGTTGACTTTACAACTGGGTTGTTTTGCATTTGCTGGCGGCTCTTTAATCGGTTTATTATTTGCGACCATCAAAACGTATGGGGTCTGGCCACTTCGGTTCCTAGTCGATTGCTACGTCATCTTTATTACCAACACACCCGCCTTAATTCAAATTTACTTTCTCTATTTTGGCCTTCCCGAGGTGGGTATCCGATGGTCAAACGAAGCCTGCCTTCTAATTGGCCTAACTATGAATGCTGGGGCGTATCTGACGTTGATTCTGCGAGCAGGATTCCTATCTGTACGTGTGACGGAAATCGAAGCAAGCCAGACCCTTGGCATGTCTCTGATACAACAGGTCCGCTACATTATTTTACCACATATCGCTAAGTCAATTTATCCTGCACTTGCGAATTTCTTTATTGTAGTTCTGGTCATGGGCACCTCTGTCGGGGCACTGATTGGTGTAGACGAACTGACCGGACAAGCCATCAACTTATCAACTGTAAACTATCGCTGGCTTGAGTATTTCACCGTGGTTGCTGGCATGTACGTTGTCCTGACTTTCATCGCTTCGATCGGACTTGCACTTTTGGGCCGCTGGGCATTTAGAGTCAAAGCGAGGATTTTTTGATGGAGCGCATCCTAGAGCAAATTCCCCGTTTCTTTTCAGGCCCGAACATGACCCTATTGCTGGAAGCTGCAGGTTTGACACTGGCTATGACGCTAACTGGCTGTCTTATTGGGTTCGGTCTGGCCTTTGTGCTTGTGTACCTGAGACAAACACCGGGAATGTGGGCCCTACCCCTGCGATGGATCTGCATTACTTATGTCGAGGTTTTTCGCCGCATTCCGTTTATTGTCGTTATTTATCTAGTTCTGTTCTTTATACAGGCGGTAACGCCAGATGCCTCGCTGTTCACAATCGCTGTAATTGCGATATGCCTTTACGCCGTGGCATATACCGCTGACATCATTCGCGGCGGTATCGAAAGTGTACCAATAACGCAGGTCGAGGCTGCACAGTCAATGAACCTCTCTCGCCTGCAAACTAATATCCGCATTATCCTGCCACAAGCTTGGCCAGTCATTGTACCACCGGCCATCGCCTTCGCCGTCAGCTTCATCAAAGACACTGCATTAGTCAGCCAAGTAGGTGTCTTTGAGCTGACATTCCGCGGCAAAGAGTTAAACAACCAAGGCTATTCAGGCCTTTTGGTTTTCGGCACTATTGCCCTTTGTTACTTTTTGCTTTCATTTCCGCTGAGCATGCTCGGCCAATATTTGGAGAAACGACTTGCAACACCTCGAGGTGAGCGACGTTCGCGCAAAATACGGCACTCTTGAGGTCCTGAAGGGCATTTCCTTCTCGATCAAAAAGGGTGAAATCGCATCTTTAGTTGGACCTTCAGGCTCTGGCAAATCCACAGTTCTGCGAGCTTTGATGGGACTAACGCCGATCACTGGTGGCACGGTAATGATCGGTAACGAAAGGATGAACTATTCATCTGCTAAAGAAGTTAGGGCCGCCCGGGATCGCATGGCCATTGTATTTCAACAGTATAATTTGTTTCAGAATATGACAGTAATGCAAAACCTGACTTTAGCTCCTTTGAAAATTAAAAAATGGGGCAAGACTGATGTAATCACGGAGGCGCACCGCCTACTGGGACTTGTGGGACTTTCTGATAGGGCCAACGCTTTTCCCGACCAATTGTCAGGAGGGCAACAGCAACGGGTTGCATTGGCACGGGCATTGGCTCTGAAACCCCAAATTCTTTTGCTGGACGAAGTCACATCAGCACTTGACCCAGAACTGGTTAATGAGGTGTTGGACGCCGTTCGCAAACTAGCTAACGAGGGCATGACCATGATTATCGTTAGCCATGAGATGGCGTTTGTGCGTGAAGTTGCAGATAAGGTTATATTTATGGACGAAGGACATATTATTGAAGTAGGAAAGCCAGCTGATATCTTCGACAACTCTCAAACTAATCGCGCGCGTGATTTCTTCTCAAAGATTTTACGCCACTGACTGGAACCTAAATGATCGAATTCTTTTTCAACGCTGCACCTAACCCTCTAAAAGTCGGCCTATTTCTGGAAGAAAGCAGCCTAAATTATCGTGCCACGCCCATTGATACAAAGCGCGGAGATCAACATACAAATAGCTATCTTCAGATTAACCCGAATGCCAAAGTTCCAGCAATCCGTGACGGCGAAACTATTATTTTCGATAGCAACGCAATCCTACTTTACCTTGCAGAAAAGACCGGTCAGTTCATGTCAAAAGATGTCCCAAACTCACGTGGAGCTTTGCTGTCTTGGCTTATGTTTATTGGGACAGGTGTTGGTCCGTATTCAGGGCAAGCCTTTCATTTTCGCAACATAGCCCCTGAAAAGCTGCCCTATGCGATCAAACGCTATCACTTCGAAGCTAACCGCCACTGGCAGATTATAGATAATCGCTTGAAGGAAAGGCGCTACATGCTCGGCGACCAGTACACGATCGTTGATATGGCTGTTTGGGGTTGGGCACCTCGCATACCTTATGTTTTGGCAGAAGACACCGCCTTTGATCGGTTCCCAAATATCCGACGCCTGATGGATGAACTCGACGCTCGTCCTGCCGCAAAGCGTGCTCTCAAATTATCCCAAAGCCACGCGTTTCAGGCAGAGATGGACGATACTGCAATGCGAAACATGTACCCACAGATTTTTGCTGCGGTCCCAGATTAACATGAGTGTATCGGACAAAACAGCGGTTGTGACCGGTGCAGCTTCAGGGATTGGACGCGCAACTGCTTTACTCTTGGCCGAGACGGGATATCACGTCCTTTGCTCAGATATTTCGATAAAAGGTGCGCAAGAGGTCGCCTCAGAGATCTGTGCTAAGGGTGCGGAAGCAATTGCTGTCAAAGCAGATGTTTCTGATCCCGCTGCAGTCGATACCTTGGTACAAAAGATGATAGAATGGGCAGGCCGGATAGATGTAGTCATTGCCAATGCGGGAATAATGGAAGAAGGCGGATTGCTGGACATATCTCTGGAACAGTGGAACCGAGTAATGCAAGTCAACGCAACTGGAGCTTTTCTGACAGCAAAAGCAACCCTTCCCCACTTGATTAATACAAAAGGTGCCTTGGTTTTCACTGCATCGACTGTCGGGTTATCTGGCATGAAAGGTGTAGCGGCGTATTCAGCATCCAAGGGCGCCATTGTTGCGCTGACCCGACAATTAGCTGCAGATTTTGCCGCCAATAGCGTTCGTGTCAACGCCGTGGCACCAGGGGCGGTCAGAACACCGTTATCAGAATCCCAGTTCCGAGCTCGAGCACGTGACGACTCTCATTTCGAAGAACTTCTGGAAGCGGTGATCCAACGCTATCCCTTATCCCGATGGGGAACGACTAAAGATATCGCCCGCACTATCGCCTTTCTCGCGTCTGAGCAATCTGGCTGGATAACCGGTCAAATCATCCCTATTGACGGCGGTTTGCTGGAAATCCGATGAAACCAGAAAAAGATAGGACCTTCCAATAAACGATCACAAACATTTTCGAAGATGTAACCGCAGATCCGATATATACAACAAACTTTTTGCTTGACGTTTATTTTTTAATTTAACCTGTTATCTATTTTTCACCTAGTGATATGGTGACCGGGATATGCACATACTTATCGCGGCCGATCGCGAGCTTGAGATATTGTATCCCAAACAACTCAATTGACTTTCTACAGCTGGCAAAATGGACTATTTACCCAGCCTTATCATTAGCAAGTGTACGCCCACCAAAAACTACAACATGACAAAGTATGGATTTTCATTAATTTAAAACTGCTGTGAAAAAAGAAGCTACTTTATAAACAAATGACTCGTTCACCAACTTTGCCAAAATCTGAGTTACCCAAATAGCTGGTTTGCTCAAATAAATAATCGCAGAATTTCTGCTTTCAAACAGTAAAATCTTTCCATAATTTTACTATTTTTAATATTTCTACGTTTTAATCACATACCGGACGAGATAATTCCTTCTTGTTTTCTCCAATCATGAAACCAGGCTTTAAATTGACTATACTGCTTCTCACAATAAGCTCGCTGCTCGTTAGTGAGCTCATCCGAAGCATTGAAATGAAGTCGATACTCATCTTCACCGTTCAAAACAAGAAGATGCTTGTAATAAAGTACTAAATCTGGGCCTTCATCGAAACTTGATAGAACTGATAAAGCAGACTCCAGCTCTTGGGCTAGCAACCTAGCTTGAACTTGTCCAGCAGCCGCCTTTTCTGCTAATGCAACCAATAGAAGGATTTCGTTTGGTAGCGCATTGCCAATACCAGTAATTACACCGGTAGCTCCACAATTTACGAAACCATGAAAAACTTCAGTGTCCACGCCAACAACTAGTGAAATTTTCTTATTAAACGAGGTTATGTTTTCAGCGGCATAGCGCAAATCGTTACGGCCACCGAATTCTTTAAAACCGACCAAATTTGGAAACTCGGATTGCAAAGAGAAAAACAGCTCAGCTCGAGTAGAAAAACCGTACACTGGGCTGTTATAAATTATTGCTGGGAGATCAGGTGCCGCTGATAAAATTGACCGAAAGTGGTTCTCCTGCGCGATAGCTGAGCTTCCCCTTGATAAAACCCTAGGAATGACCATTAAACCTGCTGCACCAACCATCTGCGCATGTCGAGCGAGCGCAGTTGCAGACTTAGAATTTATGGCGCCAGTACCAACCACAACCGGGATCCCCGCATTTACCAAACATTCAACGCCGTACATGCGTTGTTCATCTGTAAGTAGCGGCCAGTCACCCATTGAACCGCAGTATACGACCCCAGACATACCAAATGATATCAGTTCTTCAGCTTTCCTTAAAAGAGACTCGAAATCAGGCGTACGATCTTTTTTGCAGGGCGTCATCAACGCAGGCATTGTTCCAGAAAAGATACTCCGCATAATGATCTCCTTTAATTTAACGTTTTCAGGTCAAAATTTATACATGTTCTATACCTTACGAAATCACTTTATACGATTCATTTTGTTCCTGAGCAGCAAATTTTCTAATGAGCTCTAATAGATGCCACTGCACTTGTGTTTTTGATAATTGGACCAATAACAGCATCATTAACATCTTTTTATCCTGATAAGGCCACTTTTGAAAAATCACCTGCTCAGGGTAAGAACAGCCATGCTGATATTGCAGATAGAATCAAAGATTTCCACTCCAAAGAAGGACAAGCTCCCTTAGCCTTAGTTAGTTGAAATCTAAATTAAGATAGCCTTTTTTATGTGCACCCGTATTAACAGCTTTTTACTTTCCGCCGCGTCAAATCTTTACAAATAGTAAGAAATCACACTTAGTTCTTTCTTTACTAATAAGGAGAAAAAAATGTTTGTATCTTTTACCGATTGGGAATTTGACGGAAATGTCGATAACGCAGTTGAGTCCGCCAAAAATTTCTGGCCTGAGATGAAGAAGCATGGTGCAATTAATATGCGTGCAACTGTCACTGGTGAGAAAACATTAAGAACCATGACAATTTGGAGCAGCGAAGAACAGCTAAAAGCAAACATAGATTCTGTTAGAGCTGCCGCGAGTTCAGCTGTAGGCATGACTTCAACAGGCGGTATGATGGGTGCTCTCGCAGTCGAACTTGATTAATTAATCGACCGACCATTAACTCAGCCATACCAATTTCTTGCAAAGATGCCTTAGCCCGTCCATCCAGCTTTGCCGTGCCGCATCAAGTGCGCGTATGAAAAGCAATATGGTTCAATTGTGTTGACCTGATAACAGCCAGCTAGCGTCTTTCAAGCTTATAAATTACAGAGGTCTTTGGGTTTGTAATTTGCGTGCCTCTCTTGTTTTCTTTACTAATCAAGCAAGCCAAAAATTCTGTATCCAAATTAAATATATGAGTTGTCAAAAAGGCCCATAGTATGTTTTCCTTTATTAAGCAGCACTGAAGGGAGTTATAAAATGACAACTGCAACAGAGTTTTTAGATGCTTTTAACAATGCATTCTCAAATAAGGATAAGTCATATCTCGACCCAGTTTTAGCCAATAACTGTATGATCCATTTTACTGGTCTTAACGAAACGATGACTCGGCAAGAGTGTCTTGATTGGTCTGAAACTGATTTCTGCGCTGGTATGGATAATTATGTCATAGTTCACGATACAGCTGATAGTATTGCTGGAACCCACACCGCTTGGGGTACGAGTGAAGATGGGGATTGGAAAAGCAAATGTTTTATTTTCGCCAAGAAGACAGGTGATAAAATTACAGACTGGTACGTTCACGCTCGACCATTAGATGATTAAAGCTAAGTGCCATTCCAGTGAGTTATCCAAACTCACAATACCCTACTCGCTAACTTAAGCGTTTATTTGAATTGCGGTTAATGATAAAATTAAGCTTCTAAATCTCAATGCAAAAACAAAATAAACCAAGATCAGCCGTAAAACTGGAATATCTCAATAAGGACTAATTTATTGGACTATCTAAAACAGACAGCAGACGACCTTGTTAAAAGCGGATTATTCGCAGGTATTGAATGGCAAGTGAGCAAAGGTGGAAAAGGTATTTTTAGCGGCAAGTCTGGGTTTCAAGACCTGGCTGATGGTACGGATATTCCTGTGAACGCTTTATACAGAATTTACTCAATGACCAAACCAATAATTTCAGTATTAGCATTAAAGCTAATTGAAGACGGACAGCTTCAGTTAACTACTACTTTAGCAGAAATTGATAACCGTTTTTTAAATATGTCAGTATTAAATTCAGATGGACATTTGGCCCCTGCAGACGGCTTAATTACAGTGGATCATCTACTTACCCATCGAGCAGGTTTTTCCTATGATTTTAGCATAGGCTGCGCAGTTGCGCCTTACTACAGACAAGCAGAGCTAATGGAAAATGGATACAGGGAT
>PBQQ01000057.1 GCA_002725095.1 Gammaproteobacteria bacterium
TTGTTGCGTTGATCGTGCCGCTGCTTTCCAGCGCGCCTTCGCATAAATCTTTCCGCAGCGGCTAAATTGTCGCCGCAGCAGGCCGTCATTAGCCTACCAGCTTGCTTTGGTTCTCATTGAGGGCGGGCACCGGTGGTAGTTTGAAGGTTCTAACTTTGCTTGCTTCGACCACGTTTGGGAATTCATCGGCATTGATAAACCGGTCGCTCCAGTTTGTGGTGGAGACTAACTTATCCACTGCGGCTCTGCGCTTGGCGATTACTTTATCGTTGGACTTGCTCTTGGGCATCATGCACACGAGGCTGATGGCGCGGTACAAATTATCGTCGAACGACGGTGTTTCCAAACCAGGGCTGCTGCAATGAATCGTGCGCGAGTCCCATAACAATAGATCGCCTGCTTCTAGGTGACAGATAATCGGCTGCGTACCCGCTAGCAGTTCGTCGTCATTTGGGAAACGAAAATGATCGATGCTTGGGTGGATCCGCGCGAGGCGCTCGGGGTACAGGTCTGGGATTGCGGCAAAATTCTTGTGACTGCCGGGGACCATAACATTACCGCCGCACGCAGGTGATGTGGTGATCAGATTTACCAGCCCTTGAACGCAGTGTTTACCCGGTCTGCCTATGGGGTGTTGGTCGATGTGCATCCAGCTTGGCCCATTATTCGTCCGCCAATGCTGGCGGCGCGTCCAGGGTCGCCAAAGTGCAACACCGTCAAAACTTGTTAGCAGATCTTCGTCTTGCCAGATCGAAGCGAACGCCTGTTTCACCGGTGCGCGGTCGCGAATGTACCATTGGGCTGCGCTATGGCCGATGCCGTGGCTGGGTAAAATGCCGCCATGCACGGCGGTCGGCCAGCGATCGTCGTCCCAGGTTTCCGGATTGTTGCGATCAATGCCCGTGTCTAAATTCTCCAGATAGTCCCACAGCAGGCCCAGTGCATGCTCTGCTTCATCCGCAGTCAATGCGTTTGCGATGACCACGTAACCGTGTTCCTCCAGATAGTCAAGGCCGTCCTGATCTCCGGCGGCAAAACGTGGCACATGAGCGTAGCTGATGTTGATGTTAGACATGGCGAGTANTCTCTTCCCGTAACGCAATTGTTTGATTAAACCACTTTTAAGCCGATGATGGGAGGTGATATTTTTGCCCTTAATACGGCCCATGCGCAGCAGTCTGCGGTGGCCGACGATTGATCGAACTACTCAAGTGAGGATTTTATAAGCATGATGGTTCTGACTACGCACGAACTGCAGAGATTTTTTGACCGAGTCCGATCGAACAAAGTGTTCGAGATGTTTGTTGTGGCTGTGATTTTATTCTCAGCGGTGATGATCGGGGTAAACAGCTATGCGTTGGATGCGCGCGTAGCAAGCGCGATGGAGATGCTGGATCTGGCNATTACGCTGTTCTTTCTTATTGAATTGAGCGTACGTTTTCTAGGTGAGCCGCAGAAGCGCTCGTTCTTTCGTCAAGGCTGGAATGTATTCGACACCCTCATTGTGACCGTTAGTCTAGTGCCCGTCGACGAGTCGGAACTGGCTTTGTTGGGCCGTTTAATACGGATATTTCGCGTTTTACGCATGGTTTCTATCGTGCCTGAATTGCGTGTTCTGGTGAATTCGCTGCTGCGCGCGCTGCCTCAACTGGGCTACGTCTGCCTGCTTATGTTCATCATTTTCTATATCTATGCGGCCATAGGTACGAGTTTGTTCGCCTCGGTAAATCCAATGTTGTGGGGCGACATTGCCGTGAGTTTGTTGACCTTGTTCCGGGTAATGACCTTCGAAGATTGGACCGACGTCATGTACGAAACCATCAGTGCCGGATTCGGTTGGAGCTGGATTTACTATTTGTCGTTTATTTTTCTTACCGCGTTCGCGTTTTTAAACATGATCATTGGTATCGTCGTTAAAGTGTTAGAAGACGAACACCAACGTGAGCGTAACGCCCTCAAAGTGGCGCACGAAGGCGAAGCCGAGCCGAATTTGTATGACATCAAGCGACAGTTAGTGGAGTTAAAGGCGCTGGTTGAAAGACGTTAAGCGCCGGATGCCCCGGATGGGCGTGCAGGCCTAGANTCTACGGCTAGGGGTTCGTTACGAATCAGNTCNTCNCTNGGGCGNTTGCGTTCNTATTTNTTCGCTGGCGTATTAANAATNTGTATNAGATCNANNTGGCGTAGACCGGCGGNNACCCGTTCNTTGTTNACGTCNGNATAGTTGGTGGCGCGTTGTCGAGGGTTGCGGTTCATNGTGCGAATNATCTGGCTCATTTGCTGTGGCGANGTCTCCTCNCCGTGCAGAGTACCGGCAGCNCGGCTTATAGANTCATTCATCAGGGTGCCNCCGAGATCATTACAGCCAGCATTCAGACAGCCTTTAACCCCTTCGTGGCCCATTTTCACCCAACTGGTTTGGATATTGTCGATTTGGCCGTGCAGCGCGAGTCGTGCCACCGAGTGCATCAGNATAGCTTCNCGGAATGTAGGTCCTTTNCGCGCTTTNCCTTTTAGGTACATTGGNGCTTCCATATGCACAAAAGGCAGCGGCACAAACTCGGTAAANCCGCCCGTTTGCTCTTGCAACGCTCTGATTCGCATAATGTGCCGTGCCCAGTGCACGGGTTTTTCTACGTGACCGTACATGATNGTGGCNGTCGTTTTGAAGCCGACTTCGTGNGCCGCCTNCATCACATCAAACCACTGTTGGGTATTAATCTTGTCCGCGCANATGATCGCGCGTACCTCGTCGTCAAGGATCTCAGCAGCNGTGCCGGGCAGCGTATTGAGCCCGGCGTCNTTGAGTTTNTGCAGGTAGTCGACCAAGCCAAGATCGAGNGTCGCAGCGCCTTGCCANACCTCAAGCGGCGANAANGCGTGCACATGCATTTCAGGNACCGCTTGTTTNACGACCTCGACGATATGCACATACGTATCACCGGTGTANTCAGGGTGAATGCCCCCTTGCATACAGACTTCTGTGGCACCCCGTTGCCAAGCCTCGACGGTGCGCCGATGAATTTCTTCGTCCGACAGGTCGTAAGGACGNCCGCGCAGATTCTCCGACAGCTTGCCTTTGGAAAATGCGCAGAACTGGCATTTGAAATAACAGATGTTGGTGTAATTGATGTTTCGGTTGACGACAAAANTGACGCTGTCNCCANTGGTNTTGCGNCGTAAATGATCTGCGTGNTGCACCACNGCGCTAAAGTCATCGCCNCGCNCACTGAATAAACGAANAANTTGCTGTTCGCTNAGNGCGNTGCCGGCACNGGCCAAATCAAGAATTTCGCNCACATCCTNNGANACGTGTTTAGGNGTATTAATGATNGCGTTCATGATTGANNTGGGTGGCGGTGTATCTGGNTCTCCCGGAGACCATTCGTCGATTCNNGGAAACCCCTCGCTGTCGACCATTTCAAGCATGCGGTNATGTAAATCCGGATGCGTCCATTTTGGCAGNTCCATAGCGTACGCTGGGTAGACGGTCAGACGCTCAGTCAGGAANTTACCCGCGGCAGCGGTTTCGCGCGTCAGTTCATCCAAGTGCGGCCAAGGNGCTTCTGGATTTACGAAGTCTGGCGTTACCGGTGATACACCGCCCCAGTCGTTGATGCCCGCATGAACAATTTGTGGCAGCACGCCTGGGCTCAGATTTGGCGGCGCCTGTACACTCATTTCGGCGCCAAAAATAATGCGCGCGCAGGCGATGGTCCAAAGTAATTCGCCCAGATCCGGCTCCGGTGCATTGACCATTTTGGTCTCTGCTTTAGCGCGGAAGTTCTGCACAATAATTTCTTGAATGTGGCCGTATTGCTGATTAATTCGGCGAATGGCCAGCAGGCTTTCAATGCGCTCTAAGCGTGTTTCACCAATGCCAATCAGAATGCCAGTGGTAAAAGGCACTCGAGCTTTGCCTGCCTCGGCGAGGGTCTGCAATCGCACCTCTGGGATCTTGTCCGGTGATCCATAATGCGGCATGCCCTTCTCGCANAGGCGTTCAGAAGCGGACTCCAACATAATGCCCATNGAAGGCGACGCACTGCGTAGGCGCCCNANTTCCTCGGCGTCTAAATTGCCGGGGTTTAGGTGTGGTAATAGGCCGGTTTCTTCAAATACGGCTTTGGCCGCTGCGAANAAATAATCNGTNGTGCTGGCGTAGCCCATTTCGGCCAATGCTTCACGAGCGGCCTTGTAACGTAATTCGGGTTTTTCGCCGAGCGTGAACAGGGCCTCTTTGCAGCCCATTTTTTGGCCATGCCGAGCNAGTTCCAATACTTCATCAATACTCAGATAAGGCGCTGCAACTTTACGCGGCACTTGAGCAAAGGTGCAGTAGTGACATACGTCGCGACACAGATGAGTTAATGGGATAAANACTTTGCGCGAATAGGTCACGACATTGTTGAAACCCTGATCGCGCATAACTGAAGCCGTGTCGGCAAGCGCGCGCGTATCGGTGCAATCGGCCAGCGACAAGGCTTGTTCGTCCGTGGGTAGGATGCCGGCAATGGCATTTTTGAGCATTAATTCCATGGCCTATCCTGAGTGCGATTGGTGGGTGGGGTACAAACGCTGGGCAATGCCAGAACGGTTCAAATAAGAGGCTGTCTGGCTGTTGGGCTGCTGCTGATAGACGGCACTTAAGTCTTCGGGAAGGTCTACATCTAATGCGAATTTACTCGCCGGCACAATTCTTGGGTTTATGCCTGCCGCATAGGCCGCATCCGCATGGGGCTTAAAACTTTTGCCGTCAAAGACATAGGGTATAGCTAAAGGTGGTGCGCAGATAAATCCATTGGTGCCTTTGTGTTCGGCGTCGGGCAACAATGTGATGTCCGCATTAGCGCAGATCAGCTCGTCTACCTGATTGGGATCTATACCGGGTACATCTGCCGGNACCACAAACACACCTTTAGCGTTGAAGTTCGCGACTAAATGTTCAGTGGCTTGAGTGAGCGCTTGGGCTAAATCAGCGCTAGGGCTTTCGGCAAATCGTTCGGTGGAGAAGGCGGCGGCGAGGGAGTCGGCTTCGCGCGTGCGTGAAACGATCAAAATCCCGGTAAGTTCGGTACTACGCGACAAACAGGTAAGAACATCTCTGGCCATGGCCAGCATCAGGGCTCGGCGTTCTTCTTCGCTTAAAACATCAGCAAGACGCTGTTTCGCATGCTCGAATGTCTTTATGGGAACTATTGCCCACATACATAACCCCTGTACTGCACGTTATTGTTGCGATCTCGACCCCTATTCGCACTCCTTCTTTGTGCNACTGAGTTGTCGGAACCGTTTTGACTGGGCNGCGCCTAAGTGGCGNTCAGCGTCATCAAAAAGNTTACGCANGCCTTTGCAAGGTCAATNCGATCNNGCAACGTTACCATGACGCTCGGGGTACTGATAGTCGGGACATCGATCTGTTCGATCAGTGATTTATCGCTTTCATCGATCAAGAAACCGTTGATGAGGCCTCGGTAGTGGTCGGCTACCGCTACCGCAGTGGCAGGCATATTAAGTTCCTGCATCATTTTTGCCGCTGGGCCTTTGATTGCGATGCCGCCGACGATGGGGGACACCGCCAAAACGGGCAANCTTTTTAGGGCCTCACCGAAGCCGTCGAGTTGCAGTAACGGATCAACCGAAACAAACGGGTTAGATGGGCAGATAATGACGCCGTCGCATTCCTTGAGCCAATCTTTGATCAATGGATTAAGGCGCGCTTGGTCGATACCGTCAAAGCTAAAACCAGTGACCTTTGGCGCGCAGCGTTCGCGGACAAAGTAGTGCTGAAAGGCAAGGTCACCTTGCTGGCAGTGCACAATGGTGCGGACAGGATCATCACTCATGGGCGCAACGGTATGCGTGATGCCCATATGCCGGATGATGCTGGCAGTGGCTGCCGTTAAAGAAGCACCGTCGCGCAGCATTTGCGANCGCGCTGTGTGCAAAGCTAAATCTTTGTCNCCGAGCCGGAACCAATCTTCGCCGCCGAGAGTGCCNAGAGTTTCAATAAAGTTCCAACTTTCACCAGCACGACCCCAGCCGGTTTCTGTGTTGTTTTGCTGCGCTAGCGCGTAGGTGAGGCTGTCGATATCCGGGCTGATGTGCAGTCCTAAGTGTTCAAAATCGTCGCCGGTGTTGACCGCGAACAGCACTTCTTGCGGATCCAGAATGTGCGCGAGACCCACGGCTAACTTCGCCCCGCCTACGCCGCCGGTTAAGGCAAGGATCTTAGTCATCAGCGGAACAAGTCTTCTTCAAGAGGGCGGTTGATGACCGACGCGCGGTCGTTGGCACTCAACGTTTGTTCGGAGTTAAGTCCGCGTATGATAACGACAGGGAGTTTTTCTGTGGTTTCACCCATAACTAATGTCGCCGCCGAGGCTATGGCATCTGCTCGGTTTATCAAAGTGGCGTGCAGGGTTCTGCCGTAGATGTCTTTGCCGCCCACTTGGTCGTCTAAAACGCGAATACCCGCGCAGCCAATCGCGCAACCGATGGTGCCCATGCGCCACGGCCGGTTGTGGCTGTCGGTTATCACAATACCCAGATCGACACCGGTACTTTGTTGCAGTTCGTCGCGCAACAAAGCAGCGCTTGCGTCTGGATCCTCCGGCAACAACAACGCGTGTTCCTCGGCTNGGTGATCGATATTCGATTGATCTATGCCGGCATGGGCGCCAACGATGCCGAGTTTGTGACGCACGATTAAAACGTTTGGTTTGTGGCGCAGAACCTCGGTGGATTCATCGAGGATAAGCTGCACCATACGCGGGTCTTTACTTGTGGCTTGGGCCAGTTCCAGAGCTTCGGAGCCGGGCGTTATACCGGATAACGCGACCATGCGGCCTTCGGCTTTAGANACAATNTTCTGTGCTAGGCAGACCACATCGCCGGAGTGCAGCGAAAGGCCGGCAGCCTCCAAAGCGTGGAGAATGACGTCACTCAAACAGTNGCCGTGTTCGATCATNGGGATGTCCGGCACGCCGAACACGGAATACTCAGCGGTCATCAGGCCAGCCGAACGGTTTAGTGTTCTTGACCGATAATTTTGATCCCGGAATGAGACACAAGGCCGCTGCGATTGATTTGAATCAGGATCGACGTCAGCGCTTCTGCCGCTGCGGCGTTCGCGATTGGACCTGCGTGCCAGCCGCTCATGCCAGCCTCGCTGATCAGATCAATGACGCGCTGGCGTGATTCTTTGCTGTTGCCCGCGACCAGGACATCGCATTCGATAACAACGTCTTGCTGCAGCAAATGTGCTGCGATGTTCTGAAATGCGCTGACTACGTGTACGTCTTCGCCGAGGAAATCTTGCGCCCGCTTGCCCGCGCTGCCTTCGGCTGGCATTTGCACGGTGCCCACTTTTGGCGGTACCAGCGGCACAGTAACGTCGATGAGAATTTTTCCGCTCAGCGACTCTTTAACACTGTCCAAGGTCGATATTTGGTGATCCGCCGGCACCGTAAGCACAACGATGTCGCCAGCCGCCGCAGCTGCTGTGTTTTCCATGGCTTGGGCCGGGGTATCGGGGCTGATTTCGGCCAACGCCGCGACAGCAGCGTCGGCTTTTTCTTGGGTGCGGGAACCAATAACAATGCTGTAGCCGGCTTTTGACCAGCGAATCGCTAAGCCTGTGCCGAGGTCGCCTGTTCCGCCGAGAATAGCGATGGTTTCTTTTGCTGACATGGGTCGTTCCGTCTAATGAATAATAGGATTATGCAACTTCTAATAAACGCTG
>PBQQ01000058.1 GCA_002725095.1 Gammaproteobacteria bacterium
TTTCTGAAGTTAGCATAAAAAAACCTTATGGCTGGCTTTTTTTTCTGCTACTTTTGTAGATCAATTAAATTAACTGTCAGCTCAACACACTCGGGTTTCTGGCATAGCTCTCGGGGGAGGACTTAATGCCTGTTTTGAACTCAAAGCTGGACCTCAAGGACAGCGTTTTTCAACAAAATAAAGCAGACATGGAAACTACGCTTGATGAGTTGCAAGCACTCTATGACGAGGCTGCAGAGGGTGGCGGCGAAGAAGCGGTGGCGCGCCTGCGCACGCGCGGCAAAATGCCCATACGCGAACGCATTGCCCACGTGCTCGACCGCGACTCGCCGTTCTTAGAAATCAGCCCATTGGCTGCTTGGCGCTCGTCTTTCGACATCGGCTCTGGTTTTGTAGTGGGTATCGGCGTTATCGAAGGTGTCGAATGCGTAATCCTCGGCCACGACCCCTCGGTCCGTGCCGGTGCTTTTAATGCATTCAACTCCAAAAAGCTGATGCGCGGCCTTGAGATCGCGCGCGAAAATCGCATGCCTTATGTGCAATTCGTCGAAAGTGCAGGAGCCGACTTACGCGGCGAAGGCGGCGGTGATGGCGGTGACCCCAATAAGGCCGCTGAAGCTTCTATCCGCCGGGAAATCGGCCACTTTGCAGAATCAGGCCGGCTCTTTTACGAAATTTCCGAACTTTCAAAAATGCGCATCCCGACTATTTCTGTGGTTTTTGGCGCAGCAACAGCCGGTGGCGCGTATCAACCGGGCATGAGCGACTACAACATTATGGTTAAAAATCAGGCCATGGTGTCGTTAGGCGGTCCCCCCTTAGTAAAAATGGCCACCGGCGAAGACGCCAATGCCGAGGATCTCGGTGGCGCTGACATGCACACGCAGATTTCCGGCTTGGGAGACTATCTGGCCCAAAACGAAATGGACGGTATTCGGATGTGTCGAGAGGTCGTCTCGCATTTGAACTGGCGCAAACTCGGGCCAGAACCCGATCCAGAATTCGACGAGCCCGTGCACGATCCAGAGGACATGCTGGGATTGGTTTCGAAAGACCTGAAAACGCCGCTGGACATCCGTGAGGTGATCATGCGCGTCGTAGACGGCTCAAAGTTTGAGGAATTCAAGCCGCTCTACGGCCCTACCGTGATTTGCGGTTGGGCTTCTGTGCAGGGATTTCCGGTGGGCATTGTTGGCAACAACGGAGCATTGTTCTCCGAATCAGCCGAGAAAGCCGCGCAGTTTATTCAACTGTGCAACCAAATCGATGTGCCGATCCTGTTCCTCCACAACATCACTGGCTTTATCGTCGGAACCGATTTTGAGCAGGGCGGCATTACCAAAAACGGCTCGAAGATGGTCAACGCCGTATCCAACTCAACCGTCCCGCACATTACTGTTATCGTTGGCGCATCCTATGGCGCAGGCAACTACGGCATGAGCGGCCGCGCATTTGGCACCAAGTTCACCTATATATGGCCGTTCTCAAAAATCGCGGTGATGGGCCCGTCCGTGATGGCCGGTGTTATGACCATCGTCGGTCGCGGAGCCGCCGCGCGACGTGGTATCGAATTCGATGAGGAAGCCGATGCACAGCGCGCTGCGTTCGCAGAACATTGGGCTGAAGAGCGATCCAAGGGCTTGTACGCCACATCTAGGGTCTCTGATGACGGCATGATCGATCCTCGAGACACCCGCAATGTTATTGCCATGTCGCTGTCGGCTTGTCACAACAACAGCGTTAAGGGCACCAAGGAGTACGGCACATGGCGCATGTAATCACACCCATCACACGCTTACTGATCGCCAACCGCGGCGAAATCGCACGGCGTATTATTCGCACGGCCCACGATATGGGCATCAGCACTGTGGCAATTTACGCCGACGGTGACGCTCAGGCACCGTTCGTAAAAGAGGCCGACAGCGCCGTCGCGTTAGACGGCCGTACAACGGCACAAACTTATCTCGACGTCGACAAAGTTCTGGCTGCCTGCCAACGCAGCGGTGCCGACGCCATCCATCCTGGCTACGGATTTTTGTCGGAAAACGAAGCCTTTGCTCAAGCGGTTATTGATGCAGGGATCAAATGGCTAGGGCCAACGCCAGAAGTCATCGGGTTAATGGGCGACAAACTCTCAGCGAAACGCCTGATGGACGAAGCTGGCGTACCCACTCTTCCGGGTATCGAAATTTCCGCAGAAACCGACATCATTGCTGCCGCCAAAGAAATCGGTTATCCCGTTTTGGTAAAAGCATCGGCCGGTGGCGGTGGCCGCGGCATGCGGGTTGTTGAAAAAGCAGACGATCTATTGGCTGCAGTAGAGGGCGCGAAACGCGAAGCCGGCAGCTCTTTTGGCGACGACACGGTGTTCCTAGAAAAATGGCTGGCCGTGTCACGCCACGTGGAGATCCAAATTCTCGGCGACACACACGGCAACTTGGTGCATTGCTATGAGCGTGAATGCTCNATTCAGCGCCGCCATCAAAANATTATCGAGGAAGCGCCCTCGCCTGCCGTTACCGANGCGATTCGCGCANGCATGGGTGATGCAGCAATTGCCGCTGCGAAAAANCTCGGCTATTCGTCTGCAGGCACGGTGGAATTTTTGCTGAGTGGTGATGACTTTTACTTCCTTGAGGTGAACGCTCGCCTGCAGGTCGAACACCCCATCACCGAAGAGATTATTGGTAAGGATCTGGTACGCGAGCAGATTCGCGTAGCCGAGGGGGAAGCGTTGTCGTTCACGCAAGAAGATCTCAGCATCAACGGTCATGCCATTGAAGCGCGCTTATATGCTGAAGATCCGGCTAAAGGGTTTTTACCCGCGCCAGGGCCAGTGCTCGCGTGGACACCCTCCACAGTGGGCCAAGCGCGATTCGACTCTGGCGTAGAAACAGGCAGCGAAATCAGCACCCAATTTGACCCAATGATCGCCAAAGTTATCGTGCATGCACCCACCCGCCGAGAAGCCGCGGGCCGCTTAGCNCGCGTACTGGAGACCACTGAGATTCAGGGCCTACGCACCAATCGCGACTTTCTGGTGGCGACCCTGCGGACAGGCGAATTCCTCGCTGGCGATACCACCACGGACTTCATTGAACGCGTCGAACCCGCTCGCGTGCGAGACGTTGCACGTCAGGAACTGGTTGAAGCCGCGATCGCTGTGGCCATGGAAGCGCAGGCGCAACGNCGCANNAAANCCAAGGTTTTGCGCAGCCTTCCAAGCGGCTGGCGCAACTCAACCATGCCTATGGAGCAGTTCAGCTTTCGTTGCGGCGACGACGACATAGATGTGGCATACCGGCTNCATCGCGATGGGCGTTTTCGTCTGCTCTGCGACGAACAAGAGCACCTCATCGAGGCCTACGAATGCGGTGCTGGCACTGTGGATATCGACGACAACGGTCGGCGCCTGCAATTCACCGTGCAAGCGCATGGCAATGATTGGCTCGTACACGGCGCGGCAGGCGACTTAGTTCTGCAGGAACAGCCTCGCTTCCCTGACAGTAGCTTAGATGCGAATACTGGCGGCCTAACGGCNCCCATGCCGGGCTCAGTTTTGGCGACAGAGGTTGCCGCTGGTGCTTCTGTCACTAAGGGTGANCTACTGCTGATTATGGAAGCCATGAAAATGGAACACCGCATCACCGCTCCACGCGACGGCGTCATCGAGACGGTACATGTGACTATTGGCGATCAGGTCGATAACGGCCAGTTGCTGGTCTCGATGGCCGAAGAATAAGGAATCTAGGTATGGCAACAACCGCAGCAACACTGTACGAAATCAAACAAGGCGCGGCTTGGATCACCCTGAACCGGCCAGAAAATCGCAATGCACTGTCATCCATATTAGTGACCGAATTGTACGATCATTTAATGGCCGCCAACGCCGACAACAGCGTGCGCAGCATCGTTATTACTGGTAATGGGCCGGCTTTTTGTGCGGGTGCCGATCTGAAGAGCCCGCCTGGACAACTGTCTGAAGGATCAGAACGGGCGGTGCCTTATGCCGATGTGCTCACCGCGATTATAGACAGCCCTAAACCGGTGATTGCTGCGATCAACGGCGCAGCCTTCGCCGGCGGCCTTGGCCTCGTCGGCGCCTCTGACATCGTTATCACTCGTGAAGATGTGCAGTTCAGCTTCAGCGAGGTGCGCATTGGCGTTATTCCCGCGATTATCTCAGTTGTCTGCCTGCCTAAGCTTGGCACTCATCACGGCATGAAACTGTTTTTAACTGGCGAACGCTTTGACGGTCATCAAGCCGTCGCCATGGGTTTAGCGCACCGAGCGGTCAGCGCGGACGATTTACACAGCGCCGTGCAGGAAGAAATNGAAATGATCAATCTGGGTGGCCCCATCGCCGTCCAAGAATGCAAAAAACTGGCACGGCGAGTGCCCCAGTTGTCTCTCGCTGATGGCTTTAAGGAAACTGCCGAATGGAGCGCACGNATGTTTNGGTCAGAGGAGGGNGCTGAGGGNATGGCATCNTTCCGAGAAAAGCGCAAACCATCCTGGGTGCAGNACCAATAGCAAGTANGAGTTGAATCGGAGGCGATCATGACGGATGTAATACGGATTGGAAATTGTAGCGGCTTTTACGGGGACCGATTAGCTGCGGCCCGAGAAATGATCGACGGTGGCCCGATCGATGTGCTNACTGGNGATTACCTCGCAGAGTTAACGATGTCGATTNTATACAACCAACAACAAACTCGCGGCGAGAATGTGGGCTACGTTGGAACGTTCTTAAAGCAACTCAAAGACGTTGCATCGGACTGCAAAGCGCGCGGCATAAAAATCGTCACTAACGCCGGCGGTCTCAACCCTAAAGGCATGGCCGACGAAGTCGAGAAGATCCTTGCAGAGCTCGGTGTCGAAGCCAAAGTCGCCTACATTGACGGTGACAATCTGCTGCCAAACCTTGAGGCATTGCAGGCAAACGGTGAAAAGTTCACCAATTTAGATACTCAAGTCGATTTGCATGACAGCACCCAAGAAGCACTGACATCAAATGCTTACCTGGGAGGCTGGGGCATCAAGGAAGCGCTGGATCAAGGCGCTGACATTGTCATCTGTCCAAGAGTAACCGACGCGGCAGTCGTCATCGGCCCAGCCGCNTGGAAATTCAATTGGCAACGTGACGACTATGACGCGCTCGCCGGTGCNCTCACTGCAGGACACATNATCGAATGNGGNGCGCAGTGCTGTGGCGGCAACTACGCGTTCTTTGAAGAGGTGCCGAGTTTCCGCGATGTNGGCTATCCGATCGCCGAGATCGAGGCTGACGGCAACTTCACAATCACNAAACACNCAGGNACNGGCGGNTTGATTTCNGTGGGTACGGTTAAAGCCCANTTGTTATACGAAATTTCGACTCCGGCCTATTACAACCCCGACGTAATTGCNCATTTCGACACTTTGCAGATTGAACAAANCGGTGAGGACCGTGTTTATGTCAGCGGTTGTCGTGGCAGCACACCACCACCCACACATAAGGTTTGTTTTAATACTCGCGGNCCATACAAGCAGTCTATGGAAACCCTGCTCACGGGTCTCGATATCGAAGAGAAAGCGGAACGCTACCTAGATGCGGTATTCCATAACCTCGGCGGCCGCGAGCAATTCGACGATGTAGACGTTCAGTTGATTCGCAGCGATCACCAAGACCCCGACAGCAACGAGGTCGCCCACGCTGCGTTACGTGTCACCATTACCCATTCTGACCCAAGCAAATTTGGGCGCATGTTTGCGGCCAAGGTGACCGAACTTGGTTTAGCGGGTATACCGGGCAATACNGGCCGCGGCGCAGCAGGATTCAGCGGCGGTCCGGCGATCTATCATTGGCCAGCCTTGATCGACAGCCAAANAATCACCGAGCATGTGCACATTGGCGGNAAATCGATTGANGTNNTGCCNACNCANCGNCTNGGNCTNGAGGACATTTACTATCAACAGATGCCAGCNAANATAGCACCCGCGCCGACCGGCCCAACTCAACGCATTCCGTTCGGGCGGCTATTNGGCACACGTTCGGGCGACAAAGGCGGCAATGCCAATGTCGGGGTATGGGCATTGACGAATGAAGCGTACAGTTTTTTGTACGANTACCTAACCGTTGAAGAGTTCAGACGTCTGGTGCCCGATTTCGGAGCCTTTGAANTCGAGCGTTATGACATGCCAAACCTACTGGCCATGAACTTTTANATCAAAGGTGTNTTGGGTACNGGCGCAGCCTCAAATCACCGCATCGACAAACAAGCCAAATCGCTGGGCGAATATTTACGCGCGAAGTACATCGAAGTACCTGAAATACTCGCTAAAGNAATCGNTTAGCGCAGGNGCAATCCACCGCTTGGCNTTTCACCGATTGNCNCCCGTGCGCTTGAGGTAGTGAGCCTCTAAAAAGTCTATTTTAGAGGCGATTACGCCAGTGCGTACTTCGTCCTTNNCATCAAATACCAGCCACTGGTCGAGGTTCTTTTGATACGCCGGCCAGCGTAGCAGAGAGTTACCATTCGGGTCGCCACTGCGGGCAAAATTTATCCAATAGCCTTGCAAACGCCTAGACAAGGACGCCGTTTCCGGATCCCCTGCTGATTCGCCCGACCAAAGATAATAGCCATCGACACCATGTGGCGTACCCGGCCACTCCTGCGCTCTGCTTTCAGGCACAAAATCAACGTAATAAATCCAAGCCGAATTTCCTTTATTGGCCATGCTGCGCACCATGGTGCGCGCCGCCAGCACATAGCGATTGTCACCGAACATCTTTTTGAGACCGTACTCTTTGCTGACTGCAAACTCCTCGGCGTACATCTGTTGCGCTGTATCCCAATCTTGTTGGTGAAAGGTCTCAAATTCCTCCAAGCTGATGCCAGAGGCTGGTTGCACCGTACCCTCAAAACTGCTGCCGCCCATAATAAAAGGCACATCATGCTGTTTGCCCTGCCGAGCAAGCTCCGCAGGTTCTCCAACGAGTCCTACGCCGTCAACGATGGGCAACTGAAAACCCGGTAACGCATACATCAATGCCGAGCCATCCAATGCCCGTAGTTGCGTTTCCGTGATCGCATTAGGATCAACCTTTTCTACGATGCGCGTCGACAATTCTTCCGCGCTGAGCAGCGGCTTGAGGTCCATGCCTAGCGTTGCGGATGCTGGGGCATTACGTGATCGCGGCAAGGC
>PBQQ01000059.1 GCA_002725095.1 Gammaproteobacteria bacterium
TCCGGCACATCCACCAAAAGGTGAGTGCGCTGGAAACAGGCCATCCCATATTGCATCCCATATTCGCTCCGAAAAACCACCCCCCACCGTGGAGGCCCACCCAGGGGGATGCCATGGCTAGCGGCTGCGTCGCATCAATCGAAGTAGAGGATTTCGCTGCTTGTCACGTGCATACTTCGGTGGTGGCAATTGACTAGGAGGAGATATGGACGACAAGCAGCTGCTGGGTTGGATGAATCATCGGGTTTACCCCACCTTCGCGATGTGGACAGCATTTTTCATGGTTTTTGCGCCGGTCTTCGCATTCGTTTCAGTAACAAAATGGTGGAGTGATGACGCGGGTGTCGATGACGCCATCGCAGTAGGTCTGTTAGTTGTTCTCGTTGCCGTGACCCTCTTCACCCTCGCTATGACTTGGGGACTAGTTCTTGACATGAAAGCGTTGAAGTCTTCCATGTCTCCGGAAATGGCGTCCACGGAATTCGGCACATCATTCAAAGGATTTGCTGCTTTCGGCGTCATCTTCACGATTCTGATCGTGGGTACGGCAGTTGGGCTGGGGATTCTGGCTTTTAGCGCAGAATTTGCGAGCTGAGGCTGCCCGCAAAGTTCCAAGAAGACGCGGCCGGCGAGGCTCTACGCAGCGACATGCGTAAAGCTTGATTGAGGATGACCGGGGGTTAAGGGGTCGCAGGTTCAAATCCTGTCAGCCCGACCACGAAATCCCTCCTGGATCCGGCACATCCACCAAAAGGTGAGTGTGCTGGAAACAGGTCATCCCATATTGCATCCCATATTTGCTCCGAAAAACCACCCCCCACCATGGAGGCCCACCCAGGGGGGAGCCATGGCTAGCGGCTGGGCCAGAACAATCAGTCGAGATCTCGACAAACATCAACAACCCAGGCAAAAGAAGGGCCTGCCCCCCGAGGCTATGGGTGACGGGCTCCCGCAAACCAGACAATAAACACACACCAACAACAAAACAAACGACACAACCCAAGTAGTAAAAACGAACTAACCGAACAACCACCACCACCCACCAACAAACAACAAAAGAGAGCGAGACGTTTTTTCTGAAATGAATCCGCCACTCCCGCCGCCCTACTGGCAAAAATCCCCCAGGAAATGAAACATCCGGGTTTATTTGAGTGCAGGGGGATAAAAAACAGGGGAGAGCGTCGGGTAGCAAATCATTTAGAAAAAGGAGCGTTGAGTCAGGCGGCCTTCCATGCTCGCCACTCAATGAGTAGCCGGGTGTGCTTACTGATGTTGCATGACTTACAGAGCGCCTGGAGAAAAACACCGAACGTCGGCCGCCAAGCCACTAACCTGTCGTCACCGAAATTCGCTCAAGCCCACCGGGAGCAGACGTGCCTAACCCTCAATTTTTCAATGATGCGGAAATCGTTAAGCCACCCACAGATCGCCTCAACGATAGTCCGCTCCCCAGTGAGGCGGCCTATCAGATCGTGATGGATGAGGCGATGTTGGACGGCAATGCCCGCCTAAATCTTGCGACATTTGTCACGACATGGATGGACGAAAACGCCAACAAAATTATGGCGGCTTCCGCTGACAAGAACATGATCGACAAAGACGAGTATCCAGCAAGCGCCGCGATTGAGGCGCGTTGCGCAACGATGATGGCGACCCTGTGGAACGCTCCCAGTCCAACGACGACGATCGGGGTTTCAACGATCGGATCCAGTGAGGCCTGCATGCTGGGTGGATTGGCGCTCAAGCGGAGGTGGAAGCAGGCCCGCACGGCAGCCGGCCAGGATACGAACACGCCCAACCTGGTGATGAGTTCAGGCGTTCAAGTGGTCTGGGAGAAGTTTTGCAACTATTGGGATGTTGAGCCGCGATACGTCCCCGTTACTGAAGAACATCCAACCCTGGATGGGGCCACAGTCACGGACTACATCGACGAGAACACCATCGGAGTCGTTGCGATTATGGGCGTCACGTACACCGGCTCTTACGAGCCGGTCGCAGAGATTGCCAAAGCTCTCGATGACCATCAGGCGGCAACGGGCTTGGATGTTCCGATTCATGTCGATGCTGCCTCTGGCGGATTTATCGCGCCTTTTCTCCAGCCGGATATCGTTTGGGATTTTCGTCTCCCTCGAGTCAAGTCAATCAACACCTCTGGCCACAAGTACGGGTTGGTGTATCCGGGTCTTGGGTGGGTCGTCTGGAGAGAGAAAAGTGATCTGCCAGAAGACCTCATCTTCAATGTCAGTTACTTGGGGGGGAATATGCCTACGCTCGCCATCAACTTTTCTCGACCTGGGTCGCAGGTTCTCCTCCAGTACTACATGTTCCTGAGACTGGGTTTCGCGGGGTACCGCCGAGTTCAGGCAGAAAGCCGGGATGTCGCGCGCTTCCTCGCTGACGAAATCGCGAAAATCCCGGCCTTTACGTTATGGAGCGATGGTTCGGACATCCCCGTCTTCGCCTGGAAACTGACACCGGGCCACACCAAGAATTGGACGCTTTACCACATGCAAAACCGCCTCAGGATCCACGGATGGCAAGTTCCTGCTTACCCGTTACCTGACAACATGGCAGATCAGATAGTACAGCGAATTGTCGTGCGCAACGGAATGAACCGTAGCCTTGCGTGTGCCCTGCTAGACGACATCAAGAAAGAGGTCGATTTTCTGGACTCTCTCAATGCGCCTATTCCCCATGCAAAACATATAGGCGCATTTGCACACTGAGTCACGCCCATAACCGGACAACGCATCCACACCGGCATAAACGCCGCGACAAAATAGAATGCTGCGCCGGGGGTCGCAAATTTGCTGTGTAGCAGGAAAACGTCCAAAGACGTTTGAGTCGTATTGTGGAAGCATTCGCTCGTTGTAAAAGGAGCAAAATGTAATGTCCAATGTTGACGGAGTAACAACACGCCGCTCTCGAGTACCCTCGCAAGGTGCTCTTGCGGTCACGGCAGCATTCTTACTCGGATTTTCCGCACTACTCACGGCATGGTCTGCTTATCGAGAAGCAAGCACGAGCGATCAAGTTATTCGCACTTATGCACAAATGCAGGAAACGATCGCACGAGCCAATGACCGGTACAGTCAGGCGGATCAAACCTCGGGATACGAAACGTCACTTTTTTTGCAATTCGCAATTGAAGCAGGCACGGGCAACGAGGATGCAGCCGACTACTTGCTGACGGTCATGGATGATGCCCTGTACGAAGCTGTTTTGTGGTGGTCGGACGTTCCCGACGATGACAGGCCCGCGACTCCCTTTACGGATGACAACCCCTACGTGGCCGACCTATTCAGTGAGGAACTTCTGTCCGAGGGTGACGCTCTCATGGATGAGGCCGATGAGCTCAGACTCACTGCTGAGGAGGCTGAAGCAACTAGTGATCGCTACAACTTGGCGAACGTTTTCTTCGCAGTTGTCTTATTCATCGCCGGCTTGACCACAATCATTCAACGCCGCTCCATACAGGTTAGTTTTCTCAGCGTCAGCATTCTGGGCCTGACGAGTGGCCTCGTGCTTTTGGCGTTGACACCTGGTTGGTTCTATCTCGCATAATTGATGAGACCTAATCCACCCGCGTATAAAAGGAACGGGTTCGGATCTTCATCCACCCTGCTCAAGATCTGGCCACGTCGTCCGACCAACAACTATTTGTGTGGATCATTAAGTTTTGTGTAACACGGTCAGCTTGTGTTTCTAGCTCCACACTTGGATGAGACATCGAGTTCCTCAAAAACGTTACGTACTTGATGCCACAGCCATCGCATTGTGATGANAAAGTTCAATCTTTCCGAGAGGGGCTCACCCTTAATTCTGACCGGGCGGTGTCCAGTGCACTAATTTGAAGTGCTCACGTGCTTGATCCATGTCTTCGATCGTCAGCAGTCGAATGACATTCGCGATGACCGTTCCAGCCGCAACAGGTATCAGAGTCAAAGCCACGGCTTTTGATTCGTCTTCNTACTCTGCCAGCACTGTGAAGTCGTNCTCACCCATACAAAAACTGTAGTCAATGAGGCGTCCACCCNTNGATGTAATCGCGTCGGTCATGACTTCACGTCGGGATTCGAACCCGTCAGCCAGCGCGCCAGCCATACCCGACTACGTATATTTGCCCAAGATCAAAAGTTTTCTAGCCATGTGCACTCCTAAGTCGTGACGGAACTGCCCAAGGGCCTAAGTGAAACGTTCCCCCTAGACATGGAAAAGACAGGAATTTGTTGGACCGCTGCGACAGGTTACGGGTACGTAAAGCGTCTCATCAAGGATCTGTGAGACACCGGATTGCACTCCTATGTGGGCACATTGGGCAGCGCCACGTCGAACAGTGCTGTACACAGGTGTAAGCAAAGTATGCGCACCTGACCTCAGGCTTGAACGACCCCCAACGCCGTAGGGAAGCGAGGGGTGCCATGGATTTTCTTGGTATTCAAAGACGACAGGCACTGTGTTTGGTACTCCCTCCACACTTCTGGATGGGGAGTAATCCGGAGCGGTGAGGACTTCAGGGGAAAACCGCGTCGTTACGTGATTGAGTTCTGCGACGGCATCGTCACAAATCCTAGTGTCGCCTCCTAGGCTGTCATCGTGTCTAGAGTCGAATATGGCCGGCGCGCTCACGCGGGCCTTGCAGTCGTCACCTGGTTCAGCCTCGCCCTAGGTCTGGTACTGACTGTCTTCAATATAAATCCAGTCGGTGCCCTTTACGCGAACTCGTTGGGTGACAATCCGAGTGGGATAGCCGGCTTGCCAGGACGTGTAATTGATTCCTTCAGTTACTTCACAAACCTCAGCCTGATTATCGTCGGAGTCGTCGCAACAAAGCTCGCGCGCGATCCACAGAGATCGGGAAGACTGTGGTCAGCCATCCACATGGATGCCCTCGTCATGATTTCGATCACGGGCTTGATCTACGCAGTAGTGCTCGCTCCGGACGCCCAAGTAGAAGGCATCGACATCATCGTGAATGCATTGAAGCACTACATCGTGCCCGCACTGACGGTCATCATCTGGCTCNTCTTCGGCCCTCGCGGGCAAATCACCTTTGCTTCCATCTTTACTGCGCTCGTGGTGCCAGTAAGTTGGGCGCTGTACACATTGATCAGGGGGGAGTTCATNNCGGCTTATCCTTATCCTTTCTTNAATGTCATTGCCTACGGTCTACCGACCGTGCTCGTGAACATTGCTGGCGTAGCTGCTTTCGGAATCCTGCTCGGTTTGATCTTCTGGGGTATTGACCTCCTACTCGCACGGATCCGACCATCACCGGCACTCTCATCCGAAGAGTGACCGCGCCGGCGTGCAGAATGATGACTNTCCACAATGACATGATTGACTCGGGTAAAATTTTGTCTCGCACTCCGACGCGAGGACACCAAGTGAACGAGTAGGCCTGCCTCGGGAGGCTCATCGGGTAAACCCCCAGGGATCTCATGCGCTTTCGCACCCCACCCGGTATTCGTCGGTACTCGGTAGCGTCATTGAGAGTGCGCGCGCATTTCGCTTTCCATGTGGAGACTCTTGCGACGTTGGAGTCTCCGCAGACTCCTGGTATATCTTGGGGAGCCGGAGGTAAACATGTTCAGGTGCCCACGTCCGCGCTTTGTTGTGACTGTGCTCGCAGCCATCACTGCAACGATGCTGACAGTAGCCCCACCGTCGGCGGCGCAGGGCGATCGTTGGATGCCGGCCCCAGGTCAAGTGTTTAACGATGGATGGAAGCCACTTGATGGGTTGGGGGCAACATATCGGGCGTGTCAGGAAGTCCGCTGGCATTTTGACAGAAGCTTGGAGGGCTCAGATCGGAACACCTTGATTAACGACATTCGAAGTGGATTGGCCACGTTAGAACCTCACACAGGATTGAAGTTCGTTGAAATCGACAACGCTGATTCCGCAGATCTGAACTTCCGTTGGGGGGACTTAGTCGCAGAGGGATGGGGGTCCAATGTCGCGGGGATTGGTGGCCCGGACGGCTATGGCGAGGGGTCAGTGGCCTTCAGTAACAGCGTGGATTGGACCCTCAACAAGTGGGAGGGGCGCGACTGGCGTCGCTTGGAATGGCCTCGGCCGGACCTTGGTCCAGGATGGTATTCGTGGAAAGAAGGGCCAGGGAGAGAGGCACTTGTTGTTCATGAAGNCATGCACGCGATGGGCTTTGATCACGTCAAAGACTTTACGTCGATCATGTATCCCCAAGGTGCTATCCCAAACAACCGTGGCAATCTCAGTTCAGGTGACATTGCTGGCCTCAACACAATGTACCTCAACAATCCCTGCTCGTCGGAGGTCTCATCCGATAACTCGGAGGAGTCGGTACCACCGGCCGAGTTGGAAATTTCAAAACCAGATCGCTATGACGGCACACGGGTCTTGAGGGCAAATGTCGACGACGAAGGTTTTATGCGAGCAGCGATTCGGACGCGTCTTTCCAGAGGGCAACCGCTCTGGGTTGAAGTTTATGCCTGTGATTCAGCAGACTGCGAGGACTACACGACTGTCTCTGAGAAGAAAATACGAGTCAAGAAACGTGGACGAGCGGCCTTCATGGTTCAAGTCGCACAAGACCAATTCGTTGCAGTCTGGGACAACGATGACGAACTACTCGTGCAATGGACGGTCAGCTAGAACTAACGCCCTCGATATTTGCGCACGGTGCGGAATTTTTGCCATTCACCAGCAACGGCAGGTGCGGTGCCGACCACGGTGCACTCACCCTTGCTGCGGNTGCGCAAGGTGACCGAACCATTGTTCGGATACAGCAATTTGCAGTGCTTGCGACCCTGATCCCTCTTCAATATCCNCCACCGGATGTTTTGCCCAGCATTGGTGTCCACCTGTCCGGGGCTCTCCAGAACCAGTACGCGGCCCACCTTGAAGCGACCTGAGGGGGGCGCGGAAGCATCGTCGGCCTGGGGGCTTCGGGTTACCCGCGTGTGGCTCGCAGCTTCTCAATGGCCCGCTTACCGCGTTCACTCTCGGCGGTGTCCCAGGTTGGCGTTTGGCGCTCGGGCGGTCTGGCATCGGTATGGATGGAAAATATGATCGGTAGGCTAGGGGATGTGCTTGATCAATAAGTTACGTGCATACAGATGGGAAGCTTATGGACGTCGCCGTCGTCAATGAACTGAAGGTCAATTATGACGAGTGGGTAGAGGTATTTCTCTCCTGGTCTGAACGTCGATCCGACTGGTGTGATGAAGGCAAGACCATCGTGGGTAAAGTCAATGATCGAAAGGCGGTCACGCTTTTGTTCGGCATCGATCATGAGAAAATGCACGAGGCCATGGAAGATCCGGAGTTGCAAGAGGTCCGTGACCGCATGGTTTCTGGCAGCGAAATGTTCCTTTTGAGCCCACCGAGGTGACGCCAAACACCTAAGTGAGACCGATATCGGCCTTAGGCGGGTTTCCATGCTTGCCTCACCACGCGTAGGTGTTGGCCTGCCTGTCGGCGCTGTGAAGGACCGCCAAGGTCTACTTGTTTTCATGCCATCAAGTCACGCGCCCAGTCCACGAGCCAGAGCCGGGGGTAGGCAGCCTCTTTGGACGTAGGCAGGGAACTAAAAATAGCGGGAGTTGCGATGAGAAAGACAGCCTTGGTCGTGATTGCTTTCGGCTTGGTGCTGACCGCTTGCGGAGGACCCGGTGAATCCGACGTCATTGTTTCTGTCTCGGGTGACACTCTTGAGCGTACGGAGTACACCGATTCGCAAGTGCAGGTTTATAAGGACGCGCTCACCTACGAGACTCTCAGGCTCAACACTGTGGAGGGCATGACCGGTCAGTGGGACACGGATGTCTCTGACGAGCAGTGGGAACCGTACGTAGCACGCGCGAAAGCCTTTTGTGACGACGCTCGAACCGATGGGTGGTCGACCGCAAAAGATAACTACCGCGTCCTGGTCTTGGATGAAACCATGAGCGCGATGCGTGCTGCAGAACTTGACTCCGTCAGTGAAGCCGAGGCGCTCAAGATGTTGGCGCCCATTGCGGATGCGCAATTCCTGGCTATTGGGGCGGATGGCTCTCTTTGCCCCGAACTCGCGCCATCGGGGTTTGAAGGGACCGTCATCGACCCAGACTCGGAGCCGACACCTGCAGGTGAGCCGATTCTTGACGGCGAGTACTTCGGTGAAGGGTGTGTGGGGGCAGGAAATGCGCTGCTGAAACTCCTCGGCTTGTTGCAGGGACTGGAGGATGGAAGTACGAACATCTCGTCGTTCGAAGAAGACGTCACCAAGATTGCCATAGGGCTTCAGAACGCGTCTGCGTCAGAGAGTAACGCTTCAGCCGCGCAGCAAATCGAGAAAGGAGTCCTCGGTCTTGTCGGACTCTTGACTGCTTTTGTCTCGGGTGATGCAGAAGAGTTTACGGATGAAGTGTTTGCCGTCTCGGAGCAAGCCGTCACCATAATTGACGCGTGCGGACTCGGGTGACGCCAGCGATGAGGGACTTCTTGTCTCTAAACACGACTACACACTAAAACAAGTCGCTACTCAACACCTCTGAGTTTCGCTTGGCGTTGAATGTCTAGGGCGGCCGAATGGGACTAATCCGTACCGGTGAAGGCTTCAAGTGACAACCCAATCACCGCTTGTTTGGGTTTTTGCTCGTGTCACTCGGCCGGTGGGGACGATCGACCAATGGGCCGAGAGGGCACAAAACTTTTCGTCTCTCTACGAAACTTCGTCTTCCCCCAAATGAATATCGACTCAAGCCTGCCGGCCGCGTGGGTCGCGGAGTTCGAAACGATCATGAACAACCTTGGAGCCGTGCTGCCGGTCTCCGAGCGGATTTACTCCGTCCCGGACATAAAGATGCCGTTCCATGTCTTCGCCTGGAACTCGGCGATCCCAAACCCATTCCCGCAAATCCGTGGTGCCAGCGGCTCATCAATCAGCGGAAACGACCTACTCGGGAAGCACATGATCCTCGAGATCCCAGAAAGGGAGTTCATCGACAATTCGCTTCACCGATACGCGGTCATCGCGCACGAGTATTTCCACATCTACCAAATCGGCTTGTCCGAAGAGATCATGAAGCCCACGTGGATGATCGAAGGTGGCGCTACAATTGTCGAAGAGATCTACACTCAGCAGTACTACGGGCAAAGCGAATTCGACAGAGGCCTGTTCCCCGTGAGCGCAACGGTGCTGAATAACCCCCAAGCCTTCGAGAGGTTCGAACGGGACGGTGGCCTACTTGGTAGTCCCGCGGACATCAACTACACCAGCTCCGCCTTCATGGTCCTTGCTCTCATCGACATGTTGGAAGGGCGTGCAATACCCGAGGCTTGCGCCTTCGAGTTGGTGTTGAAGGATTTCGTCGCCGAGCGTCCCGACCACGTGGACTGGCGCGATGCCTTTCAATCCGTCTTCGCCATGAGTGTTGAAGACTTCTACAGCGCCCTGAGAGACGGTCCGTACCCATCGACCGGCGCGACAGATGATTGGTACCAAGGGGCGGCGATAGACGTAGGTGCGGTGCTTCCGAGCAAGTCATTGACGCTAAACGAGATCTTCGCGGCAACGTAGGTACCCTTCGGGTGTGAAGTTACGTCTTAGGAACCTTGTTGTCGCAATGATGCTGCTTACTTTGTGGGGCCCTGCATTGACCGCTGGGGCAGCACCTCCGGATGAGGGTCCAGGCTTACCGCCAGATCAAGTCGACCTTGCGCCGTGGGTTTCGCAGTTTCGTGAGGTTTTCGGGGTGCCGATCTTCGCGACAAATCAGGTCACGGGGGACGACGTGGATCATGTACGTGACGTCCTTAAGGCGTATTTGGACAATAACCGAGACGGTCGGCCAGACAACCGTAAAGTGGTAAAGGAGCTAATCCGCAGTAACGCTGGAATGGTCATGTTTTCCAATGAAGACGAAGCCGAAAAGAGCACTATCTGGGAATCTCGACAAAGTCAGAAATACGAGCTCTTTCTCGTCAGTGGAGACGAGACCAATGTGGCTGGTCGATTTGATGCGTCGCTGGAAGAGGTTCTGCACATGATCACTGATAGTGGCTATGGCCCTGCTTACCCCTCCGCTTTCGGTGCGAAGAGGAAAAGTCAGTTGGGACGGCTGACGTCTGCCGCCGTCAGGCGGGGCGACTTTGTGTATGACGACCCAAGTTGTGACTTCAGTAGTTGCATGACGCAGGAATACTTTTATTGGTCAGTCACGTCACTTAACGGATTGCAGGAGGATCGTTGCGAGGAGATCTCCGACGAGTGGCGCAACTGCACTCCCGAACTGATGCGTCTGAACGACCCCAAGATGGTTGCTCTCATTACAAAAAAGCGCTACCGGATGCCGCTTCGTCCGATTGATGTCCAGCCCTAGACCGTCAGTCCTGTGAACCAAAGCGCCTTCATTCACCGCCGGGTGGCAGGTGGGATTAACTGTTAGCGAGTTCCTCGGGACAAGAATCGTTGAGTAAGTCAGTGGCTCGCGTTATTTGATTAGTGGCGGCACGGGCGGAATGAAGTAAGCCCGCACGACAAAGCTCCGACCGTCAGGCTGGGACCATCCCCATCCCGATTACCACCAGGCCGGATGAAGACCAACTTCCATCAGTACAAAATGCACCGGAGTCAAAGCCCACTGGAACCACGCAAAGAGCGGCCCCCTCTGAGCGTCATTCATCCAATATTCCGCCAGCCAGTACTCATCCACAGAAGCCGTCGGCGGAATGAGGTACGCAGCCTGTACCAGGACGGCGACCAAAATTGTGACGGCTCCGGCGATGATGACGGATTTCCTGAATGTGGTAGTCCGCTTTGCGTGTTTGCCCTTGCCCACGTTCGGGACTGTACCTATTGACGCACAAATGACGCACAATCGTCTTCGAGCGGTGTGAGTCAAGTCGGCTCGTCGAGGTCTAGAGATATCGATGAAGTATCGAGTTCTCTTGTTCTTGAAGAGCACGGAGATGCTCGTGGCGCATACGAGCACAGAAACAATACATCGCAGACAGAGAAGTGCCTAACCCTGAGGCGAGGGTCTGATGTCTAGGCCTGCACGTCTCGCTTACCGACAGTTAGTGACTGCATTACTCGGCCTGCGATCAATCCGATGACGACGAAGACCACGCCGAAGAACAGCCCCCCGAGACAGAGGACGATGTAGACGTACCACGCGAACCCGCCGACCTTGACTCCTCCACCATCGTCGTTGACCTTGACGTGAACATTGCCGACGTTCACCTCGACTACTTCGGAAATGCCTTCTCGCCGGCAGGTGACTCCATCGACCACGACTTCGTCGGGACGCTTGTCGCCGTAGTAGACGTACTTGAAGCGATAGACGCCACTCATGTGTCGCGTTCTCCCCGTGCATCACTCATGCTTATCCGTTCCTGACGGTCCCGTCGGGCATCGTCGTGTTGCGAAGGATCGCGACACTGAAGTCGACCCACGATGCTTGTTGACACATCCGCGCGTACTGCTTCTTCGTCTGGAACGGCTGCTTCCGGGGCTTGTCCCGCTCTACACGGGCCTCGCTCAAGTCAGCATCCGTGAGGTTCGCTCCCGTCAAGTCCACGTGGCGCAGGTCCGCGCGCCCCAGGTTCGCGTCGCTCAGGTGCCTTGCGGCTATCGGACCTACCAAGGTGAGGAAGGAAAACTTATTGCTTGATCCGGAAGGTGAAATCTGAATGTAACTTGCGGATGCTTCGCTTTCGTCGGAAAAAGAGATGCATATTGATTGCAGGAGGAACTCATGCAGCTGACGCAAGGAATGCAACTAGAAGACCTAACCTTGCCTAATATCAACGGCTCACAGTTTGAGCTAAAAGATGTCACAGGGAAAAAGGCCTTAATCTCTTTTTTTCGATATTCGTCATGCCCTTTCTGTCACCTTAGAATTCACGAGATTATTGAAAGACAGAGCGATTTTGGGAAGCCCTTCGAGGAGATATTCATCTTCAACTGCAAGCTTCGAGATCTGAAAGTGACATCGAGTATGCATGACTCTTCAGTGACAGTGCTCGCGGATGAGAATCGAACCTATTTCGACAGATATGAGGTCCCGAAAAGCGCTGTCAAAACGCTGGTCGGTGCTGCGACGGGATTTTCCCGTTTCAGAAAGGCGGTCTCGACAGGTTTCTCTCCGCTCTCCAAACCCAGTGGGGCCTTCACAGGTATGCCCGTTGACGTGCTGATTGATGAAGCGGGAATCGTGCAGCGGGTCCTGTACGGATCGTCCACTTTCGATCACATTCCGATTGAGGAAGTGATCGAATTTTCGAAGACTTGAAGCGCCTCTTGAAGGTCGACAAAGAGATCCGCGAATTTGGTACGACACCATCAAAAGGAACGACTGCGCTCGGCTCCGTCTGAATGTTGATCGTTTCGCATGTAGCCTCGCGGCCTATGTGCCAAAACTGATCGCGCCTCCAGCGCATCTGTGTGGGTAAGCGTCCCGACCCGGGGCCGGTACGGGGTAAGACACACCCGGTTCGGTTCTAGTTTCGGCATCCGCTCGTCCCCGCGCAGCATTTCGCCGCAGTTCTCAGGGCATCCGTCTGCGATCCTGAAGTGCCGCGGCTAGGCATAAGCGCTGCTCAGGTAGCCCCCAGGCCCCACGCGGGGAGGGTGCTTTCGTGTCTACTACTGACGTATTTCTGACTTCAAGGGGTGACTAGGGTGGGGCTTTGCCTTTGAATATCTATTAGAGGAAGGCGGACGCGCCCATGATCACCGGCGTGCATCTGAGGATAAGCACCATAGGTTGCGTCATGTCCTTGGCAGCGGCGCCTTTGTTGGCGCCGCCGTCGGCGGCAACAAGCCCCGTGGTCACACCAAAGGTTATTAACGGGCAAACGGGTCACCCCTGGAGCGGTGCGTCGGTGTACTACGAAGCTGGGGAAGGCGAAGAAACTTTCGCGTGCACTGGTGGACTCTGGAAGCCACAAATTATTGTCACGGCAGCTCACTGCGTCATGGACACTCGTGAGTCTCCGATTATTGATCCAGCTTTCGTGACGGTGTGGCCACCGGGTGTAAACACCGAATCCGTCGGACCGGCTGACGTTCAAGTCACGTCAATCTTGGTTGATTGGAGTGAAGACGATGGACTTGAAACCTCGGACATCGCATTCCTCACTCTCAGCGCACCAATCGGATCGACGCCGATTTCTCGTCTGGCGAGTGAGCAAGAAGTGGCAGATGTCATCCGCTCGGAAGGGATGCTCACGTACATCGGTTACGGACTTACGGTCCCACGCAATGATCCAAGTGGAGCCAGTTCGTCTGTCCCACTTTGGCTGACAGAGCCCATGGACAATGAGTTCGAGGTTACAGACATCGAAACGGGATTTTTCACCACTCTTGGTGACGGGATTTCCTCAACGTGTGCAGGTGACAGCGGTGGTCCCTACCTATACGAAGTATCGGGCGAAGTTCTCCTGGTAGGTCCTTTATCGGGGGGGAGTGGACGACCCTGTGAGGACGAGGACGATATCCAACAAAACTCAGGCACAATCACCGCGGCTCACTTGAGTCTCGCCAATCAAGCTCTTGCCACGGTTGGTTCCCCCCCCGAAACGTCGCCGGCGCCGAGACTCGAACTGTCGAGGGCTGAACGGTACTCGGGAACGAAGGTTTCGAAAGCAACGATCACTGACCAAGGGCTCTTCTCTACGACTATACGCACACCGTTGAAAAAAGGTAGCCCGATTTGGGTCGATGTCTATTCCTGCGATACCTCCGACTGCGATGACTGGACGTCCACCTTTGAAAAGAAGTACCGGGTGAAGAAAGGCGGCCGGGTAACTTTCACTGCCCCCGCAACTGCCGGCCAGTTCGTGTCGGTCTGGGACAAAAAGGATGATCTACTCGTGGAATGGCAGGTTTTGGAGCAATAATCACTCCTCATCTACGCCGTCGAGAGTGAGCGTGTAGGTCTCGCCTGCTTGCTGCCCTCACCGGTTTCGGCGTTCATCACCATCAACCACTCAGGCTCGGGCTCGCTATTGGTGTGCGCGATGACGGCGACACCAGTCAAGATGACAGTGAAGATGAGGACACCGACACCAGCGAAAAGGGACTTTCGCTCACTGGTCACTCACTAATCCTACGAGGCAGGGTCCTGGGGGTGTCGCGTGTTGCCGTGGGTCCTCGTAATTTCCAGATTTTTACAGGTTGAGCGTTTCATCAGTGCGATCCGCATAGTCAGAAGCCTGTCACTGAACCGTCACACAGACTTAACACGATGGCCTCACCAGCGAAATGACATCGCCTTAGCATTTTGTCTGTTCGCATTAGGAGGTAGCAAATGTTAGGTGAAAAAATCGGATCGATCGTAGGAAATGTAACGTCAAAGCCAATGTCAGCCGTCAATGGCTATCCNGCGTTTGAGAACGTCGATTCCGGGGGCACGGGCACCCTCGCAGGGGTCAATGTGCAGAGTTTCGCCACTTTCACTTCTCAAATGAAGCCCGACGGTTCCTGGTCTGGAACTGCACCCTACTCAGGGGTGGTGATGGCGCCAGACGGTGTCGCTATCGGAAATTACAGCGCAGTCGGTCATCCCACAGCCGAAGGTGGGTTCTCGTTTCGAGGGATCGCTTACTTTGAGTCGACCGCTCCATCGCTAGCCGCCCTGAACGGTAAAGCATGCATTTTTGAGTACGAAAGTGGCAGCGATGGCAAGTCCGTATGGGATCTGTGGGAATGGAATTAGCAAGTCGCTGCGTCGCGTCGCGGTTGCTGCAGATGAGTTGATGCCGAAACTAACTGGCGGAGACCGGAATTATTTGGTCTGGGCCAGTAACCCATCGGCAGTGGGCCAGGTTTTCACGCGGGCATCTCNGTGTCCTCGACCACCTCACAGATGAAGTTCGTGGTGACCTGGCTGGTCGCTAGGTGCTTGGGGTAGTTCTGGGATGCCCGCTTGATTTGCTGGCAGATGATTCCCGGGCAGGCCAACGAGCCACTCGTCACGGATGCTCTCAGCGGTGTGGCCTGGCTGGATGCACTTCTTGAGTTGGCGCCGCAGAGTCTTGTTTCGGTCTGGTTTTTCTTCATCGTTGATGAACAACAGCTTCGCGAATAAGACATCTTCATACTGGTTTTCACATGCTGGAAGTTCCCGTGATTGTTCTTCTGGTCTACTGGTTGGGTGACACCCATGTCTACCGCGACTTGGTTTCATGTCCCCTACGACTGCATCTAATGTCGCGTATGACTTCGACACGCCAGGGTGCTCTTGCCTCGGTTGTGCAGGATTTGTACATCTATGGAGGCGGCTAGGGCATGCGTGTTTGCAGTTCAGGAACGGTAGTTACGTCCACTACCTAGAGTGTCCTCGTGCTCATTGGCGTTGACTGGGGTGGGACGAAAATTGAAATCGTTGCCATGGAGGCCGACGGGACCGAGCTTTTGCGTGAACGGGAACTGACGCCACGAGGAGACTATGAAGGCTGCCTGAGGATGGTGCAAGAATTGGTGGAGCGCATCGAAGTCACTATGGGACGCAGCGGTCCAGTGGGGATAGGTATTCCCGGCTCGATCGATCCAATCTCTGGCAGAGGCAAGGGTGGAAGCTCCACCTGGATCAACGGCATGCCGATTGTGGAGGACCTCCATCGGGTCCTACGTCGGCCGCTACGCATCCAAAATGATGCTGACTGCTTTGCTGCGTCCGAGGCGCGGGATGGGGCTGGCAAGGAGTACCGGGTGGTGTTCGGCGTGATTCTCGCGAGCGGGGCTGGTGCCGGAATAGCTATTGACCAGGTGGCGCATCATGGACCCAACAACTCCGCGGGTGACTGGGGCCACAGTCCACTTCCGTACCCGACTGAAAATGAAATTCCTGGGGACGAGTGCTACTGCGGCAAGCGTGGGTGTCTGGAGACGTGGGTATCGGGCTATTCGTTCGTCCGTGACTACGAGAAGGGAGGTGGCTCGAGAGGTCTGGCCCCAGCAGATATCGCAAAGCGCATGCGCCAAGGCGAAGTCTTGGCAATTGAAGCATGGGACAGGTACGTCGATCGCGTGGGTCGAGGCCTGTCGGTGGTGGTCAACGCACTCGACCCGGATGTTTTCGTGCTGGGGGGTGGAATGAGCAATATCTCGGAATTACAGCAGGTCCTCCCTGAAGCAATCAAGCGCTGGACGTTTTCCCCGGTTTTCGTCACACCGGTTGTGCCCTCACATCACGGTGACTCGAGTGGAGTTAGAGGAGCCGCGTGGTTGTGGCAGGAGTAGTGCACAGGGACCGGTAATCGGTGATTGNCCCAAGGGCCAAGTGATCGGTTCGTAATGCCGTCGAGCGGGTCTTGGCTTCACNAAAACCTCGACGGCAAACCCCGGGCAGAACAGTGCCCGCCACTCCGAGGCTGTGGGCAAGACCCTTACGTTGTGGTGTTCCTACGTCGCAGACTTTCCACGTTGTCGTCTGAACATGATGATTGCGATAGCAGTCAGAAGGAGTGCTGCGATAAGACCAAAAATGACACCCACTACGGAGTTGGTGTCCTCAATATNAGCCTGTGCTGTGTCTGCAGCGACCTCGTCGGTCTGTGCTGTGTCTGCAGCGACCTCGTTGGTCTCTTCCATGCCCTCCTCGGCAGTGGCGGACTCTTGGACTAACTCCACGACCTCAAATCGGAGGACCCCCTTCACGGTGTGACCGTCTGCCGACTTCGCTTCCCAGATGACGCCATGGGGACCTCCGCTCAGGTCTGAGGTTGGTTGCAGAGACCAAGTTCTCCCATCTCCAGACGCCACCGCGGCGTAGGGAACATCGGTTCCGGCACCATCAAGCAAACGTGTCGCGTTTTCATCCAGTTTGGCTGGGCCCGAGAACGTCAGGTCTATCTGACTTAGCGGAGCTGGGACAGTGTCGCCATCTCTAGGGTTCGATGCCTCGAGTGCTGCATCGGCTCGCACGTTGGGTGCAAGACCGACAATCATGATGAACGAGACCGTGAGGGTTAAGAGGCCCACGGAACGGTAAATACTTTGTGATGCTGTCAATTCCCCACGGTACAAAGAAGATAAGTGAGCCGCATTTCATGAGTCCCTCAAGTGAAGCCTGACAAAACCGAGTCACCAGACAACAAAGAGCCGACCCTTTTTCGATACGCCTCGTCAACTCCCGCGCCCCGTCACGGCAGAAAATCCCGAGAGGTGGGAGAAGGAGCAGTTCCGGAGCCCTACTGAGTTCCGGGAGGAGATTTTGCAGGGGGGAAACGCCAAACCCAAGGGGAATCGCGCATCACCGGGGGTCAAGGGGTCGCAGGTTCAAATCCTGTCAGCCCGACCACGAAATCCCTCCTGGATTCGGGAAACCAGGCATCGAACGACAACGGCGAGAGNCACCCATCTCCCACCCGGGGGCACCTTCCAGCAATTGCACGACACCATTTCGTCTCAAACGATGATTACGTTGTCACTCCAAGCCAAAGATTCTCTAAAGTCTGCGCTTCCAGGGATTCCACCACCATCACGCCTGCACTTTCTGTGAAGGATGAGTCTTGGACAGCCACGACGTGACAACCTGCAGAGACGGCTGATTGGACCCCCTTGGGTGAGTCCTCGACTACAAGACATTGAACCGGTNGAACAAGCAAGGCTTTTGCCGCCTTNAGGTANGGCTCCGGGTCCGGTTTACCGTTTGAAACCTCATCCCCTGCTACCTCAAGGGTGAATGCACGAGCGCCAACATCTACATTGATGCGCTCGACAAGAACATCTACGAGCCGTCGCCACGAGGCGGTTACTAGCGCCCGCGGTAAATTAGTNTCAGCTGCTTCTCGCAGAAGAGCCAGAGCTCCAGGTTTCCAGGGAAGCACGCCACGTCGAATTTGCTCTTCTTGAGCCATCAATAATTTACCGGCGATGTCATCGGCAGATGTCTTCTTGTCCACCCGTTGGCTCATGTGCTCCGCAGCTAGGGCTAGGGGGCCGCCAATAAATTTAGCCTGATCTTCATCTGACCACACGGAACCCAAGGCGTTCATTACCTCGACGGCGGATTGCATCCACAATTGCTCAGATTCCAACAAGGTGCCGTCCAGATCGAAGAGAACAGCCCCAGGCAACTCGCCCATAAGGCGAAGTTACTTGAGGGCAAATCTCGGTTGCTCTCGCCCCCGCCTATCTCCGAGCTCGATCTCCCGAGGCAGGGGACAGTGAACTTTTGGAAAATTTGGCCGAAAGGTGCCCCGATCCGTACCCTCAACAAACACNACAAGACCCGACAGCCGCTCCGACCCTTTCTCGGGGTCTCTCGAGCCAAGGATGCGGGGACCCCGCCAGCCCCAATGGGGACTAGCGAGGACCGGGGATATCCCCCGTCACGTGGCCATGAAGCAGACACATCAAGCGAACAATCATCTTGACTCAAACCTGCTATTTTCATGGCCCGAGCAATCGTGCTCGCACTAAAGAATGAGGCCAATCGTGAACGAAAAAGATCTCATTGAGCTNTGGAATGAGAANAGACGNCAAATCATTTCNGCCCANATGCCCTCNGTNGTCGCTCTCGCCGTGATTACNGTCATGGCGATGCTCGGCTACTTNGANGGCGANTACACCTANGGGAAGTCCTTTGCGGCNCTCTTTTTGGTNTCAGTNGGAGCGCTGAGCNTCGTNAACCANTTGGCGGTCATNCGAGAAGGACAAATGATCGTCAAAGANCTGCAGGNTGTGGACAACCCCAGCGCCCTAGCGACCAAGATNGCCGCNAGCGGTTCGTACCTGGTTTACACGCGTGCCCTGATGATCATCTTTAGCCTGGCATTGCTTTTGGTTTTGGTGCTNCTCATCCTCTAGTNAATTNGCGAGACGACTGAAGNCTCTCTTGGGGACGGGANNGGTGCGGTGAAGTTGACTTTCACNGGTGAAGGTAAGTCCACGGTCATCTGGCTCGATAAGGANTCTGNGGAGANCGGTAAGTAANCGTTCNTCNCGANGNAGTAACAGCCTCCTTNCNTTNTNTCGGAGNGGTCGTCNACNCNNCAAGGCCCGACGGCCGCTTCGACCGNNCNGGGGTCCNTAAGTACCCNGGCGGCGCNCANGCGGNACNNNNANNNNGAANNNTGGTCAGANAAATTGCCTCANANCNAAGCNCGTGCGNAGTNGTGCTCGCTATTCTCAGAGCACTGNTACNGAAGCGATAGAAAGNGGAAATCATGGATGTCAAAACCCANTACTGGCTCAACGAAAATCGCAACACCGTTTNCCAATTCCTCACGTGGATTATTGCGCTGGTCTTGTGGGGACCGGGGATCCCACTCGCTTTNGGNGCTCTGGGTGGTANCTCCGACATGGCAGTCGGACTTGCNGTGGTCACNTCGGCAACGGCTCTGGNCCTGTTGATTGTNGGGACGNCNGTCGTTACCGCGTACAAGAACCTNACNGCNGACATTCCAGAGGAAGCTCTCGNTTTNGCGNNNGCNCAAGCGGAGAAAAAGAATCCTTTCGGTTTCTTCACGGCAGTGACGATTCTTTTGCCTGTCGCAATCCTGGCCGGTCATCTATTGGTCCTGTTCTAAAGACCGCGACAAGCCGACGCTGACCGCCGGAGCTCGCCTTTCACCTCTGAAGGCGAAAGTCACACTGGGGCGCCTGCCTGCTTCTTCCCGAGGGTTATCGACTGCATGGCTCGGCCTGCGATCGCTCCGATCGCAACGAGCGCGACGCCGAGCCAGAACAGCACCCAGTTGCCGACAATGATCGCTGCTGTGCCGATGGTGAAAGCGATGGTGATGATGATGACCGCTGTCCATGCTGCAGGCGTCGAGCCGTGCGAATCATCCTCGGTTGCCATCTCGGGAGAGTGCTGAGGATTGAACGAGGAGCCGGGGTTCGACGACCACGGCCCCACCATCGGGGGAGCAAAACCTGCGACCCAACGGATAAACGCCATCGCAGCCGCCACATTTGCCAAGACGAACAATCTCACGATCCGCGTGACACTGATGAACGCCAGGATGACGGTGGCGATCGCATCCCAGGCCGCACCGAGCACTCCGCGTGAGCCACCGACCGGTGTGGACCGGGTGGCGCGCTGAGGGGCGGTCGATGAGCGCGACTTCGATGATCCGGGCCTGAGTTTGCGGGGAGAAAGCCGCGTGAGCCAGCGAAGAAGAGCCATGACGGCCGCCACATTCGCCAGGACGAAAACTTTGACGGCGGTCACGGACAAAACGTATCGCGGCGCGCCGTCACTCAACGGTGATTAGCCCGTTCGCGCCCGCATAACGAGCCGTTTTCCCTCCCGTAGCTAATACACGGTGGTGCGGGGGCCGACGTGCTCGCGCACTAGTCGGTGACTTGCCCGTTCACTGAAGTAGGCATCGCGTCCAGGAAGATGGTTGGCTAGTTGATAGTGCCGGTGGGCGGCACTTGTCCCGGTAAGGGTGTGGCGGTGAAGGTGATGGCGCCCGCGTTGGGGGTGACTGCTCCGTCGGTTCGAGCGCTCATCCCCACGCGTGGTTCGCTCAGCGTGACAGCGACTTCCACTCCATCGGCCGTGACAGCGGCGTTGGGTGGGTCGCCGTCGAACTCGCTTGCCCAGTAGTCAAGGACCACGGCGGTGTCCCAGGTTTGGGCTGTGCGCTCAGGCCGGTCGGTGAAAGCGAACGTCACCGGGTCCCCATCGGTCAGGGTGAGCGTGTAAGTGCCGTCGGTGGCCTCGACGAACTGAGCTTGCTCGGCTTTCATGACCAGGAGCCACTCGCCGTGGGGAGCGTTGTTTCGGTCTGCGAGGACTGCCGTGCCGACGAGAAGAACGGTGAGCACTAGTACGCCGATTCCAGCAAGGAGGAACTTTCGTTCCCGGGTCACGGCCTTAGCGTAGGTGCTCATTCGGCACGAGCGATCAAGTTCGGATGCGCGAATCCGTCGGTTCGGTAGCCTGCCCCGATGCGGCGGATACTAGCAGGGGCTTTATCTTTGGGCGTGGCCATCTCAGCGGTGGTCGTGAGCGGCTCGGTTGCTCACGCGGTTGATCGGGTCCGGTTCGACCAGTGCTCGGAACTTCAGGCCCGTTTCCCTACAGGGGTTGCGAAGTCCGCTGTCGCGGCACAGTCGGCGGTGAGCCTCGGGTATGAGCGCCCAGCAGTGCGCAAGAAGGTCTTCCGCAAGAACAGAAAAACCCTTGGGCCGCCCACAGCGGGAAGCCTATGTTTGAGCAAGATTGAAGTGAAGGAATTCGCTTTTCAATACAATCTTGACTCGAGCCTGCCGGCCGGTTGGGTTGCGGAATTCGAAACAATCATCAACAACCTCGGCGCGGTACTCCCTATCTCTGAGCGGATCCACTCCGTACCGGATGTCAAGATGCCGTTCCAAATCTTCGCGTGGAATTCGGCGGTCCCGAACCCGTTCCCACAGATCCCTGGTGCCGGTGGCGCATCGATTAGCGGGAACGATTTCCTCGGCAAGCACATGATCCTCGAGATTCCGGAAAGTGAGTTCACCAACAACTCCCTGCATCGGTACTCGGTCATCGCACACGAGTACTTCCACATCTACCAAATCGCCCTCTCCGAAGACATCATGCAGCCCACCTGGATCACCGAAGGCGGTGCCAAAGTCGTCGAGGAGTTGTACACACAGCAGTACTACGGGCAGAGCGAATTCGACGGCGGCCTGTTCCCGGTGAGCGCGACCGTCTTGAGTAACCCCGCAGCCTTCGAGAAATACGAGCGAGATGGTGGTTTGGTGGGCAGTCCCGCGGACATCAACTACAACAGCTCAGCCTTCATGGTGCTCGCCCTCGTTGACATGTTGGAGGCTCGCGGGATATCCGAGGCGCGCGCCTTCGAGATGGTGCTCGACGACTTCGTCTCCGAATTACCCGATCACGCGAACTGGCGCGGTGCCTTCCAGGCCGTCTTCTCCATGAATGTCCAAGACTTCTACACCGCTCTGGGGAGCGGGTCGTACCCATCGACAGGGGTGACAGATGACTGGTTTGAAGGATCGGCAATAGATGTCGGTGCCGTACTCCCGAGCAAGTCACTGACGCTGAACGCCATCTTCGCGACGCCTTAGGCCCGTCAGCGCCGGTCGGGCGCTGTCAGGCACCGCACTCATCAATAATGGTTGTCATCAAGGCACCAAATAACGCAGGATCCATCTGGGCTTCCTCGAGCCACGTTTCCTTCATCAACGAGTAGTAGCCGTCGGGATCCGCGGCCAGCCCGGCGCAGATTTGTTCTTTCGTCTCTTCAGGCTGGCTAAACCACATAACTTCGGCGTCGGGAATGTTGTCCATGATGTCTGCCGGATCGACTTGCGGTTCGGATTCGCCATTTCGCCCGACGAGCCAGACTGTCACGGCGACGATCGCCACAAGTATCGCCACCGATGTGACGATGAGCAGCGTCCGATTGCCACGGGTGAGATCCACAGGCAGAGCCTAGGCGCCTTTCGTGACGTGCCGTGGGTTGCCGAATTTGTTCGCGTGGTTATCGATCGGAGGGGTAGCGGTCGTTTCATCGTTGGTAACGAAGAGTTTACGTAGTTTGGACGGCGCAACCTTCGTTCATGGACAAGGATGAGGGCCTCACAGCAAAAGCACTTTGGAGGGGATCACATGTCAGATATCAAGGCACTTACGCAATCGGTCTATGGCGAGATGTCCCAGGATGGGGATATCGACACGATGGTCGATACTTACTTCGCGGAAGACTTCGTCGAGCACGAAGAAATTCCTGGCCTCGAAGAGACGGGTCGCGACATCCCAAGGGTCATGTTCCGGATGATGCGGGGAGCGATCCCGGATATGCGTGCTGAGGTCGACCTCCTCATTGCTGAGGGTGACAAGGTGATGGCGTACGGAGCTTTCCTCGGGACGCACTCTGGTGAATTCATGGGTATGCCCGCTTCGGGTCAGGCCGTGCGTATCCCGTTCGCGGACATCCTGCAGTGGCGAGACGGCAAGATCGCTGGTCACTGGGGTGTGTCGGACATGTCCTCGATGTTGGCCGGCGGCGCGTAAGGTGTTGGCGGATTGAGTTTCGGTGGGGTGGCCGAGAGGCGAGGCGACGGACTGCAAATCCGTTTACAGAGGTTCGAATCCTCTCCCCACCTCTTTTCGGCGTGCTCGGCGAGGTGACATGTGCGCTGGGCTGTGCACTCGTGGCAATATTTAGTCCATGGATCGAGGGTCGATGGCCGGGCTCATCGTCGGTGGTGCCATTGTTTTCATCACGATGATGCTGGCTGGCGTCCTCGTGGCTCGGGGCTAGCCACAACGCCGAACCGGCCAATTCCAACCGGCACATACTTGCCTCGCGGGTTACCCTCTCCTCATGATTAAATGGTTCGGAGACTTCTTCGAATGGTTCGCCGATCGTGTGCCTCACATCCCGCGTCCGTTCAACCAGTTGTGGGAAGCCCTCGGACGAACTGACCCGCAGGCGCCTCCGGCCGACGACGGAGATGACGACACCTCCAGCAGTTCCTAAGTCCACGCCGCGAACCGGCAAGACTCCTATGACCTATCAGCACATCGCCCAGAGGTTACGCAAAGTTCACCCGAAACAGCCGGTCAACCGGGGATGAATGGGCATAGGCTGATAGCCATGACAAACGTAGAGGTTAAGAGTTTCGACAGTGCTGAGATCAACAACGTCCTTCCCGACGGGCTCGGCGAAGCCGCGGTGGTTGAGTTCGGCGACGTGAAGGTGACGCGCATGCGCATCAAGCCAGGTTGGCGCTGGTCAGAACACATCAAGCCGATGGTCGGCACCGACTCCTGTCAGGTTCGCCACCTGGGTGTGGTGACCAAAGGGCGCGTTCGCCTGATTCACGACGACGGCACGGAAACCACGTACGGAGCCGGAGATGCCTACTCGGTCATGCCGGGGCACGACGCGTGGGTTGAGGGCGATGAGACAGTCGAAGGTTTCGAGTTTGCCGGAACCTGGGCCGACAAGCTCTGATCCGTGGTAGCGCACTGCCGCATCCGCGCTCGGTAGCGCGCGAATATTTCACATCCCGTCATCTGGATTTCACACGATCTGGCAGACAGAGCTTTTGCTTTGGGGAAAACTGGGGTCATGTCGGTCGTGCGAGTTGCACGCCCATCAGTGGAGAAGGGAACTACATGTTCTGTGTCATTAGCCAATGGTCAGCAACCGAAGATCTCAGCGACGAGCTCCAAGAAACCGTCCAGAGCGCCTTTGTCCCCGGCATCATGGCGTTGGGTGCGGTTAGCGTGCACTTCGTGGAG
>PBQQ01000060.1 GCA_002725095.1 Gammaproteobacteria bacterium
GTTGCGTATGGCATCGAGCACATTCCCGCTGCGATAAATTTGCCGCATCGGACCCTTTCCAATGCGGTTGTTCGACAGTTAGACACGAATAAATCTATGTATGTTATTGCGATGGCGTTGGCAGCAACGTGTCCACCAAAGGCGCGTTTTGTCTCGCAGCGCTTGGCTTTGAAGTGGTGGAACTGATGGGTGGTCTAGAAGGGTGGAAGCGCGACGGTTACCGAACCGAAGGAGCATAGGCTGGCGCTTTACTGGCCATCGCAGTTCTATGTCGCGAATGCGTTGCTTAGATGTCACCCTGGTCGCGTAGAGCGGTTAGGGCGTCTTTATCGAATCCGACGGACATTAAGATTTCTTCGGTGTGACTGCCGACTTCGCCACCGGCCCAGTTGGTTTGGCCGGGGGTTAAAGACAGCTTGGGCAAAATAGCAGGCACCTTAAGCGTGCCATTGGGTGTGTCGACTTCTTCGAACATGCCCCGAGCCTGGTAGTGAGGGTCATTGAAGGCGTCTTCGATGGAGTAGATTGGCCCAACCGGTACCTCTACCGCCTCCAATATGGCAATGACCTCCGCACTGCTGTGAGCGCTGGTCCAACCGCCTATGGCGGCATCAATCAGTTGTTGTTGTTCTACGCGTCCAGCATTTGAGCCAAGAGCAGGATCGTTGGCCAGATCCGCGCGGCCAATCGCTGTCATGAGGCGCACATAAATTGAATCACCGTTACCGCCAATGACCACGTGCTTGTTGTCGCGGCACAGGTATGTATTGGTGGGCACAATGCCAGTCAGTGTCGACCCCGCGGGTTCACGGATCGCTCCGGCGCCATCGTATTCCGGTACCACTCCTTCCATCAGGTTGAACATGGTTTCATACAAAGCCACATCTATGATTTGGCCCTGCGCGTTGTTATTGCGTGCGAGCAACGCTAACAAAATCCCTAGCGCTGCGTGCACCCCGGCAACACTGTCGCCCAGGCTCAAGTTAGGGCGGACCGGCACGTCTTCTGGGTAGCCATTCAAGTAGCGAAACCCGCTAAAGGCCTCGGTGACGGAGGCGTAGCCGGGCTTGCGACTGTACGGACCGCTTTGTCCATAGCCGGAAATTCGCGTGTAAATCAGTTGTGGGTTATGCGGTTTGATGTCTTCCGGCCCTAATCCCCATTTTTCCATAGTGCCCGGCTTAAAGTTTTCGATAACGACATCGGCAGTCAGCATCAGGCGTCGAAGTATTTCGCGACCTTGTTCTGTGCGTAGATTTGCGGTGACCGATTTCTTGTTTCGACCAAGACTGCGCCACCAATAACCGGTGCCGTCTTTATCAAGCAGGCGCCAATTACGGATCGGGTCGCCATTGCCTGGCGGTTCGATCTTTATCACTTCGGCGCCGAAGTACCCCAAGATTGTGCCCGCGAAGGGCCCTGCCAATAATTGACCTACTTCAAGTACTCGAATGCCACTGAGGGCTTGCTCGCTCACCGCTGTTATGACTCCTTTGATGTATTGCGTCGCACGTCGCGAAACGGGCCGCCGTCAAAGCGCGGTTCTTTGGGTAGGCCGAGCACTCGCTCGGCGATGATGTTGCGCTGTATTTCGTCCGTGCCACCGGCGATAGAGCCTGCCGGTGTCGACACGAGGACCTCAGCAATCGTGCCCTCCATCGCGCTGTCCGAGCCTGTGAGCAGCGCATCGTTGGCGCTAATATGAGTATGTACCTGAGCGGCTAAGCGGCCGATATTACTGGCGGCCAGTTTACCCAGCGAGCCCTCTGGTCCTTGCGGTTTGCCGGCTTTTTGCGCTGCGCGTGCGCGCTGCGCTGTCCATTGTGCAGACTGCGCGAGAATGTGCAGCTGGGCGATGTCCTGTCGTATTACCGGGTCGTTAATAGCGCCAGTTTCGGTGGCGCGCTGCAGCACCAGATCGANACGCCCTGCGCGCTGCGGGTACCACTTGTACGGTTCATTGGCAATTTCCAGCTCTTGTTGATATTGCTGGTAAATCGGTGCGGACGAGGGGGCTTTTGCCGCTGGATTACGTGGGCGGTCAAATGAACGGCGTTCATATGCCAGAGTCGTCATGGCGATTTGCCAGCCGTCGCCTGGCTGACCAAGGATGTTGGCTCTTGGCNCCCGCGCATCGGTAAAAAACACCTCATTGAAAGAGGCGTGGCCATTCATTTGCTTGAGTTGCCGCACTTCTACGCCGGGTTGATGCATGTCGAGGATGAAATAACTCAAGCCTTTGTGTTTTGCTTGGTCCCAGTCGCTGCGCGCCAACAACAGTCCAAAATGCGCATGGTGGGCGCTGGTGTTCCAAACTTTCTGTCCATTGATGATCCATTCATCACCTTGCAGATCAGCTCGNGTCGTGGCGCCGGCTAGATCGGACCCACTGCCCGGTTCGCTGAACAGTTGGCACCAATGGTCCTCGCCGGTAAGAATTCGTCGCAGGTAGCGTTGCTTTTGCTCATGATTGGCGTGCGCCAGCAAGGTCACAGCGGCAAGCATACGAACGCCGCTGTGGGCCGCTCCAATCGCGCCGATGCGTGCCAGTTCATCGTCTACTATCGCGCTAAACTGTGGCTCGAGATCGCGGCCAAAGTAATCGCTTGGCCAATCTGGTGCGCCCCAGCCGGAATCGGCCAAAAGCTCCCGCCATTGAATCAAGTCTAGGTCCGGGTCCCAGTTCGACGTCAACCAAGAGCGAACGTCTTGACGAATCTCTTTGATGTCCATAGCTATCCTATCCTTTGCTTTGCGGTTTCACCGGTGGTGATCGTGTGCAGCATGCGCTCTCGATGAAGGGCCGGTGTGCCCAATAAAACCTCTGAGCTTTTTGCGCGTTTAAACCACAAGTGGGTATCGTTTTCCCAAGTGAAACCAATGCCGCCATGCAATTGAATGCACTCGCTGGCGACATGGGTATAGGCCTCGCTGACAGCGGCTTTGGCAAGACTGGCGTGCTCGCGCACGTCTTTATCGACCGCCAGACAATAAGCCGCTTGATAGGCGGCGGATTTAGCTAATTCGACTTCCAGCAATAAATCCGCCAAGCGATGTTTGATGGCTTGAAACGATGCAATGCTGCGACCAAACTGAAAACGCAGTTGGGTGTAGTTGAGTGCCGATTCCAACAGCGCTTGGGCTCCGCCTATCATCTCGTTACTTAGAGCGACTAAGGCGTAGTCCATCAGTTGTTGCAAATCCGCTTGGCCGATAAGCTCGGCGGGCGTATCGACTAGGTTTATGGCGTTAAGTTTGCGAGTGGCGTCCATACTTTGCAGTGGGGTTGTCGATAAGCCGGCAGCGCTCGTGTCCACCGCAAACAAGCCGATGCTGCCGTTGGTCTCGCGGGCGGCCACCAAGATTAATTCGGCAACTTGAGCATCGATGACATAACGTTTCGTACCCGTAAGTCGATATTCGCCATTGGCGGCAGCCGTGGCCTTGGTCTGGATGTCGTCGTCGCTCCACAGGGGTGCGTGTTCGGTGATCGCTACACAAGCGATCANGTCGCCACTGGCAATTTCTGGAAGCCAGCGTTGTTTGTTGGCTTCATCAGCGCTGGCGCTGATCGCGTGGGCGGCGCAAACCGCCGATGCAAAGTAGGGGCCGCAGTAAAGCCGGCGCCCCATTTCTTCGCATGCGATGGCCAGTTCCTGAGGCCCGAAGCCGGCGCCACCGTATTGCTCAGAGATTGCAATGCCACTCAAACCCAACTGGTTGTTAAGCAGTGACCACACATCAGGGTCGTAACCNCGGGCCTCTGCCATCTGCGCTCTAACCGCAATGGCCGATGATTTATCGCTTAAAAAGCGCGCCACGTTGTCGCGAAACTGNTCTTGATCCTCACTAAAAATGAATTGCGTTGACACGTGAGTACCCCCGTACTTTGGCTGATCGCCATCCCAGTGATTAATGTACCACGGCCAAAACCTAGGAGAGGAGCTTTGCATTGGCAATGCCGCGGACGCGCCGGGTCGTCGATGCAGGCTATCGCCCCAGAGCATTGGTTCAGCATCTAGACCGTCATCAAGATGACGCTGATAAAGGCTGGAATTTGGTGTCGTAATAACCTAGTGAGCAGGTCAACTCGCTCGGCTAAGTCCTAGAGACCCCGTTGTATACTCAAGGTATGCTCTAGGGTTTTAGTAAAGGGGGATTTTTAATGAGCGTAAGTACACAACTGTTTGATCTGACCGGGCAGGTCGCGTTAATTACCGGCGCGTCCAAAGGCATGGGTAAATCCATGGCCATNGCTTTAGCTGAGCATGGTAGCAAGGTGGTGATTTCCAGTCGCAAGCTGGATCAGTGCGAAGAAACTGCTGCCGAGATTAACGCGGCATGTGGTGAAGAACGCGCCATCGCTATCGCCTGTAACATTGGCTACAAAGAGCAGTTACAGGCGCTGGTCGACGAAACCCGGGAGCGCATAGGGCCGATTGATACGCTGATCGCCAATGCCGGAGTTAATCCGTTTTATGGGCCGATGTCAGATATTCCAGATGAAGCCTTTGATAAGACCATGAATTCTAATTTNCGTTCCAACCATTGGCTCTGTCAGATGGTTGCACCGGACATGCTCGCAAAGGGCCGAGGGGCGATTATGATTACCGCCAGTGTGGGCGCATTTGGACCCTCGGATACTCTTGGAACCTACAATATTTCCAAGATGGCAGACATCGCTCTGGTGCGTAATTTGGCCATGGAGTGGGGCCCGAAGGGCATTCGTGTAAATGCGCTTTGCCCCGGTTTGATTCGGACCGACTTTGCCAAAGCCTTGTGGGATAACCCTGAAGCAGCACAGCGGGTCACCGAGCAAACACCGCTGCGCCGTTTTGGTGAGGCTGACGATTTTAAGGGCATCGCTGTATTCGTGGCCTCGGACGCCAGCGCCTATGTCACCGGTCAGGCGCTGACCGTGTGTGGTGGCACGCATATGTTTAGATAGGAGGCGCAGATGCCTGAACAACCTGACCAGTGGGTCGAGCCCAAGGCTGGATTCCAATATTTGGCGGACACGGTGTCGGTGACCCCGGCTCACCAAGCTGAGAAGCTGGCGGCCTGCGGTATCGACGCCTCTTTGTTTGGGCATCAGATCGATCCGGCGTTTTTCATAGGCATTGCCATTCAAGCGGGTATTCGCAGNGGCATCAGCGCCGAGGGCAACATAAACATGTTGCAGGGCTTGCAGATGCATCGCCCGGCGCTATTGGACGAGCCCCTTAATGTGCGTGGAGAAATTCTCGACGTCAGTGCGGTGCCTCGCGGGCGTCGTGTGCATACCGACGTCTGGTTTGAAGACCAGCAGGGACAACGCGTCATAAGTGCTGTGCGCACGTCCTTAAGACCAGACTTAACTTTGGCGGATAAAGGTGGAGCAGGAGAGCGGCCGCAACCGGTTATTGCGGATCCTGCGCACCTGCAAAGTTTGAATGAATACACCCTGACGCCCGAGCGGGTGAAGGCCTACAGCATGGAAGGCAACAGTATTCATTATGAACAAGAGGCCGCTGAGCAAGCGGGCTTTCGCGCGCCACTGATTGGCGGCGGCATGGGTGTGCATTATTTGACCGCCGAATTGTGGCATCGATACAGCCCCAAGGCCTTCAATGCAGACATTTATTTTAGACGTCCGATATTTTGGGACGAGTCGGTTCGAGTTGGGGTGCAGNTCAGTGCGAGCGACCATTGGAGCGCCATGGCGNTATTAAAACAAGACGATACAGCCAAAGTAGGCACCGAGATCGCGTTGCGTGATCTGGTGCCGGCGTAGCGCTTATTCCAGAGGTAGCCGCACTTTGGCGGTGCCGAACACGCGGGTTTCATCCTTTGTGTTCTTTACGGTCATATCTAATTCGACTAACCCTTCGTCCTCGTCAATGTCGGTAACGACCGCGCTGATGATGGCGGGGGTGTCGGCTACCATGGGGGCGCGGAATACGGTATCGATGTGCTCGACATTGCCATTGGGTGCCCAGCTATGAATNGCACTGGTTAAAAAGCCCATACCCATAATGCCCGGCACTAGAGCGCCCGGAAATCCTTCTTTGCGCGCAGCGTCATGGTCTTCAAAGCGCGGCCCGCCCCAGCCTACCGCTCGGGCAAAAGCCATGGTGTTTTCAATGCGGGTGTCGGGTTCAAAAACCGGCAGTTCGACACCAAATTCCACATCGTGAATGGTCTTAACGCTCATACTTACTTCTCCCGAATAACCATACGTGAATCTGTTGTGGCGAGATGTTCGCCTGCGTCATTGAACAGTTCCAAACGCACNACGATAAAGATCATGCGTCCAGAGCGACCCTTTTTATCGTAGATGTCGTGNAGGTGGGTGCGTCCGGTTAGCGGTGTGCCTGGACGTACCGGCGCAAAACACTCTACCGCCTTGCCGCCGTCCATCGGTANGCCTCCGAGAGAGGGGAAGTCGATNGGTAAGTGCTGGCCCGACGCCAAGCTGCACAAAAACGCGGGCGTGGCCTGAAAATCTGGGTGATCCGGATCGACGTATTGAGCGCGCGTTTCCCCCGAAGTGGTGGCCGCGGTCACCAGTTTTTCTGGATTTAAAATAAAGTCCTTACGATCAAATTCGGTGTCTAGAAAATCAGCTTTTAANTCGTCTATATCGACCATATGGTCATGCTCCGTTTATCCCTGCCGCAAGTTTAAGGCGGCCTTGTTGGAATGCAAAGTACTCTGGATAGAGTNGCTTTATTGCGGGCGAAATGCTCCCTACAATGGGNAGTTGAACTTACCGCTGGGTGCAAGTCCAGCCTATCACCACTAGGGGGAATTGATGGGACCATTAACAGGATTAAGAGTTGTTGAACTCCAGGGCATNGGGCCAGGGCCATTTTGCGGCATGATGNTGGCGGACATGGGAGCAGAGATCATTCGTGTTGATCGGTCCTCAGCGGTTGGCAGTGGCGCGCGCACCGCTGATGTTCTGGCCCGCGGCCGTAAAAGTATTGCGGTGGATTTGAAGCACCCCCAAGGCGTGGAGACTGTTTTAAAGCTGGTCGAGAGTGCCGACGTGCTGCTGGAGGGCTTTCGGCCTGGCGTTACCGAGCGGCTAGGCTTGGGCCCCGACGTTTGTTTGGCGCGCAATCCGAGACTCGTATATGGCCGTATGACCGGCTGGGGTCAAACCGGCACCATGGCTCAGGCGGCTGGNCATGATATTAACTACATTTCTTTGTCTGGCGTTCTACATGCGATNGGCGAGCCGGGGTCGCGTCCAACACCCCCACTCAATCTTGTAGGTGACTTTGGCGGTGGCGGCATGTTGTTGGCTTTNGGCATTGTCGCAGCTCTATACGAGCGTGGNGNCTCGGGTAAGGGTCAAGTCATTGATGCTGCCATGACCGACGGGTCGGCGTTGCTCATGAATTCGATCTTCGGTTTGATGGGGCAGGGCGTGTGGAATCAGCATCGAGGCAGTAACTTATTGGATGGTGGTGCGCACTTCTACGGTACTTATGAGACCAAGGACGGCAGGCATGTGTCTATCGGCTCCATTGAACCGCAGTTCTATGCGTTGTTATTGGAAAAAACCGGCCTCGATCAGGACCCCGATTTGGCGAACCAGATGAGCCGCGATGAGTGGCCAAAGTTGCGTGAAAAACTCGCGACAGTTATCGCGACTAAAACCCGCGATGAATGGGATGAGATCATGTTGGGCACGGACATTTGTTATGCGCCGATTCTGAATTTTGCAGAGGCTGTGGAGCATCCGCATAATCAGGCTCGACAAACCTTTGTAACGTCTGCTGACATTACTCAGGCTGCACCGGCGCCGCGTTTCTCGCGCTCTGAGCCCGAGCTGCCGCAGCCGCCGGTGGCGCCAGGCGAGCATTCTGATGAGGTGTTGGCAAGCCTTGGATTAGACGCCGCTGCAATTGTGGAGTTAAAAGAGAGTGGNGCGGTNGCCTAAANATATTNTANAAAAATCAANNGNTTGAATANTATTCTTCNACTTCNNTGTATATNNTTTTGCGAACTGATTGGTAGTCGCTGNCCGCTGTGCGGGCAGCGATGTCCAGCACGTCTTGGTGTTCGATCTTCCAGCGCAGGCTGCCNTTGGGTTGAGTGACTTCTTTGACGTTAACGGGGCCGAATTGGGTGGCAATGGANCGCATTTGACGAGGCAGCACACGCTTGGCGAAGGGCAGTTGTCGCAGTCCGATGGTGGTTGATTGGTTCAATATTATGTTGGCGAGGGTTGTCGCTCTGTCTGTGTCGCAGAGCACGCTTAGGCACTGGGCTGCGCGGCTTTTCTTCATCACGATTGGAGTCAGATAAACATCTGCAGCACCGGCGTCAAACAGAGCATTCATCAGTGGTTCGAAGGCCTCCGGACTCATATCGTCAATATTGGCCTCTAGTTTAATGTGTTGCGAGTGATCCTCTTGGGCGNCGTATTNGCCCAATGCGACGCGCAGCACATTTGGGATCGCAAAATCCTTGTAGCCGATGCCATAGCCAATTTTATTCGGTGTGAAGCCGTGGCGAGGCGCGTATTCGTTGACGCTGGCGGCCAAAATAGCGGCGCCGGTTGGGGTAGTGCATTCACCATCCACCCCGCCGTAGGTGCACGGAGCATTGATTAAAAGTTCTTGGGTCGCCGGCGCAGGTACGGGAAATCGNCCGTGGGCGCAGTTCACAAANCCGCTGCCGACCTCTACGGGGCTGCATAAAACGACATCCGGTTGCAAATAGTCGATGCAGATCGCTGCNGCGACGATATCGACAATAGAGTCGATCGCGCCTACTTCATGAAAATGTACATTTTCAGGTTCGACGTTATGAATTTTGCCTTCNGCGACNGCTAGAGCCTGAAAAATGTCCACCGCGCGTTGTTCAATACCTGATGCAAAGCCTGCGTCGCGGATCATGCGCTGGATGGTTGAGTGGTGCCGGTGATCGTGCTCATCGTTGGCTTCAACATGCGCGTTGAGTCCGCTAATGCCCATTTTTTGCGCGCTGCTGAGTTGCAGCGAGAACGAGTCACCAAGGCCCAGTCGCGCCAATTCTGCTTGGACATGTTCCGCAGGCACGCCTAAATCAATCAGCGCTGCCAAATGCATGTCCCCGGCGATGCCGCACTGCGGTTGGTAGAACAGGGCTGTTGCCATCTAGGCGGTTTGCTCGAAATACTCTGCCGAGGTGGCTGCAGCAAAAAAGTTTTCTTGCAAATGCATTAGGCTTTGCATGTCTGCATTGACCGCGTCGATGCCGTGTTCCAAGACAAAGGCATAGCTGCGCTGAAATTCAGAGAGCTTGGCTTGCATCAGCTTACTGTCGTAAAAGTTGTCGAACGCCTGCGGGTTGCCCCAACCTAGCCAAGCGCGGCCAGCGAGATATCGGCCGGCCTTCATGCCAACGATACCTATGCCTTGTTCTTTTGCCTGTTGTAGCAGTGGTTGCAGGTCCTTCATGGGGGGGGAGCCAGCCAGAATTGAGCGATCGTTCCAGTCGTACCAGCCGCCGGGCGTGATGGCGATCATGGCGAGGTCGAATACGCCGGTCTCAATGGCCGCTGTTAGAACGTTTTCGGCATTTTGATGCGTGGATACGCCTAAATAATCAACTTTGCCCGCAGCCTTTGCCTGTTCAAAAGCGCGATGCATTTCTTCGCTGCGCATAATTGACGCGTTGTTTTGGCCCATGAGGTAGTAGGCGTCGACGTGGTCAATGCCCATTTCGTCGAGACTTTCGTCCATATATGCCAGCCAGCCCTGAGCGGCGGTTTTGGCTTGAGAGATGGTGATCGTTGCGTCCCAATCGATACCTGCGGGTACTTGGGCCTTGGAGATCAGGAAAATATCATCGCGATGTTTTTTCAAAAACGGCGCTAGGTTTCGCTCGGCGTCGTTGTAGTAGTGCTTGTATCCAACGTCAAATGTATTGACCCCAGCCTCGAATGCGCGATTCAGCAGGTCATCGTGTCGGCTGCTCGACAGCGTTGCGCCGCAGCCGAAAATTAGGCGGCTGCTGTTGTGACCTGTGCGGCCCAATTTGCGGTACTGCATTTGTGGCCAAGCGTCGTTTAAGCCGGCGGCTTCTTTACCGTCAAAGATGGCCGCTTTTAGGTCACGTGATTGCAGCAAACTTGCGGAGCCTACGCCTAATACTGTGGCGTACTGCATAACCTTACGGCGGGTTGTCATTAGTGCCCCGGTGTTGTGTTGTGCGTCTCGAGTCATCGGTTTCCCCTCAAA
>PBQQ01000061.1 GCA_002725095.1 Gammaproteobacteria bacterium
AATAATTGGTTGGGAAGTTTTTGGTTCACAACTACCGGCTCCACACTGGCGTTTTCATTCTCGGGCCTGGTAATCGCTTCAATGCTGTATTCCTTGCCCTTCATGGTGCAGCCATTGGTAAATGCTTTTGCAGCGGTAGATGCGCGGATGCGCGAAGCCGCCGCCACTCTGGGAGCCACACCCATCGATGCGTTTCGCAACCTCGTATTGCCACTGAGCAAACGCGGCTTTGTTACCGCCTGCGTCCTAAGTTTTGCGCACACGATTGGCGAATTCGGAATTGTTCTAATGGTCGGCGGCAATATACCGGGAGAAACAAGAGTGATCTCAATCGCCATTTACGAACAGGTAGAGACCCTCAACTACACTCAGGCGCATATTTTGTCTGGCGGATTACTTGTCCTGTCTTTCACAGCACTGTGTACCGTGTATTTAACCAATGGCCGTTCAGTGTTGCGCTTAAACTGATGCTTGAAGCAACCCTACAACAGCGCCTAGGTGACTTTCAGTTAGACGTAGATATCAATCTGAAAAACGCCGGAGTGTGCGCGGTGTTTGGACCGAGCGGCTGTGGCAAAACCACCTTACTCAAGGCGCTTGCCGGCCTAATACCGGCACAGGGGCAGATTCGATTCAAAGATCAGTGTTGGCAAAGTGCAACCGTCACAAGACCTGCGCATGAGCGTTCAGCTGGACTGGTGTTTCAGGACAACCGACTGTTTCCTCATCTTGACGTGGCGGGCAATCTGGCCTTTGCCGCCGCACGTGCACCCGCAGGCGACATAAGCTATGCAGAGGTCATCGACACTCTGAGCGTGAGAACGTTGTTAAATCGGTCTGTCGACAGTTTATCTGGCGGCGAGGCCAAGCGCGTAGCCATCGCGCGTACTTTGTTGAGCCAACCAGAGCTGCTTATGATGGACGAGCCTCTAAACGGCCTCGACCAATCCAGCAAACGCGAGATTCTTGGCTACCTTGCTCGCTTAACTGGGCGTTTCAGCCTGCCGACCCTGTATGTCAGCCATGACATCGAGGAGGTCGCTCGACTTTGTGATTACATGCTGGTTATGGCGTCAGGTCGGGTGGTCGATCAAGACAAAATTATTGCCGTCACCCAAAGACTGAACCAAACAGTTAACACAACAAATTCGACTCCAGGAGGCGCGGTGATTGAAGCCACCATCCGCAGTCACGAACCCGCTTACTCCCTTACACAATTAGACTTGGCAGGACATACGTTGTTCGCACCCATGCAAGATCACTTCCCCGCAGGTCAGCGTATGCAACTGTTCCTGCCCGCCCGTGATGTGGCTCTGGCCACAGAACAGCCCAAGGGGCTAAGTATCCGCAACAGTTTGCCCGGCATAGTGGAGTTTATTCACTCAGAGGCAGATAATCGCGTCCGAGTTGCCATCAGAGTGGCCGATCAACTGTTGTTCGCCCAAATAACCCGCCACGCAAGCGAAGCGCTGTCGCTGCAGCCGGGTATGCACGTGTTCGCGCTCATAAAGAGTGTTGCTTTGGGCTGAGCAATGCTTCGCGATTATTGTGCTTGGCGCCAATTGCCATGAAAGCCNAAGGGTACGCGATGATCGAGGTAGGCATTCGCGAGCGGNCCAGACCCGATGTTCTGCGCGTCCAGNATCAATAGATTNCTGGCCTGCCTGTNGGCATCGAAGACGTAGGCCAACACATANCCTTCNCCNTCCGCTGCTGACTCAGACTTGGGTACGAATACTGGTTCACTGACCGCGCGNCCCTNTCCCACATCGTAGGTATCTACATTGCCAGTATGATGATCCACACACGCTATCTGATTAAAGCCGCCAACCTTATCGGCAGGCTTGGAATCGGCAGAAAAGTAGCCATAACGATAGCTTAGGCCTGNACGGCGCTCGTCCAGTCGTGGAAATTCGCAGACCAAGTCGTGCAATTGTTCGCGGCTAAAATCATCTGTTGACCCGTCCAGATCAAAAGTCCAACGAACNAGTTTGGCCAATGCCTGCTTAGGATCGCCCGGCGAACCGTCGGCCAACGGAAAAAGTGGCGCCTGAGGGTACTCACAGACGTCACAAATGATCTTATTACCCTGATTATGTGCATTCATTGGATGAAAGACATAGCACGCGTCCCCTACGAACCAGCGTATATCGGCAACGCTGCCCTGCCGAGGCATGACGCCTATATGCGTGGCTTTGTCCGGCTCCCAAGCGTATACAGGGCCTCCAGCAAAGGCGCGGTCTAANGACCCNGTTANCGGCATGATGGGGAATAGCACATAGTCTTTGGTNACCATAAAGTCATGCACCATTGNNGCATATGGCGCCTGNAAAGACTCGCTACGCACCAGTTGGCCATCTTTATCAACCACATTNAAGGTCATCTGCGCTGATATGCTGCCGTCAGCGTTGTATCCAAAAAACAGCATTTCGCCCGTTGCNTGATCAATTTTCGGATGCGCAGTCATTGGCCCTTTGAGCTTTCCGGCGTAATCATGGGCACCNATAGACTCCAACGACAATGGGTCTAACTCAAACGGCGCATGGCCCTCCTCCAGCGCCAGCAGCTTACCGCCATGCCAGATGATATTGGTGTTAGCCACACCGTCCGTCTCTAAGCCAGCAACACTTGGATCCTGCTGCATGGGATCAAAAGGGTTAAATAACGCACGACCAGCGTCTCGTTCAAGCAGCCATTTCTGCGTTCGTGCCCAACGATTTATGTAGCTAACCCGTCCGTCTTCGATGTGAAAGGCATGCACCATGCCATCACCAGCAAACCAATGATAAAAGCCGCGTGGCGCGAATTGAGGGTTTGGACCATTACGATAAAGGCTGCCATTTAGATCTTTCGGTACGTCACCGACGACGACCAAATCATGCACTTCGCACTCCATCTGAATAGGCGCGAAGCCGCCACGAAGATTGGGATGATTAGGAAAAGGTAGGGCCATGTTACGACTCCCGTATAAACATTTGGANCCGCTCTTGAATGGGCTCTANAACAAGTCTACGCCCACTGGNCAGTGATCTGAACCCATGACTTTAGGCCAAATAAAGGCGTTCTTAACCCGATGGTTCGCTGTCTTTGACGCGAACACATAGTCGATGCGCCAACCAACATTGTCCTTGCGCGCGCCCCCGAATTGCCGCCACCAGGTGTAATGCCCGNCCTCATGCNCGTGTNGGTGCCGGAAAGTATCTACCCAACCCGCTTCCTCCCAGCGCGTCAGTTCTTGTCGCTCTTCGGGAAGAAAGCCGCTCGCTTTTAGATTTGTTTTTGGTCTGGCGATGTCGATCACATGATGGGCTGTGTTGTAGTCGCCCGTCACAAATACCGGCCCAAGCTTGCGCTGACGCTGGATCCGCNCAAATACCGCTCGGTAAAAGTCCATTTTATAGGGCACACGGCTGTTGTCCCGATCTTTGCCACTGCCCTTGGGGAAATATGCGCTGACTACCGACAATCGACCAAATTGCGCGAGTAAAAAGCGTCCCTCTTCGTCGAATCGGGATTCACCCAAAGAATGTTCCATACGCGTTGGCGGAATCCGACTGTAGATGGCCACGCCACTGTAGCCTGGACGACTTGCTGGAGCAAAATGAGCATGCCAACCTCTGGGGCTGCGCACGTTAGCCGGGAGTTGTTCGGGAAACGCGCGCACCTCTTGCAGTGCCATAACGTCTATTTTATGGCGCTGCAAAACCTGCAGGAAACCCTTTTTTGCGCAGGCGCGAAGACCATTAACATTCCAGCTGACTATTCTCATTCGCGAGTTCGAACCCTTATCCAGAAAAACAGCGGCGCAACTTAAACCATGACTTCAGAATACCACTGGTTTCCCGACGAGCGGTATAAAATTTGCGCCCAACGAACGATATCACCGGCGCAACTTCAGCGTCTCAGCAATACAGCCCAACGCGCCAGATTAAGCACGTCGGCCAGCGCCGCAGCAACGTAGGTCAGGGCAGCCGCTCTTAGTATGCGCACGACAGCCACTTGCTGACCGGTAGGCAGATAGCTGCCTGCGGTCAATATCGGCAGCGCCTTGCCGAAGCTTGCATCCCATTCCAGCGGCAACGTGACCATGTGCAACAACATGCGTCCGAGCAAACCCGCCAAACCAAGGCTGACCATTACAGAAACCGGCACGGGATGACGCGTCAACAACCCAATGATGGGCGCCAACCAAATCGCCGCGGCACTTACACGAGCCGCGCGATCGGCAAATTGAGCGAGGGCGGTTCTTGCAAGTAAACGTTTATCGCCTCGATCATGCTGAATCGCGTGCCCAACCTCATGCGCGGCAATCGCCACTGCAGTCAACGAGCGGCCTCGATAGTTTGCTTCGCTAAGACGTACTTTTCGATCCGCTGGATCATAGTGATCACCGATCTCAGTAACTTCGACCGCAACACCGTCGAGGTTGAGTTCCTTGATCAAGTGTTGAGCCAATTCACCACCCGTGCCCGGCATGCCAGCCAGATTATCCGCATAGCGCTTCATAACCCAACGTACCCAGAGATTAGGCCCAAAGACTAACGCCAGCACGCCGACCAATAACCAGATCAACCGCTTACACCATTAATATCAGCACAATAAGCAAATTTAGCTTTACGGTTTCAGTAGCCAGTAGTTTCGCGTTGCTTTTCCTGACCACCGCGCGCCGCCGACAATTCTTTGGCCGCATTTTTGGTCATATGGCCGGAATCACTGCCTAGGGTTATAAAATTAAACCCCAACTCCAGGTATTTTTGCGTGTACTCAATACCGCCCGTATGAATACCGGCCGCTACTCCGTGTTTTTTGCACAGCGCGAGCAGGCGCTGCACTTCCTCTAAATGCTCAGGCTGCGGTTGATCGCCCATGGCTGGCAACCCCATCGACAGAGCCAAATCCGCAGGGCCGATGTAAACGCCATCCAAACCGGGAGTGGTGATAATTTCTTCCGCCTTATCGCGACCTTCTGCCGTTTCAATCATCGCGATACAAGCGATTTGGTCATTTGCCTCTACCGCGTAACCTCGCCCCCCGTACAACGCCCCACGAATCGGGCCAAAGGATCGGAAACCATCGGGTGGATAACGACAGGACATAACGGCTTGTTGTGCTTCTTCACGATTATTCACCATCGGCACGATGATCCCATAGGCTCCCGCATCAAGCGCTTTCATAATCTCGTACGGTTCATTCCACGGCACCCGGACGATGGGCGTGGCCTCGGAGGTTGAAATAGCCGGCAACATGGTGACAAGATCCGTATAGTCAATAAGCCCGTGCTGCATGTCGACACACACCCAATCGAAACCGAGCTGTGACAGAACCTCTGCCGAATAAGCATTGGCCAGACTTAGCCAACAGCCAATAGTTTGTTCGTCTGCGCGCCAAGCGCTCAGTGCCTTGTTCTCCCTCATATCTGTCCTTAAAATTTAGCTCAACGAGCATTTAACCATACGTCAACGTGATATTCGCGATCAGCATTTCTCGCGTTTTAGCCAAGCAGTGAGGAAAATCGATCAACACCCTAAGCGAACAATTCAGCGAACTTGCCCAAGCCAGCCGTGAACTCATCGGCCTGCTCGACGAAGCAGACGAAAAGTATTGGAAGTTCATGCTTGAACGTGCATTGCCGAAAGTTAATGCACACGAACTCGCAGGGGCGACCCTTATTCTCGGATGCTATGGCGGCATGGATACGTTCTCGGATTTGATCATTGGGCAGCGTTACGAAAACGGCGAACCCCTAAAATATCAAAACTTGAACGCGCGCCTTATGCACTTGCGCACTCGAACCTTTGAGGCGGCGCGACGGATTGCCGCACGCCAAGTCTGGTAACCCTAGGCGCCTAATTCCGCGCGCGAGTTCACCCCCAAAACCACGCGAGCTTTGCTCTGCCGCGGGCGCTTGTTCTTCTGTAATCTTGGTCGTTCACTGGCTTGATCCGTTATGCTTTTGAAGTTGGCACCACTCGAGTACGGACGAGTTTAAACGCGTTAAAAAATACCAAGGGAGAGGTCGATGAAAATATGGACTGCCGCAACACCTAACGGCTGGAAAGTCAGCATCATGCTGGAGGAACTTAAAGAGNNCGGAGTGNNGCTACCAGAAGTCGAGGTAAGAACCATTAACTTAGCCAAAGGTGAGCAATTTTCGGAGGAGTTCACGCANCATAATCTTAACCANAAGATTCCAGTNTTAATCGACGATCAACGCAATGTCATGGAGAGCTGTGCNATCCTGCAATATTTNGCCGAGAAGTACCCGACAACAATGTTGCCAATAGGCGATGAGCGCTGGGATATATTGCCTTGGGTGTACTGGCAAGCGGCGAACGTGGGCCCCAATTTTGGCAACAAACTAAGCTATACCCGCTATATGGACGACGTACCAGACATGCATAAACAGCATCCACTGGAGCGCTTTAACAAAGAGGCATTGCGGCTTATGGCGGTGCTGGCAAGGCAGCTCGGGGATAATCCATGGGTCTGCGGCACAAGTTTCACTATCGCTGATATCGCACTTTACCCATGGGTAAGAGGTTGGAAGTGGAGCAAAATAGACATCACCANNTACCCCAATGTGGTCGAGTGGGNTCAGCGCGTACGCGCGCGGCCAGGAGTCGANCGTGGCATTTCTTATGGTGTACCGAAAGATGAAATCGACCAATGGAGCGAGGCACGTAAAGCCCAGTACCGAAAAAGCGGGGCAAGCATCGCCGACAACGCCANGCTAAAAACCGATCTGTGACCGCTTAGCTGGGTNCTAAAGCTTAGTGAAATCGGCCNTGCGCTTTTGCTTAAACGCTGCGACCGCTTCTCNATTGGCGGCACCCCCCATTAGACTGGNCATTGCCACGCCTTCGAGTTCGTCCGCCTCGCGCAATGCATCGCGCCGCGGTGCCATCAGCAATTCTTTCGTTGTCATCAGCGACGCCAACGGCTGCGCCGCCAAAATTTCAGCGTGCTGCAAGGTTACTGCNAGCAGGTCCTCATCGGCGACCGTGGCAAACGCTAATCCAAGACGCTGACATGTTTCTGCGTCCAACCATTCGGAACTCATTAGCGCCCAAGTGGCCGCTTGATGCCCGAGCAATGCAGGAAAGGTAATCGTGCTGCCCGCCTCAGCGGTCAGNCCAAGTGCAGAAAAAGGGCAACGCAAACGCGCGCTCTGCGCCATAAAGACCAAATCCACGAGCCCACAAATCGTGCAGCCAAAGCCGACACCCAATCCATTAATAGCAAGCAACAAAGGCTTAGGGAATTCCAAGAAGGCCTCATACAGGCCTGGGAAACCATGCTTGGGCTTAGGCTCATCGTCGCCGATCGACGCCAAATCCAAACCTGCACTGAACGCCCTGCCGGCGCCAGTAATGACAACCNCTTTGACGGANTCATCGTCCGCTGCGACCAATAACGCTTCCGCCAGCTGATCGAACATCCTGTTGTTAAAGGCATTTAACGCCTCTGGTCGATCCAGCAGCAAACTGCGAACCGCACCGTTATCGGTAACTGAAATCATTGAGCCCTCCTGCGACACCCACATTGTACGCCGGATTTTGCCGAAAACAGACAACCGTTAGGAGCATCATGACGCCAACAAGACGGCCAAAAAAACAGGTCCGCATGCAATCAATTGGTGGGTATCACATACGGACCTGCTGCTGATACCGCGCCAACGATACGAGCCGGCACCAACCCCCAAAGCCAACCGATTAATAGCGCTCGGTCGACGAGAAAATAAAGATATTTTTACTATCTCTTTTTAAGCTCTCATTATTATCATATTCATGCCGGCCAACCAAGGCTAACCTTTGGTATATGCCATCACCTAAACCTGCCATTTCTAAGCGCATCAAACAAGCTCGCCAATCACGCGGTCTGACCCAAGCGGTTCTCAGCGAACGATTGCGCGTTACTCGCGGTGCGATCGGCCATTGGGAACAGGGCGTGACGCTACCCAGCACCGCCAATTTGCGCGCCTTAGCAGCAGCGCTTGGAGTGCCGATGGAATGGCTTGTTAGTGGTGGGCCGAACCCTTTCAAAGTGCAGCAGAATTCGCGGAAAGCCAATAATTTTATTGGTGTCGCGGAAACCAAGGGGCGCTATGACACCCACCAAGAGAACTTCGATAAAGAGACCATGGCCGCCGCGCGAAAGTTTTTCCGGCTGTCAAGAAAACAGCGTAAGGTNATTCGCGNTTTNCTCGATCANTTNTTGCCAAANTAATGNCGCCGCCNCTTTTTNNNAACNCNCTTCNAATGGCNACAAANGNNGTTAGCCGGTCGCCGATCTGTTGAAAAACGCCCNGCNAATATTGTNCACCTAAANTTAACGACTCAGCTGTCGGCGCCTAACCAACGCAGGGTATCNGCAAATAGTGCCCCACCTTGTCGCAAGTTGTGCCCTCCAGTACCGAACTCGAAGCGGCATGCGTAGCCGGCAAAATCCAGCGCCGCTGCCATCTGCTGATTCGCCAAAGCCCAACTGCCGGTGACAATATCTGCGTCTAGCTCACCGCTTTGCAAAAACACTTTGATCGCCTTGCGCGGCGTGCTTCGAATCAAATACGGATAGTTGTGCGCACCCCTAATATTGGTGAACGAACCGCAATGACTGATAACGCGGCCAAAGTGCTCTGGTCCATGCCAAGCGGCGTTGAACGCACAGGCGCCGCCGCTGGAAATACCACAAATCGTCCGATCAGCGGGATCATCACTGACCTGGACATCAAGCTCACGGGTGACGAACGGCACTATTTCATCCACGAGCAACCGCAGATAGCGCTCGTCACAACTGTCGTACTCCACACTGCGTTGTCGNTGCGCCAAAGAATCGGGCCGCTGCCCCGGCGCAGGCGCTTNAACATTCGGCGGCAACCCGGGATTTATAAATACGGCTAAGGTTGGCGCCCATTCACCCGCGTGAATAAGATTGTCCAACACTGTGGTAGCACGAACGGCTCCGTTCCGCCCTAGATAGCCCGTTCCGTCATTAAAAACCATCAAGTTCAACGATTCAGCGGTGTCCGCCCCGCTAGACTTGTACACTCTTATGTCGCGACGGGTGTTTGTAAACACTGAACTTTGATCCCAATTCTTAAAGCTCCACACCTCGCCCGGCAAGACCCCATCGCGGACATAGGCTTCAGCGCAGNGGTGGTAGTGAACATCACCCGCTGTGTCCAGAACCTCTAATATTTCAGCGTTCGAGCGGCCGTTCACCTTNTGGCTTTGGGCGTGCAGGTCATCCCAGGCCTGATCCAGTCCATGCTGTTTAAACGTTTTGATGTCCAATAGGGCTTATTCCACGATGGCTTGATACACCCGTGCGCGCAACTCACGCCGGATCGGGTACGTTGATGACGGCATTAGCTGCGTAAAGAACACAACAAATAAATCTTCCGTTGGGTCNATCCAGAAGAACGTACTGGCAGCACCACCCCAGTGATGTTCGCCCTTCGAAGCAATGATCGACGCTTTTGGCGGATCTATAACGACCGCAAAACCCAGCCCAAAACCAATTCCGTCATAACTGGTTTCGCTCCAGACCGGCTGCCCCATAGCCGCCATATCCTGCCCGTCTGGTAATTGATTCAAGCGCATGTAATTCACAGTGGTGGGGCTTAACAAGCGTTCGCCACCAAACTCTCCGCCATTCAAAAGCATCTGACAGAACTTAGCGTAATCACCTAGGGTTCCAGTAAGACCGCCACCACCAGAACACAGTTCCGGTTCGCTGAAATAACCACTGTTGGTAGATGACTCCATCTGCTTTAAACCGCCTCTGGGTTGCTCTGCCGTGGGCGCGCTTTTACTGCCCACCGAACTCATATCGCCACCACTCAATGGCGCGTACAACGCCGCAAAACGCGACTGATTCTCCGTCGCGACTGCAAACGCGGTATCACTCATACCTAATGGGACAAAGATCCGATCGTGAAAAAATTCTGCAAGCCCTTGGCCCGACCATACTTCGACCAGTCGACCTAAAACATCAATAGCAACGCTATAATTCCATTGACTACCCGGCTGACAAATCAGCGGCACAGAGGCAAGCGCCTCTACCCATTGAGCAAGAGTATCCGCCTTACCCGGAAATTCTAGGTGCCGAGCTCGATACTCTGCATCCACAACATTGGTGTTCATAAACCCGTACGTGAGGCCCGAGGTATGCGTGAACAAATGCTTAATCAACATGGGTGAGTGCTGCGGTTCAACCTCGTCCAGCGAATGGTCACCGCCTTTCCATACTTGCGTGTGAGCAAATTCAGGCAAGTACTTAGCCACCGGTTCATCGAGCTGAAAACAACCTTGTTCA
>PBQQ01000062.1 GCA_002725095.1 Gammaproteobacteria bacterium
CAAAGAGGTGTTTCGTGAGCTGCCAATGGAGTTCGCTGTAGAGGCCGGAAAGCTACTTGAAGTTAGCTTGGAAGGGGCCGTTGGATGAGTCTGTTGGACGTTAAAGACCTGCACGCTAGCGTTGAAGGTGACGCCGGCAAAGCCATTCTTAAGGGCTTAAACCTGCAGATCCAAGCTGGAGAGGTGCACGCAATCATGGGCCCCAACGGCTCGGGAAAATCTACTCTCGCAAACGTTTTGTGCGGGCGGCCAGGATACCAAGTCACTGGCGGCACGTTTGTGCTCGATCAGGACAACTTGGCCGCCTTAGAACCCTACGAACGCGCACAAGCTGGCCTATTTTTGGCGTTTCAATATCCAGTGGAAATTCCAGGTGTGAGTAATATGGAGTTTCTGAAAGCTAGCGTCGACTCCCTCGCTAAAGCGCGTAATGAAGAGCAATCCGATGCTGCTGGTTTTCTCCGAAAGGTCCGCGCCCTGGCCGAATCACTGGATCTGGACCCACAATTCTTAAAACGAGGGGTCAACGAAGGCTTTAGCGGCGGCGAGAAAAAGCGAAACGAGATTTTACAATTACTATTACTCGACCCAAAGATGGCGGTGCTGGACGAGACGGATTCAGGGCTCGATATCGATGCACTTAAAGTAGTCGCAGATGGGGTAAATCGCTACCGTAATAAAGAGAACGGCGTATTACTCATTACACACTATCAACGGTTATTGGACTACATCGTGCCTGACGTCGTACACGTACTTGCTGATGGCCAAATTATCCAGTCTGGTGATAAGAATCTAGCCCTTGAGCTCGAAGCCAAAGGCTATACGTGGCTGACGTAGCCGTGGCCGAAGCACTCACTCTACCGAGCTGGCTTACTGATCCAGCGCTACGCGAAGACGCTGTCGAGCTTTATGAGGAGGCACTGGAGCAACCTATCCAAAAAGAGCGGTGGAAATATACCCGCGTGAAAAGAATAACTGGGCTCCGGGACTGCCCCGCGAGTAGGCCTGAAATCAGCGGGCATGAGCAGAAAGGTGTCTTAGTGACCGAAAATCCTGCCCACCTCGATTTAGCAAGCCTAGTTAGCATTCAGAGAGCGCCTGAAGCTTTCGCTCAACTGTGCAAACAGCCCCTCCTGCATATAGGCGTTTCGGATAGNCTTTCGAAGCCGCTACAGCTTCGTCATCAATCCAGCAGTTGGCCCATCATTGTTGACGTTGCACCAAATGCACACTTAGCGCTGACTGAAGAGTACGACTCCGACGAGGAGCAACAACAAACCCTCTGGCTGCGGTTGGGCGCGAACAGCAGAGTCACTCATGCTCGAAACAGTTTTGGAACAGCAGCNGTGCACTGGCAGTTTGTCTCCGTACAAGCNCAAGCGCACAGCTGTTATCAACTGCACAATCACGCCCTAGCNAGCTCACTACGNCGTCAAGATACACAAATACAACTCGTTGGCGAGGGTGCAGAGGCCGACCTGAACAGCGCCGTTATGGTGGCCGAACGTTTGAATCTGGACCAACAAATTACCATCGAACACATCGGCGTTCAGACTTCTAGTCGCCAAAGAGTCCACAACATCGTCGCCGATCGCGGCCAGTCCAGCTTTAANGGCCGAATTCACATCCACAGCGGCGGGAGAAAAAGCAACGCGACGCTGAGCAACAGAAATATTGGACTAGGCACCAATGCGACCATTAACACCAAACCTGAGCTTGAGATTTATAACGATGACGTGAGCTGCGCTCATGGGGCAACCATCGGGAGACTAGACGACAACCACCTCTTTTATTTATGCAGCCGAGGCGTGGAGCCGGCTGCGGCCCGACGATTGCTGTGCGAGGGGTTTCTTAACCAGTGCGTAGATGGACCGCTCGCAGAGAGCGCCGAATCCGCGTTGATCGCCCCCCTACAAGAGGTAAGAATGGCATGAGTATTCGTGCAGACTTTCCTATCCTAAACTCGCAAAGCCGTGGTAAGCAGCTCGCTTATCTCGACAACGCCGCTACCACTCAAAAGCCGCGGGTGGTTATTGACGCCATTAGCGACTATTACGATCGCTACAACTCGAATGTGCACCGCGCGGCGCACGATCTAGCAGAGCAAGCGACTGCGGCCATGGAAGGCGCAAGGACCAAGGTTTGCAACTTCATTAAGGCCGAAAGAGTGGAGGAAATTATTTTCACTCGCGGCACAACCGAAGCCATAAACCTCGTTGCCAACGTCCTCACGAGCCGNATTCAAGCCCACCAAGATATCGTGATCACNGAGTTGGAGCATCATTCCAATATTGTGCCGTGGCAAATGCTGGCGCAGCGAACAGGCGCGCANATCAAGGTCNTTGNGGTGGATGATGAAGGAAACATCGATCTTGGNGACGCGGAACGAAAGATTTCACAAGATACCGCGCTCCTTGCCTTTACTCACGTTTCCAACGGACTCGGCGCCATTAACCCGGCAGANAAGTTGATCGCGCTAGCACGGTCCGTTGGCGCNCTGACATTNGTNGACGGNGCCCANGCGGCNNTGCATCTGCCACTTGANGTCCAAAAACTCGNNTGCGACTTCTATGTTTTCTCNGGCCACAAGGTNTATGCNCCGACNGGCATTGGCGTGCTNTACGGCCGCTACGATCTGCTTTGCGAACTGCCGCCNTGGCAGGGCGGNGGCGAAATGATAGAGCACGTTACCTTTGAGCAAAGCACNTATCAGTTNCCTCCNTACCGATTTGAGGCAGGCACACCAAACATTGCGGACACNATCGGCCTNGGTGCCGCAATCGACTATCTNCAAANNATTCCNNGAACNCAGTTGNTTGTCGCNGAAGAGCANCTNGTCGCCAANGCNCTNGCNGGCCTNCGGCAAATCCCGGGNGTTCGCATTNTAGGCGAGCCAGAGGAGCGCTTAGCNGTTATTTCTTTTCTGNTNGGGCAAGGACATCCCAACGACGTCGGCACCCTACTCGATCAACAAGGCGTTGCNGTGNGGGCTGGGCACCATTGCAACATGCCGCTCATGCAACGACTTGGCGTGCCCGGCACGGTTCGCGCCTCTTTTAGCCTCTATAACAACGACGACGACGTGACACGGTTACTCGAAGCCGTCGACAAAGCCGCAACGTTTCTATAACGCAACCTGTTGAAAACAATGACTGGCAGCGCCACTATTGCCCCATGAGTTCTGAATCGAAGTATATTGACATCACCGCCTCTGCACGCGCGCACATACGCGCTCAGGTAACGCAGCAGCAGGCTAAGTTTTTGCGCCTTGGCGTCAAGGAAAGCGGTTGCAATGGTTATATGTATACCTTGGATTTTCTTAAGGCGATGGAGCCAACCGATGTTCAAGTAGAAATCGACGAACATATAAATATTTGTATTCGTCGCGACGATTTAGCACTCGTTGATGGAACCGAAATGGATTTGGTGACTAAAGGCTTGAACTCCAACCTTGTGTTCAAAAATTCTCGGGCACAAAGCTATTGCGGGTGCGGCGAGAGTTTCGCACTAGGCGACACAGCCGTGGTTGAACCCGACACTCAACACAGCGAATCCGCAGCAACATTGGCGCATGACGCCAGTACTCCAAACTAGACAGCAGCTTGGAACGTCGAATAGTCAGCCTCAGCCGCGACTGCGCGGCCCGACTGGTGCCTACCGGAGATCCAATCACCCTACGAGCCAATCACTTCGTTACCCTAACCCANACTTTGGGTGGCAGTTTTACCGTCATCGTTGACGGTAATATGGCGCGGGTGGCGGGCCAAGATGCAGACGCACTGGGACTGCACGTCGAGCCGCTGGAGTTTCCCGAAGCCAGCACCTCCCGCGACATTGATCCGGAGCACGTATGGCACGCCCTTAGATCCGTCTACGATCCGGAAATTCCAGTCAATATCGCGGACCTCGGTTTGATCTACGACGTCATTCTCGACGCGTCGATCGTCACCATTAAGATGACCCTCACCGCACCCGGCTGCGGCATGGGGCCAGTACTGATTGAAGAGGTCAAAGATCGCGTTATTCAAGCGCCTAACGTCAGTCATGTCGAGGTGGAGCTGGTACTGGATCCACCTTGGTCACGCGACATGATGAGCGAGGCTGCGCAGCTCGAACTCGGGGTGTTCTAATATCGACATTCANACCCTTAAAGAGACNTTCGANTTCTTTGATGACTGGGAGGATAAATACCGTTTTGTCATCGACCTCGGCAAAGACCTACCCAGCCTTCCGCAGGCCCAGCGCGTTGACGCCAATCTNATCCGAGGCTGTCAAAGNCAGGTTTGGCTCNCACATGAAATCATAGGACATACCCTGCACTTTGTTATTGATTCAGATGCCCATATCGTTAGAGGACTNATCAGCATTGTNCTNATTACGCTGAATGGCCGTTCAGCNGAAGAAATTCTGAACACGGATATCGAAGGTCTNTTTGAAGAATTACAGCTTCTCAGCCACCTCTCTGCGACCCGCGGTAATGGTTTACGCGCAATGATTCAGCGTATCCAAGCGATCGCAGCAGCGGCCGCCTAACCGCCTTGCTGNNCTCGTCGAAAGCTTTGAAAACGCGCCCAATCATCNGGACGNTCTACGTCCCAGATCTGCTCGCCGACTGCCACGCGAAGGTTTGAGTCACGGCACCGCCGCAGGGTTTCAGCGAATACCACGCTAGAGCCCCAGGGCATCTCGGCAAACAGCTGCGGCTGCGGGCTCGAGACTCCGATGAGTCCATAACCCCCGTCCTCGGCAGGTGCGATAANAACATCCGCGTCAGCAGCACACTGCATGAGCCGACTCACATAGGCGCCATCCAGCAGCGGACAATCGCAGCCCATGAGCATCGCAAATTCAGCACCCCGTGACAGCTGATCAACCAGCGCATGATGCATGCGGGCACCAAGGTCATCACCACATTGGACGTTAATCGGCACCTCAAATGTCCGCGCCCATTGCTGCGCCACCGGGTGATCAGCACTGACCCAAAGTTCAACTTGGATGCTGCTTTTTTTCATCACTGCAGACAGTTGAGTCAACGCATATTCAACCAACTCGCAATGAGCAGCTAACGCTCCCTCTGAGCCTAATGCACCCTGCAGGCGGGTTTTGGTTTGGCCCAATATCGGCGCATTAGCAAATAATGCCAAACTGAATGCCTTCATAACCTTATCGCCGCGGTCGATAGTATTGTCGAAACAATGTTTCGGGACTTGCTCCCCAAAAGTACCGCCAGCGCAGCCACCACATCCGCAAAATCGTTACACCGTAACCCTGCTCAAGCCAACGCCGACCACTGGTCGTAATCGGCACTGACAAGGCCAGAAACTGCTCGCCAACCCGTTTTTTGAGTCTTACGCTGATTTCAATGTCTTCCATGAGCGGCTGCGCTGGGAATCCACCCNCGACATCTACATGCTGGCGATGAAAAAACATGCCCTGATCACCCGTGCAAATNTTGCTGAGTTTAGACCGCAAATTCATCAAGGATGCGACTATACGCAACGGCCATGCGTCTTCTTTAAAATGAACGTTAAAACGGCCCCATCTTGGCATCCCGGCGTCAACAACCTGTAACAATCGTTTAACCGTATCGTCGTAAATCTCGCTGTCATCATGAAGCACCCACAACCAGTCCGTCGTGCAGTGCGCGATGCCCGCAGCAATCTGCCCGCCTCTAGAAGCAGGTGCTNGTAACCAAACACCACCAATTACNATAACGTCATCACCCGACACNGTCGCTGCAANGTCNGCTTGAATCACAACAAAGTCCAATCCAAAGTGTTTAANCTGTCGGAGTAAACGGTGCAAAGCCTCGCTTTGAGCGAGCGTTGGCACGATCACGGTAATATTTTTTGAGCAATTCGCTACCATCNATTCCTTCCAAAAAAAGCATCAAGCCAGCACGACACCTCAGTACTTGCGACCTTCGCAAACGCCATTGTTACATGTAAAGTTGCCCATCGTTTTAAGGGGGAACAATGTACCAAGAGTATAAATCCGCGTGGGCTGCGCTCATCGCACCAGGNGCNGACTTCGAAATTATCACCACGAANGTGCGCGGCGTAGACATCCGAACATATGCCAATGCAGTGCCCAATTTACGCGACGCTTGGGCGACAACCGCCGCTTACGCCGAACGAGAATATCTGATTTATGAAGGCGAGCGTTTAACGTACGCCGAAGCCCACGACCGTGTGAATGCTCTGGGTAACTGGCTCATTGCTCAAGGTGTTAAATCTGGCGATCGAGTGGCAATCGCGATGCGTAATTACCCAGAATGGATGCTCAGCTATTGGGCAACGCTTTCCATAGGCGCCACCGTAGTCGGCATGAACGCGTGGTGGACCGGTCCAGAAATGCTCTACGCGCTAAATGACTCTGAACCGAAAATCATCATCGTCGATGATGAACGCCTAACAACCCTGAATGATATAAAGGAGCAATTGCCGCAGTTGCAAGTCATCGGCGTGAGGTTGATGTCCGATCACCAAGGCGTCACCCNTTGGGAAAATGTGATCGCTCATCCAACCCCCATTNCNGCAGTNGAAATNGACCCAGACAGCGATGCGTGCATCTTTTATACCTCNGGTACCACCGGCAACCCCAAGGGCGCACAACTCACTCACCGCGGCTGTGTAAGTAATATCTGGAGCCTGATGTTCGCAGGCGCTCTGCAGAGGGTCTTGGCTGTGCAAAAAGGCNTTATCGAAGCCGATGCAGAACCACCTATTCCCTCATCTTTGGTCACAACACCGCTGTTCCATGTAACCGCCAATAACTGCGTCGCNCATGGAACAACCTTAGCCGGCGGCAAACTCACCCATATGTACAAATGGGATGCGGGTGTAGCGCTGCAACTCATTGAACAGGAAAAAATTTCCGCGTTAAGTGGCGTGCCNGTTATGGCACGGGAAATCATTGCGCATCCGGACTTCGCCAACACCGACACATCGAGCCTGCTCTCGCTCGGCGGGGGGGGTGCACAGCTGCAACCAGACCTCGTGGGCAAAATTGACGAACAAGTTGCAACCGCCCGCCCCAGCACCGGCTATGGCATGACCGAAACCTGCGGCATCATCACATCAATCGGCGCCGACTATTTTGTAGATAAACCCGCCAGCTGCGGGCCTGCTATGCCAGCCTTTGAAACCAAGGTAGTCGATCCCGACACCAGCGCGGAACGGCCGAAAGGCGAACCCGGAGAATTATGGGTCCGCGGCGGGCATGTCATTCGCGGCTATCTAAATCGGCCAGACGCCACTGCTGAGACGATTATCGACGGCTGGTTGCGCACCGGCGACATGGCCCGAGAGGATGAGGACGGCTTTTTGTACATCGTCGACCGAATTAAGGACATGGTGCTGCGCGGCGGCGAAAACATTTATTGCGCAGAGGTCGAAAGCGCAATATTCGACCACCCAGCTGTGGCGGAGTGCACAGTGTTTGGCGTCGCAGATGATCGACTCGGTGAAGAAGTCGGTGCGGCTATTTATCTGAACTCAGGACACAGTGCCAGCGCCGCGGATATTCGCGAGCATTGCGCCGCAAAAATAGCCAAGTTCAAAATACCGCGCTACATCTGGTTTACCGACACAGCGCTGCCCAGAAATGCTTCAGGCAAGTTCCTCAAACGCGAATTGCGCGACACATTAGAGGTTGTCGACAGCCATTAAGCCTATTAGCTGTTGCTAGTTGCCGAATCGGTAACGTAGCTTTGCGATAAACGCATCGACGATGGGTTCACTCAGCGCGTCCTGAAACAAATCATCGTACGCATCGTCAATGCGTCCCGGCAGATTGCTGCCTCGGGTATACACCAAGAAGAAGTCAGACAACGGACCAATCTCCCAACGATAGCGCAGTTGTGTGGTCAGCCGGGACAGCGCAAAATCACCATTTGTCGCCGTAACAATCCCCGCACCCACAGGGTCGCCGACCGCGGACAATCGACCTCCCCCTTCTGGAATGAGGTAGAACTCTTGTTCTTCAGCACGAATTGCGGCCCACTGCATACTCAACCGCAGTTGTTGTTTTGAAGAAAAGAAAATATCCATACCTAAGCGCGGCTGGAAATCCCCTGCTTCATAGGTCGCCATCAAACGATTTCTATCATGCAGCAACCAACCATCACGTTTGAAATAGTTAAGGTCTATATCAAATGAGAACCGGTCACTCGGGGTGTAGGTCAAACCGAGCGATGAACGAATCGTCCAACCACTTAATTCCTCCTGGCGCGCCCCTAACAAAGCGCTGTAGGAGATTTTTTGCGAGGTGTCCGTACCAATCGCAACCTCTGCAACCCAGCGGTCATGCATCTTATAAGAACCGTTACCAAACGAATTGCGGTCTTCCCAGCGCACCGGAAAGTAATCAAGCTCCGTACGAATCTCGTTGAGATTCTTAAACGTCCAACCGTTGCGCAAGAAAATACCGGAGCGCACGACCTTTCCATCCATGTTCCAGGAGTTCGACAACATCAGGGAGCGTCGCTTATTGCGCAGCATTTCCAAGTCGCGCCCGGTAGACCAGTTGTATTGATAATTAACGCTCATCGCGTCATTGCGGCGGATAAAGCCAAGATCGCTGACATCCAGCTTCTTGTCGAAGTAGTCGACAGCCAATTTATGTTGAGTGCCTTGTTGCGGTTTATAGTCGATGTCCGCCATGGCGCCGTAGCCTTGCACAGAATCAANATCGCTNGTCATCAGCTGCCCGTCAATGGCCCAGGCGCCGCCNCGCGACAACCAATGCCCATCAACGCCATGCACAATGGCATCGCCGTCCTCATGACTCACCATGGTGCCGAGATAGCCGATTGAACGTCGCCCTTCTCCAACATTTTCATACAACAATCGTGCGACACCAAAATCACGACCTGAAGTATCGACCTCAGTCGACTGTCCGCTAAGCTCGCCCGAGTTAATGGTTCCCGGCACGCTCATGTCGCCTTCGAACGCTGACAACAGCCCGTACCGCAAGCCGCCGTTTTGACCGGTAACTTTCACTGCGCCTTTCAGGTCTGTGGGTTTACCCAGCTCCACACCCGCCACATCAACGCCGTCGGGCACCGTCACCCTCGGTGACCCACCGATCCTGCGGGTGTTCAACAACGTAGTCGGCTCTGGGTTAAAGGTAGAACTAGTACCCCTAGAGCCGCTACCAGANGGACTNTCCGTGCGNACCAAGCTACGAGGNGTGGTCGCAAANACTTCTCGCCCTTCAAGAAAAAACANGCGTTTTTCTGGGAAGAAGGTTTCGAAGGCGGTTAAGTTAACCACCACATCATCCGANTCNACGGCACCAAAATCNGGGTTTAGAGTTGCCGTAACTTGGAGATTAGAGGATGGCCGCCAAGAGATATCAGCCCCAACTCTGGGTTCATTTTCATCATTCATCGCATCAGCNGTATAGGATGCATAGGGGAANACGGCCAATTGCTGTTTTGGCTGNACATTNGGNGTGCGCATGGTCGCCAACGCCGACATAAATCGCGGCGCCGCAAANGGCAGAGCCGGCCAGCTCCACCGNTCATCCAAGTAGGCTACTTTACGATTNATCCAGAAACCGAGCTTNCGCNTGCCGTCTTCCGCATCGGCCATAGTCATCATCGACCAAGGCAAAAACATTTCNGCACTCCAGCCGTCTTCTAACTCCGNAGTTCCGCTGGTCCACGGCCCGTCCCACTCACGAGAAAACTGACGCTCAGCGGCGACCTTGCCGTCCATAACCGAGCCACCTAAATTGACCACAAACCAGTAGCCATAGAGGCCCTCGCCCGAAGTATCCAGAGTAATGCCTATGGAATCGCGGTTAATGAATTCATCACGGCTCGATAACCGGGCGATCAATGTGTCGCGAGGCTGTTGCATGTACACACCAATNTATAACCCTTCATCGGTGTAGAAAAATCGAGCGTCGGTNTTGAATCGAGTATCGGCAAGCGTNTCCGGATCCATCACCAGCATGTTGTCNTAGCCGGGAACCTGGTCCCAAACCCCCTCATCCAATCGTCCGTCCAGACGAACCTCAACCTGATTCCTAGCAAATTCCGGGATTTGAATATCTACGTCAGCGCCACCGGGACCCAATGCGACCATTGCACTCTGCACCGGGCGGAGCCCGGGAGCGGCCGGGCGCTCGGCATAAACTGACGAATCAGACGGNATTACCGGCGCCTCTTCTGCAGTAGCCATACGTGTTCGAGGCGCGACTTGACGAGGCACTGGCGCGGCTTGTTGAGCTAAGCCGTCCGACAGCTCGATACGCCAGCCCTCGCCCAAACCGCCGGCTCGCGCACGCGACTTTAACGACTGCAGACTCAAGCGTGCAGCGGGTACAACAATTCGATAGCGCTGGCGCCCGTCCACTGTGGCAACAACAACACGCGCGGCTTCGCCCAACACCAATTCGACCTCGGCTCGGCGCGCNTCCGCATTCTCTTGCGAGCTAAAACTGCCAAGCACTAAACCTGGGAGNGCCATAGCNTGAACGCCTATGCAAGCGCCNAGCACCAACACCGAACATTGGAAGAACCCTCTCCAGCTCATGCCGCCCCCTTGAATGATCTGANCCCGNCAGTATAGACGCATTTGCATGGCCATCGTAGGCTGTCGCAATGGTCTGGATATCTGCAATTATTTTTATGTGCTTCGTCGCCGCGGTCTCGTATTTGCTGACGCGAGGCAAAGTCTCGGACAGCGAAGGATTCTTCCTGGCCGGCCGCTCGCTTGGAGGAGTCTTCATAGCGGGTTCGCTATTGCTGACCAATATTTCGGCCGAGCAGATCATCGGCCTCGCCGGGTCCGCCTACGCGTTTAATCTCAGCTCCATGGCCTGGGAAGTGGTTGCGGTAGTCGCCATCATCATCACCGCGCTCGTGTTTTTGCCNAGATTTCTTGCCCACGGCTTTACGACACTGCCGGAATTTCTAGGCGAACGATTTGACCAACGTGTGCGCATAGCTGTCGTGGTGCTGTTCCTACTGGCATATGGATTGGTGACCATTCCCTCGGTTCTGTACTCCGGCACCATCGCGGTCGTAGAAACGTTTGCCGCAGAATTAAGCGGTGCTATGGCGTTCCCCGCGAGCATGATTGTCATCGCCAGCATTGGCACCCTATATGCCGTCACTGGCGGCTTACGGGCGGTTGCAGTCTCCGACACCTTGAACGGCATCGGCTTAATCTTTTTTGGCTTTGCAATCCCGATTCTTGGACTAATTCATTTAGGTAACGACAGCATTTTAGAAGGCTGGCGCATCGTCACCACGGCGCAACCAGAAAAACTCAACGCCATAGGCAGCAGTACTGACCCTACACCTTTTTTGACCCTGTTTACCGGCATGTTATTCGCCAACCTATCCTACTGGGGCACCAACCAGTATGTGATCCAAAGAAGCCTGGCCGCCGAAAGCTTGGCCGCCGGACAGCAAGGGGTGCTGCTTGCCGGCTTCTTCAAGCTGCTGATCCCCTTCTTCATAATGCTGCCCGGTATAATTGCCTTTCATCTGTATGGCCCAGACATTGGTGGCATGGACAAGGCCTACCCACGCTTGGTACGCGACGTGCTCCCAAGCTATCTTATTGGTCTATTTTTGGCGGTATTGCTCGGCACCGTGTTTAGCTCTTTCAACAGCTTATTACAGAGCTCGGCCACCATTATCACCTACGACATCATCATGCCGTGGCGCGGCCAAGCACTCAGTGAACGCGACAAAGTAAAGTTGGGCCGGTGGGCTTGTGTTGCCGTGAGCATAACGGGCTTAATCGTTGCTCCAAGTCTGCAATTAGCGCCCGAGGGCTTGTGGCAGCTCATTCGGAAATTCAGCGGGTTCTACAACATTCCACTCATCGCTATCGTTTTGGCTGCCCTATTTTTGCCACGCGCCAACAGCAAAACCGCACTGGGAGTCGTGCTGTTCCATATACCGGTTTATACCGTCATCACGTTTTTCTGGGATACAGGTATCCACTTCATTCACTGGTATGGCATCTTATTTGTGCTTGAATTCGGCGCCCTTGCAGTGTTTGCAAGCCCGAACCCCCACCCAACACGCCGCATTCAATCGCCGGTAGATCTCACACCTTGGCGTCATCGCTGGTGGGTAGTCGGCTTCTTGATCCTATGTATTCTTGCCCTATATCTGCTGCTATCGCCGCTAGGAATCGCGGCCTAGCGGCTATCAAACAACCCACTATGTTGGTCGCGCAGAACGTTCTTTTGTACCTTGCCCATGGTATTGCGCGGTAATTCATCCACGTAAATGACCGCCTTAGGCTGTTTAAAACGCGCCAACTGCTCGACCAAAGCAGCGTTCACCGCGGCCAAATCCAATTCCTTGTTCGCAACAAGCACCGCCACCACCGCCTCCCCAAAGTCATCATGAGGCACGCCAATGACCGCGGATTCAACCACGTCCGGCAATTCATCCAAAAGCCGCTCTACTTCTTTTGGATAAACGTTGTAGCCACCAGAAATCACCAAGTCTTTTGCCCGACCAACAATGGCAACTCGGCCTTCAGCGTCCTGATTACCCAAATCACCCGTGATAAAGAAACCGTCCGCGCGGATCTCCTCTGCAGTCTTGTCCGGCTGCTGCCAGTAGCCACTGAACACGTTCGAACCACGCACCTCTATCGTACCGACCTCACCGCGGGGCAGTTCAATACCCTCGGTATTCGCAATACGCACCTCTTGGTCGGGCAATGGAAACCCAACCGTGCCTGGAACGCGATCNCCCACCAATGGATTACTGGTGTTAATAATCGTCTCGCTCATCCCNTAGCGCTCGAGTATCCGCTGTCCGGTTGCCTGCTCCCAGGCCGAAAANGTTTGCTCTGTTAATGGCGCTGAACCACAGATAAAGACTCTAACGTTACGCACCTGCTCGCGGGTCAGCCCTGGCTGCTGTAACAAACGGGTATAGAACGTCGGCACGCCCATCAACACAGTACAGTCGGGTAACGCTGCTAAGACATCTTCTGCGACAAACTTACTGTGGAAAATCATTGGCGTTGCATTGAGCAGAGCACAATGGCTGGCAATGAAAAGCCCGTGAACATGAAAAATTGGTAACGCGTTGAGCAGCACGTCGTCAGTTCGCCACCCCCAATATTCGCTTAAGCTACGGGCATTAGATGCCAAGTTGCTGTGTGTCAGCATGGCGCCCTTCGACCGCCCAGTCGTACCCGAGGTATATAAAATCGCGGCCAGATCATGATTCTGACGGGTTGCCGTTGGTGGCGCGACAGCCGCACTCAATTGTCCTGCCGCCTCGGCCAGCGAGCCTCCCCCGTTGGCATCAAGGGTAAAACTACAGACGCCGTCGCGCAGATCGGCACCCACAAACAAGCGAGGTTGCGCGTCATCNACGAAATAATCCAGCTCGGCCACGGTATATGCGGTATTTAGAGGCACATAGACGCCCCCAACCTTAAGCGTCGCCAAATACAACGCTAGGTTCTCTGGCGACTTTTCCACTTGCGCCATAACCCGATCACCGACATCGACTTCGTTGTCTAGAAGCACCTGTGCAAATCGATTAACCGTTCCCACCAGTTGCCGGTAATGCCAGTCCGGACGGTCTTTCAATATCAACGCCGGCGCGTCTATGCGCGCCTCAAAAGCAGCCTGCAATGATTGATAAAAGTTTGTCACGACGCCTCCTTAACACTCCGTGCAGCAATATTATGATTGTTTCAAAACATTGCAGCGACAGAAACCATCTGATACTTTTTTGGTTTAGCCCTGCCGGGTAGGGGGAACAAGAGTAACGCGTCCTTAAATACGACGCGACATATGCGAAAGCAACTCTAACTGTAAGGACATGAGCACCACGCACCGCTGGAGTTTAGAAACACCCAGTGGCGTATAAGGGCTCAAACGAGATGCGGACATCAGGAGAGGGGTGTCTGCGTCCCCCGACAATAAGTACTATAAAACGGGGACTTGGTAGCCGCCTTCTAAACTGGAGCGTTTGTAATAACGGTTCTGATTTTAAGGCGGCTTTTTCTTTTGCGCCGACCGTTATCGCGCGCATCTGTCTTTCTTCACGTATTTTCATTACATTGCGCGGATNATGAGCAACGCAACACCTACGTCNNACATAGAGCCNTTCTTAATCGAAAAGCTACACGGTCCTTTTGACGCTCATATCACTTTACCGGGCAGCAAGTCCATTGCACTGCGCCAGCTTGCAATCGCGGCGCTGTGCTCTGGATCCACACACTTGACGGGAGTTCCGGACTGCGACGACAGCGCCGCCATGATCGACTGTCTGAATGCGCTGGGGGCCACCGTGGCTGCAACGGCTGACGGCTTAACCGTTACCGGGCCCATCGATCTGTCGGACACAACCGTACATTTAGACGCACGCATGAGCGGAGCGTCCACTCGATTACTGCTCGGACTGGCCGCTCTGCGCCACGGCGATACCATCATCGACGGCCATGCATCGCTGCGCGCGCGCACGAACAAACCGCTACTCGACTTATTATCACAGCAGGGCTGTACGATAGAGTCGGATAATGGATGTCTCCCAGCAAAAATCTCGGGGCCAATTAACGCCGCAACACACCTAAGTATTGATGGCTCATTGTCGAGCCAATACGTCACCGCACTGCTCATCGCCGCACCGNGTTATCTTAAAGAAGACAAACAGATCATCGAAATACGCGGCGACGTCGTTTCTCGTCCGTACATTGATATAACCATTAACGAAATGCGTAAGCGTGGAGTGAACGTAAGGTGGCTCGACGGCCAGCGCTTAGAGGTCGCGTCAGGGCGCTATCAGGCAGCTTCCGTTGCAGTAGAAGGCGACGCCACAGCCGCGACCTATTTCGCAGCATTAGCCACACTGCATAACAGTAGTGTGACGTTAACCAACCTCGGCCAAAACAGTTGCCAAGGCGACTACGCTTTTATCGGCGTCATGGAGCAGTTGGGCGCCGTCGTTAAACACGGAGCCAGCACTCGCATCAGCGGCCCAGAAGCGCTCACAGAATTACCAAACATCGATATGCAGGCGATGCCTGACGCGGCCTTGACCCTAATTGCCATGGCACCATTGCTGGCAGCGCCACTGCAAATTACCGGCTTAAGCTCATTGCACCACAAAGAATGCGATCGGCTTGAATGCCCGGCCAAAGAGCTGACGGCAATGGGTGTGGATGTCTCGACTACCGAGGATTCGATTCGCGTCACCCCTGCCGATGCCAAAGCTTTAACGCCGCACACGTTGAGCACCTACCACGATCACCGCATGGCCATGGCCTTCTCACTATTGGGTAGCGTCAGCGGCTCACTAAGGGTCGACGATAAGACGGTCGTGAATAAGACCTACCCAGCCTACTGGGAACACTACGCGACCCTGCTCAGCCCGCAGAGAATCGGCTAAGAAGCTGAGTCGCGCGACAATCCCTGAGTGACGCGAACATAAACCAAGCCGGCTACGGCACCCGCTAAGCCCTGCGAAACAAGCCCGACCAACGTACGAGTAACCGCTATTGGATGCGTTCCCATAGCGACCTTGAAGAATAAAATCACCGCTAACATGCCCACGGTGCCAGCCAATACGTAACCCAGCACGCGCAGGTGCGGCACCCAACGCAGCACCAGAGCGGCTAGCAGAAAGGCGATGAGCAGCGCCACCGTCATAATGGGCAAATACATACTCGTCATGCTCAAAACATCGTGAGCAAACGTGCCAAAACGGTCAGAAAAACCCACCGCAACGCCCATGTCCGTCAAGTTANTTAAATTAAGCTGTGAATAAGCCAATACCGCAAACACATAACCGCCCAATACAGCGACCACAAACGCCAAAATCCGTTTTAACACCCGTATTCTCCATCGTGTCAAAGTAGCCAGATGAGGCTAACATAGGTTCGACTTCTTTTTAGGATCAGTCTTCTTGAAAACTACAGCATACCTACCGAACAACCGACGCTTATTTCGGCTTAGAACCCTGCGCGCCATGACCTTGCTCCTCTGTCTTTGCTTCGGCATTGCGGCCAAAGCCGCAGCCGACAATTATAAGTTGGACACCGTAGCAACCGGTTTAGATTTCCCTTGGAGCGTTGACTTCTTACCGAGCGGCGACATTTTGGTTACAGAGTTGTCCGGTTCATTGCGCCAACTTTCGCCTGACGGTGCGCTNGGCGATCCCGTCAGCAACGTCCCAGCGGTGTTTCGCGCCAGCCAAGGTGGACTATTCGACGTACTTGTCGATCCAAACTTTGCAGAAAACCAACGGATCTTTCTGTCCTACGCTGCCGGGGACGTCGACAGCAACGGCACCGTAGTCGCCCGCGCGCGACTTGACGACAATGCCCTTTCCGAAGTGCAGGTCATTTTCACCGCTGCGCCAAACAAATACGCGCCGCTGCATTATGGGGGTCGCATGGCATGGCTACCGGATGGCACCCTCCTTTTAACNACTGGAGACGGCTTCGACTTTCGTGAACAGGCGCAAAATCTAAGTACGCACTTCGGCAAAATGATTCGCATGAATCCCGACGGCAGCGCGCCTGCAGACAACCCATTCCCAGAACACCCACTGGTATTTAGTTATGGGCATAGAAACCCTCAGGGGCTAACCATTGCCCAAGACGGCACCATTTATGAACATGAGCACGGCCCTCGCGGCGGCGACGAGGTCAATATCATTAAGGCCGGACACAACTACGGCTGGCCGATCACCACACACGGTCTCGACTACAACGGGGCTTACGTGTCGCCATTTAAAGAGCGTGAGGGCATCGAACCTGCGGTGCATATATGGGTACCTTCTATCGCGCCNTCAGGCTTAGCNATCTATGAGGGCAANGCTTTTCCAGCCTGGAATAACAGTCTATTTGTGGGCGCACTGGTCAATAACGACGTTCGCCGCCTAACCCTTNAAGACGGCGCCATTGTTGCTGAAGAAATTCTCTTTAAGGAACTGAACCAGCGTATACGCGATATTCGTGTAAGCCCCGAAGGAATGCTCTACGTCATTACCGACGGGCCGGACGGTCAGGTAGTTCGCGTGTCGCCAGAATGACCTCAAAAATGTTCGGCGCAACGCTGCTGTTACTAAGCGGCTTGACGAGCATCGCCCATGCGGCGAGCGCTGGGCCAGCAGAATCGGCCTCCGCCATCGTCAACTACCGCGAATATACGACGTCTTTCGCCAGTTCAGGCCAGTTGGCGGGGCATCATCTTGAACCCCTGAAAAAAAAGGGCTTTCAGCGCATTGTGTATCTGGCCTACCGCGCCCATGGTAACGCCTCGGATACGCTGAGCATCGACCAACAAGCGACTGATCTGGGATTAAGCTATGTACATATCCCCGTGCCTTGGCAGTCACCGTCCCAGAGCGACTACCAGACTTTCGCAGCCGTCATGCGCGCTCAGCCAGAGATGAAAACGCTCCTACACTGTCAAATGAACTACCGCGCGTCAGCGTTCAGCTTTTTATACCGCGTGTTAGAACTGGGCACACCCATGCAAGAGGCTCTCAGGGACCTTAATCAAATCTGGAGTCCCGATAAAACTTGGATGACGTTCATTAACACCGTACTGACCGCACACGATCGACCAATGGTCGATATCCAGTAACAATCATAAAGATCAGCATGAACAATGTGCCCATGCCAATGTGAGCAATCAAAAAGTCTCTAGCGGCCGACAGCCGCACTNTNAANTTTTGGTTTACGANCTTCGGACTTTTTGATACACCTNAAACCCTAGNAAAGGCCACGCAGGGCTTCAATTGGATCATCCATAGACGTTCTCAACTCTAAAGTATTGANCGATACAACCGACTATTCTGACAANGGGTATTCTAACTTGGGAATCCACACCGACTTATGCGACATTTTTATCTCACATGCGCGTTGATTCTCAGCAGCAACGCTTGGTCAGCCGAAGTCACCTGTCTTGTTGCTGATTTCAAAGCGTCACTGGACACCCCAGCACCGGTTCGCGAAGCGGCAGCGCATGAATGGATTAAAAAGCGTGGTGCTGANTGCAGCTATGAGCAACTCACAGCGATAAAAAACAACCTCGGCAATTGGATGGGTGTCGCCAACAGCTATCGTGTGTCTGTGCAATTGCAGNATCACCTTGAGAGCTACTACGTCGCCAAGAATCAATGGTCTGAAAGCCTCTACACCAGCAAAGCGGCCTATGTTGNGCCATATACATCACGCACGTTAACCGCAGAGACGAATGTAATCGTAAGCCCGCCACCAATTTCACCCGGCACCTACGGGCAGCCTTACATGCAGCCAAGCTACAATCAAAACAGCATTAACCAGCAGCAGGACTACAACTACAGCTTGCCGGCGCCGGGCAATGACGGCTATCAAAATAATTATCAAACAGCGCCGCAAGAAACTTATGCGGACCCCAATTCAGAGTGGTAGCAAGGGCCACTGACTAAAAAAATCAAAACTGCTAAGCAGAAAGNATCTAAAGGAGTAAAGACGATGAGGAATCTCAAACAAACCCTAATGCTCACGTTGGCTGCGTTAAGCAGCCTGTGGGCGAGTACCGCAGTGGCGAACCACCACGGTAACATGTTCACACCGGGGGCACCGTGCACCAACTGTACGATCGACATATCCGATCACACAGGCATAGGGCAGACCAGTAAAAATGCCGTCTATCGTGTGAACAATCCGGCAACGCCCAACGGCACACCACCATTTTTAGAACTCTACAATCCGACTCTGGCAACCATCCAAAATTGCGCAGCAATGGTTGCAGCCGTGCAGGGGCCGACCCCCTTCACAGTGCAGCTGAAAGCCAGCGAGTACACGCTTTCCGGCAGCAATCAGGTCGTTTTCCTGATCGAAAAATGTCGCNGAGTGCAGCTGCCCCCAGGCCAAAGACCGGGCATGCTGAATCAAGGCCAACCNAAATTACCCGGTGCCAACGCACCAACCATGGGTGGCCCGCAGCGGGGACAGCAACCGGGAATGCCTCAGAATAGGCCTGGAGCAGGAATGCAACAAACAATGCCAGGATCGCAGGCTGGAATGCGGCAAACAGGACCGGGCTCAAGACCCGGCATAGCAAACCAAGGGCGCGTTGCCCCGAACACAAACTGCGGATCGGGTACGCCACCTTCATCAACCTCATGCGCCACCAGTGGCGGCGGGTGGCAAACAGTGTCTCGCGTACTTTCCGAGGCATCGTGCAACTTGAGCTACGACGACGCGGTTAAACCCGGACGCCAGCAAGTGATTTATGACAACACGTATTCAGTCACGTGCGCAGCAGGGTCACACCAACCGTCCGTTTACGTGGGCAACACACCATCGCAATCCAATTGGGGTGCATTCGTCAACAACTCTGCAACCTGTCAAATGAAAACAGGCCCAGCGCCTTCAGGCAGTGGTCGAGTCGTCGAGAAAATCGTCTGCCCGTAACACCTAGAGGCTAGGCAATAAGCACCGGAGCGGCGCTCGCTGCTCCGATGCTTAACTTCGACCCTGGATCAAACTATATTTAGGCCATCGCCGGTCAATCAACGAGCACTGACGCTCAAGCAACGTCGAGACCACCGCGGCAATCCGCTGCACATACCCTAGGATATTAAGATTATAGCCCTTATAACGTCCGTTTGAGGTAGAGACAGAGCCTTTGGATGGAACTTCCAGACACCACCATTAGCCTTAACATCCGNCGACGACATTGCCTTGAAAAGCGCGACTTACGTCGAGCCCGGCTCNCTACTTGTCTAAAGAGGCGGGTCCGAACTCATTTGACCACTCGACGTTTACATCCGGGTTGGACAAAAATATCGAGATGTTTGTTTCCAGTTCGGAGACTTTCTTCAGCCACCACGGCTCAACCGGGGCGACTTGATTTATCTTGATATTCTCCGAATAAAAGCGATTTTGTATGTCTCTACAGGTCTGTCGAGCTGATTTTAAAAACTCTTCATTAGGGGTTGTCATAAACAATCGTCTCTCTGCTACCCACGCGTATTCATATGGCGACAGTCTAGCAAACCGCCTCAGCCACTTGGCGTTGGGCACCAAGAGAAACATTAAATCGATTTGGGAGAACAAATAAACCTAAAGAAAACCAATCAAACGCCGACATAATCTTTGCCTTGGGGACTGTCCACATCATGCTCTCTCTCCTCCCCCAAAGAAGCAAAGTCCCCAAGGCCGTCACTTAAGCTAAACACATAAAGCGCCAAGGCAGCCCGGCGTCCTAACGCTTTAAACCAGCGGCATCGGTTTTGCTGCAACTCAAACCGTTAAATTCTTGATTTCTAGTCGGACGCCGAGCAGAACACCTCGAGCCCAGAAAATTCAACTTTCACCTTTCCGCCCCTCGCAACCGGGTGCAAAGCTCCTGGAGTGGAACAAATTAATGACGTTCCGGCACACAGCAGCCGTTCCTCCCCGTTGCCTTCTTCTTCCAACTTTCTCAATAACCAAGAAATTGTTGCGGCAGGACCATATACACCCCCAACCTCCAATTCCGTTAGCGTGACCTCTTCTATGCGAGCCCTGTCTATATCCACTCTCATTGGTTCGTTAAGAGGAATCTCACCCACCAAGCAGCGTTTTGTCTCGGAGCAATGAACGACACCCGTATGAAAACAATTGGTACCAATCAACTCCATGCCGCGCCGCCCCAGATCATCCTCAGGAGGGCCATCCATCCCCAACATATGGGTTTCGATGATCGGCTCGAATTCGACTTCCCATTCGGCAACATCCCTAGAATCAGTCGCCAAAAGCGTAACGCCAAGTTCGCCCTCTATAGCGAGGCGCCGATGATCAACAATCGCGTTATTGTTGAAGCGCTCGGTATCCCACAAATAGCCATGCACAGACTCTTTGAGACCCATGATTTTCACCAGATTCCGCCGGACCGCCTTGCTCGTATAACCAATCTTAAAACCGACGACGTGCTCGCCACGAGCTTCGCGAAACGATCGCAATGCTCTTTGAAGCGCATAAGCTTCCTCAACGGTATCTGGACCCCGACCTTCAGCAAAAACGCGCCGACGAGCGCGCGCATCCAAATCCTTCTGCAGCTCAGGCGCTAAAGCGTCAAAACGTGTTTTGATCTCTAAATTCCTTAATAAAACGGTCACGGATCTTAATAAGTCCAGTTAGAAGTTGGCAACGGGGGCAACGCGAATAACGGCCTCTTAATTTGGCGATATTCGCTGAATGTCCTTGGAGAAAAAATAGACATAACCATAGATTTAAAGGTTATGCCTGAGTGCGCCAAGCCCCCTTCACGCTTGTTGATTTAAAAGTGGTAGCCCCGACAGGAGTCGAACCTGTATCTATCGCTTAGGAGGCGATCGTTCTATCCATTGAACTACGGAGCCTTCGTGTCACTGGTTTACTTCGATTTAAAATTTGTGCCTGGACCAAAATTCGTTGGCCGTGGCAGCGGATTTTTCCCGTTCTTTTAAATCAGGCTTTTAAGCGCATTGCGAAGCAATGGACAGCTAAGGCACTTTGCAGCTGTATGATTCTGCTTGCGTCTGATCACCGCTGCCATTGTATTTAGCCAACGCGGGAAACGCACAAAGCGGACGTGTGAACCCGCCNACCTGTGCAGCCAGCGCTTCCGGCGGCTGGCTCACCTGCCAGCCGTTCTGAACCGCAATCAGTTTTTCCGGAGCGGTGTCGTTTTCTCGCCACGCAACCATCGGAGCAACATAATCGGTCATCCATGCGCCCGGCCCCGATGCACAATGCACCATGCCCGGAACCATAAACATTTTCAGGAAGTCGCCTGCACTTTGAGCGCCGCCATTGAGCTCGTTCGCTTGATTAAAAAATTCTATCGCGCGGCCCGGGCGCAAAGGAAAGTCGTTCCAGCCCTGATAGATCAATAATTTACCGCCGTTGTCGCGGAACTCTTGCAGATCCGCGCTCGCGACGTCTAAAAAACTAACCTCTTTGAGTTGATAAAAATCTTCAACAGGATCGAACTTATTAATGTCGAAACCCGGAACCCTGCGCATAAGCATGTCTAAGTAGGGTGTCATGCCGTCGATCAAAGACAGCGACCCGTCGCCTCCAAGTAGACTGTTAGGAAGCATCCACATTGCCCAATCGCCTGCGCTTTCGGCACCGGGCATTACCCCCGGCGACAATACCTTTCCGTTATTATCGACGAGACCTTCATACATGTAACGAGCGGTCTCTAGCTGCTGCTCGGTTAAGCAATCGTCTCCGGCTTGCGCTTTNCATTGCAAATCNTCGAGCGCGAGTTTNNCTAAAGAGCACTGACGGGGGTCGTTTATCACGCCATCTTCTACCCCATCAATTGCATCACATGCGTTCCGCGAGTTGTCATCCAATAGCTGCAAAGACGCCAAGGTCAAAGGCCCTGCCGCCTGTTTGCGCGATCCCGCTATGGCCCAAGGCACAAATTCAAGGAATTGAAACAACGGCGCACCCGCGATAATGCCGTCGTAATCATTAGGAAACATCGTCGCTTCGAGCATCGCGGCACGGCCGCCGTTCGAACACCCGCTCAAATACGCATAACTTATGTCTTGCTGATAATATTTTTCGATGGTCGCTTTAGCGAGCTGAGTCGCTAGATGCACACCCCGATAGGCGTAATCCAGCAGCGGCTCCGGTTGGGTCGCGAATTCAAGACCCTGACCTTCGTGGCCTGTATCCGTTGAGGCCATCGCAAAACCACGGGACAAGAGACTGGTGATGTCACCAATTGAGCCCGCGCCGCCGCCAACCGTTGAAAACATCATACGGCCATTCCAGTTTTCGGTGGGCATCGTTATTTCGACTTGAATCGCTCGATTAATTACCGCTCGCGTCTTGCAGTGCTCCGCAACGCCATTCGATGCGGCCACCCGTTTGCCCGGCTCTACGGCGTAAGAAAGGTCGGTCAGTTTGTACAGATTATGGCAAGCACGATCTGTAGCCTGNTTTGCCAGCGCTTGGCCGCTGAGCAATAACAAAATTATCGCAACGCACTTACTCATCTGCCTCTCCTCTAAGAATCTAAATGTCCTCTAAGACTGTAATGCATGACCGAACGCATTGGGTATTTATTTTGCCAGAACNGACCGATCGCACATTCAGACAAACCCGTTGTCCAGCGCANCTTGGTCGACACCACCCCNGCGCNANGNTNTGCGCCAACAACACAAGGCCGGGCGTTTCAGTGCCTTTCGTCGGTCTGCAGCGCCACCTGAACCAAGCAGGTCTGTGCACTTGACCCTTGGGCCAGTTTCGACGTGCCTTGGTCTCGGGTGAGCACATTAGGGTTGCCGTTGAGCTCAAGCGAGTCCGCCTGCTCAGGGTCGCTGGGTTTAAACCATGCGCCCGTTGGCANCGTAACCACGTCGCAACGCATATCTGGGTCGAGCTGNACCCCAGCAAGGCAGGCACCGCGCTGGTTGTATACCCGAACCAAATCACCGGCTTTAATNCCTCGATCGGCNGCCGCCTNAGGATGCATGGTCAGCACCTCTTTGCCAGCGATCTTGCCCGCCTGACTGTACGCACTTTGATCTAACTGACTGTGCAGTCGGCGACTCGGCTGCGGCGACAACAAATGCAGAGGATAGGTCGCGGCCGCATCACCCCCTAACCATTCATAAGGCTGTAGCCAACTCGCATGCCCGGGGCAATCAGCGTACCCAAAGTGCTCAATACGCTGCGAATACAGCTCTAATTTACCTGACGGTGTTGCTAATGGCTGCGCCTCTGGATCTGCTCGAAAATCCGCCAACCAATATTCGCGCCGGTCTCTCGCCGGCAGCTTGTACTGCCCTTCTTGAACAAATTCGTCGAACTCTGGCAGTTCAAATCCCTGCTCAGCGGCTCGCTGCTGCGAGTCCTGCCACAGCTTCTGCAGCCACTGACGNTCAGTCCGGCCTTCAGTGAAGGCGTCACGGAAGCCCAAGTGCTCGGCCAGCCCGGCAAATATTTCATGATCGGATCGCGCCTCGCCTTGGACCGGCAACACCTGCTGCATAAAATGCGCGTAATTNTCGTGACTGGACGCGCACAGATCCTCGCGCTCTTGCGCCGTAGTCGCCGGGAAGACGATATCTGCCCACTGCGCGGTAGGTGTCCACCAGGGTTCGTTCACAATCACTGTGTCTGGCTGGCGCCACGCGCGCGCCAATCGNTTCAGGTCTTGGTGATGATGAAATGGATTGCCGCCCGCCCAGTAAATAAGACGCGTATCGGGATAGGTAATTTTCTGCCCGTCGTAGTCGATCTCGGCGCCGGGATTAAGCAGCATGTCAGCAATTCGCGCGACCGGGATAGCAAAGGCTGCGGGATTACGCCCCTTGCTTAATGTCGCCCAATTAAAGCGACGGTGATTACTGCCAATAAAGCCCTCTGCAGCGTAACCAAAACCAAAGCCGCCGCCGGGCAACCCGATCTGACCCAACATTGCGGCTAATGTAACCACCATCCAGTAAGGCTGCTCACCGTGNTCGGCCCGTTGCAGCGACCATGCTGCAGTAACGAAGGTACGNTCCGACGCCATGCGCCGCGCCAACTGCACCAGCGCTTCGGGGTCTACATCAGCCACCTGCGCGGCCCATTTTGGAGTTTTTGCGACACCGTCACTAAGACCAAGCAAGTATTCGCGAAATCGCTCATAGCCTACACAATGGGTGCGCAAGAACTCTCGATCNAACAGCGCCTCGTGCTCTAACACATACGCCAGCCCGAGCATCAGCGCCACATCTGTGCCCGGACGCGGCATCANTGTCTGCGCATTCAGCCAAGAGGGCATGTCTTGCCGCAGCGGCGATATGTTGCAGAACCCAACGCCTCGCTCGCTGGCCCGCCGCATGTCTCTGGCACTGTTGTGCTCGGTAATGCCGCCATAGGCCACCTGAGTATTGCGTAACGGCAAACCACCAAACGCGACAACAAACCCGCTGTGTTCGATGACGTCTTGCCAACTCGTCTGATGCAATTCCATATGCGGCCAAGGCGCGACCACATGCGGCAGAATAACTTGGGCCGCGGCGGTACTGTAGCTGTTCATGGCGCGCGTACAGCCGCCCATGAGGTTGATAAACCGGTGCAGTTGCGACTGTGCGTGATGAAACCGCCCGGCGCTCGCCCAACCGTAGGAACCAGCGAAAATAGCTTTGTTGCCATAGTCGTCTTTAACGCGTCGAAGCTCGTCTGCGGCAAGCTCCAGCGCCTCATCCCACGGCACCTCGACAAACGGCTCCGTGCCCCGCTTGGCCCGGCCTCGGTCTTTGCATTCTAACCAGCTCTTACGAATCGCCGGTCGTTGGATTCGCGTGTGGTGTCGCACACCATCGAGCAGCACATCACCCATCGGCGCGGGACTGGGGTCGGCCTCAATACCCGTCACCCGTACGATGTTGCCGTCGCGAACCTCTAGATCGTAGACACCCCACTGCGTCGCCGTGCGCAAACGCGCTGGTTTATCGCTCGCGTCGACCATCAACGTAAACTCACTGAACTCCGCCTAATCGTTACGGCGCAAACGATGCAATTGATANCCCGGNGGCGCTTGCTGTGGCGCGTCTTGAACCTCTGTCGGCGATGAATTTGTTCGCATTGAACTAACAGCGCGGGACCTTCTAGGCAACACGGTTTCGTCCAACTCAGGAAAATCTAAGCCATCAATGTCTGCCAGAGCTGAACTGAGGCGTGCCCNTGTCGGTTCAGACCGCTCCGCATTAGCAACACTGGCAAAACTTTTGAGTTGCCAAATCCAGGCACCGGACAAGCCGGCGTCTAGAACATCCGGCAACGCCCGCTTAGCNTCACCTAGGGTCGCATAAGGACCCGCAGAAACCCGGTAATTAATACCGGCTGAACTTTCACTGGCCACNACAGAGAGCGNCTCAGACGTCTTANCCNTAGCNTGCAACAGNCCCTTTTCGGCCGCNTCACGGTTTTTAAAGCTGCCTACAGCGATCCAATGATCGGCGACAGCCGGTGGCACAGAAAGCCCCACAAACAGTAATCCCAACACGCCTAATCGAGACATATATCCCCCTTTTATCTGCATGAATTTACGCGTCATATTCACCTCAAATACCGGAAAAAAACCGTANATTTTATTTATAAAAATCCCTTAACTACTTGTAAATTGTATTAAAATACCAGCAGCCACTGCAGAACCAATCACCCCGGCAACATTCGGGCCCATCGCATGCATCAAAAGATAATTGCTGCTGTTCGCCTCGAGCCCAACCTTGTTCGCTACCCGCGCAGCCATCGGCACCGCCGACACGCCTGCAGCACCTATGATCGGATTAATGGGGGTTTTGCTGAGCATATTCATGCCTTTGGCCNTCAGCACCCCGCTGGCGGTACCAATAGCAAACGCCACCATCCCAAGCATCAAAATCCCCAAGGTTTGNGTATTTAAAAACGCCTCTGCACTCAATTTTGAACCGACCCCTAACCCTAAAAATATCGTAACTATGTTGATCAAGGCATTTTGCGTGGTATCACTTAAACGGTCGACAACCCCACATTCGCGCATCAAATTACCAAAACAGAACATCCCCAGAAGCGGTGCAGCAGAAGGCAACAACAAGGCAATCAGCAGCANCAACAGCAGTGGAAAAACCACCTTCTCGACNTTCGAGACTTCGCGCAACTGCACCATAGTAATCTCGCGTTCCGCTTGGGTGGTCAACGCGCGCATAATCGGTGGCTGAATAATCGGTACCAACGCCATGTATGAGTAGGCCGCAATAGCGATGGCCGCTAACAGTTCTGGCGCCAACTTACCGGCGACAAAGATTGCAGTTGGCCCGTCCGCACCGCCAATGATACCAATCGCGGCCGCCTGCTTAAGATCAAATTCCAGTACCCCAGTGGCGCTGAGCGCTACCGCCCCAAGTAATGTTGCGAAAATCCCAAATTGCGCNGCAGCACCCAAGAATAAGGTACGCGGATTGGCCAGCAACGGTCCAAAATCGGTCATTGCGCCAACGCCCATAAAAATAATCAACGGAAATGCGCCNGTTTCGATACCAACCACATAAACCAAATGCAGCAAGCCATCGCCCGTCGCAATTTCAGCACCCGGGATGTTGCTCAAAATCCCGCCNAAACCAATGGTCACCAGCANCAGTGGTTCGAATTTACGTACAATCGCNAGATACAAAAGCAACAACCCGACCGCAATCATCAAGCCCTGACCGAGCGTCATTTGAGCGAGACCGGATCCGGCCCAGAGCTGCTGTAACGACTCCATTAACGCNTTCCCATTANAGTCAGTTGCACCTTANGCTTCAGCAATCGTNAGCAGATTTTGCCCAACAACNACGGCATCGCCTTGACGCACGAAAACCTCTGCGACCGTGCCNGCNNCNACNGCCGAAACCTCTGTTTCCATCTTCATCGCCTCAAGAATCAGCACCGTTTGCCCAGNCTCGACCCGCTCNCCGGGCNCCACCAACAGTTTGTTAACGGTGCCCGCCAAGCCGGCCTGCAACGNNGNTGCAGCACTCAATTGCGGGGCCGCTGCAGAGGCCTGAACAGGCTCAATATGCGCATCCCCNGCNGCNACCTGAACCTGATACACCTTACCGTCTACCGCCACAGAATAATTCGCCACNGCGGCGCTCGGTGATCCAGCANCTTGCGCCGGAGCAGCCNCTTCCGCAGAAGGNACNGGCTCAAANGCNGAAGCATCGCCACGATTCTGNAAAAACTTCAAACCCACNTGAGGGAACAGCGCATAAGTCAAAACATCGTCTACAGCGTCGTCCGCAAGGGTAAGATTCTGCTCGCGCGCCAAAGACTCCAACTCGGCCGATAGCGTATCCATCTCCGCGCTCAAAACATCGGCTGGACGACAAGTTATTGGCTCCGCCCCCTGCAACACCTTTTGCTGAAGGGTCGCGTCCAGAGGTGCCGGAGTCGCGCCATATTCGCCCGCAAGCACCCCAGCGGTCTCTTTTGTCACCGATTTATAACGCTCGCCCGTAAGCACATTAATGACGGCCTGAGTACCGACAATCTGCGAGGTCGGCGTTACGAGCGGAATGAACCCCAATTCCTCGCGTACCTTCGGAATTTCTGCCAGCACATCGTCTAGACGATCCTGCGCATTCTGTTCACGCAACTGGCTTTCTAAATTTGTAAGCATACCGCCCGGTACTTGAGCGACCAAAATGCGCGAGTCCACGCCCCGAAGAGACCCCTCGAAGGCTGCGTATTTCTTTCGAACCTCACGAAAATAACCCGATATTTCTTCCAGCAAGTCCAAATCAAGCCCGGTATCACGCGGTTGATCTTGGAGTATGGCCACCAAAGACTCTGTCGCCGAGTGGCCATAGGTCATGCTCATAGAAGAAATCGATGTATCGACATTATCGATGCCCGCTTCGATGGATTTCACATAGGTGGCCGTGGACATACCCGTAGTCGCGTGGCATTGCATATGAATCGGAATGCTCAACGCCGCCTTGAGTTCACTGACGAGTTCATACGCGACATAAGGCTTGAGTAACCCAGCCATGTCCTTAATACACAGGCTGTCCGCGCCCTGATCTTCAATCTGGCGTGCCAAATCGAGCCAAAGCTGTAAGTTGTGCACCGGACTGACCGTATAAGAAATCGTACCTTGAGCGTGCTTTTCCACCCGCTTGGCCGCGCGAATAGCGGTCTGCAAATTGCGCATATCGTTCATGGCGTCAAAAATACGGAAGACATCTACTCCATTAAACGCCGCCCGCTCTACGAACCGATCTACAACATCGTCCGCGTAATGCCGGTACCCGAGCAAATTTTGGCCGCGCAGGAGCATTTGTTGTGGGGTATTGGGCATCGCCGCCTTTAGCGTTCTTAAGCGCTCCCAAGGGTCCTCGCCAAGGTATCGAATACACGAATCGAATGTCGCGCCACCCCAAGATTCCAGCGACCAAAATCCAACCTGGTCGAGCTTGGCTGCAATCGGCAACATATCTTCAATACGCATCCGTGTAGCCAACAAGCTTTGATGCGCATCGCGCAAAATGACATCGGTAATTCCTAAACGCTGCGGAGCATGATCATTCACAACATCAACCTCAGAACTATTTCTCAACTACTTGTTCAAATTATCGTTTTCAAACCTAGAAATCGCTGCTGTGATCGCAGCAACGTGGCCCGGATCCAGAGATTTACGGCGCTCTTCGTCAGCAGCACTCTGTGGCACCAGCCAGGCGACGCAGCGGGACATCAGCATCGTCGCAAAGATCAGAATCGTTAAAAAACTGAATACCGTCCCCATGCCAACAGCCATGAGTTGCACGCCTTGCATAATGAGTGGCTCCACCCAACCCTCCTAGATCCAAAACCCTAAATCGAAGTTTCATTTGAGCATATTAGCTAGTGTTTCTGCCAGCCGACATGAAAGGTGTTGAGCTTCGGGCAATTCTTCCAGATAATGCGCGCCCCACGCACCCGTGGCCAAACTGGATAAGGCACCGGTCTACGAAACCGGGGATTACAGGTTCGAATCCTGTCGGGTGCGCCACCTTCTTCTCGTCCTTTTGAGATTCGCTCCTTACTCGCCTTTTTCAAAGCGGATGCAACGTTTCAGGGGGACATCATGCTTATAGAACACACTTCATTGACCCGGACGGCTAGCGCCATTCTTGAGGGAGCAGGCGCTCCTCGACCACATGCTGACGCTGTCGCCCAACATCTGGTCGAAGCAAACCTCAAAGGCCACGACTCTCATGGCGTTGGCATG
>PBQQ01000063.1 GCA_002725095.1 Gammaproteobacteria bacterium
TGGACGGCTATGAAGTAGTGTCGCCTTATACCGACGGCTTAAACACTGGCAAGAGCGAAGACATCGACCAACGTCTGTTGAAAGATACGGATCTAATTGTGACTTGCACCGGTAACGCCAACGTTTGCGATTCGGCGATCTTAAATAGTGTTAAAGCGGGCGCCGTGATTTGTAACATCGGCCATTTCGATAACGAAATTGACACTGCGTACATGCGCGAGAACTGGCGCTGGGATACCGTCAAAGACCAAGTACATATGATCCACCGATCCGAGGAGCGCGGCGATTATCTGATCTTGCTGTCCGAAGGACGCCTCGTGAACTTGGGTAATGCGATGGGGCATCCCTCGCGCATAATGGACGGATCTTTCGCCAACCAAGTGCTGGCGCAAATGCATCTATTTGAGCAATCCTGGGCGGATCAGCCAGAAAATCAGCGTCAGCCTATTACCGTAGAGGTGCTGCCCAAGAAGTTGGACGAAGAAGTAGCGGAACTCATGGTCGCCGGCTTCGGCGGTGTTATGACCCGCTTAACCCAGCATCAAGCCGACTACATCGGCGTCAGTACCGAAGGCCCGTTTAAGACTGAGAGCTATAAGTACTAGTACTCAATAAGCGCGGCTAACGAGCCGCTTTTCTCTCTGAGAGCGCAAACCCACCCCAGCCATTGCTGGGGTGGGNGTGCNACGCAATAACGAATAAACATNCATCANCCCACNGATAAACTTGACCGGAGTGCCGCCAAACCCAAAACTGGCGCACCGCAAAAACACCCCAACTTGAACTCTGGCACAAAGCCTATGCAGCCTTTAAACAAAATCATCGAAATTCTCGACCTCGAGGAGATCGAGCAAAATCACTATCTAGCCACCAGCCCTAACGAGGGGTGGCAGCGCGTTTACGGTGGGCAAGTAATCGGTCAGGCGCTGGTGGCCGCTTCTCGGACCGTGGATGACAACCGCCAAGCACACAGCTTGCACGGCTACTTTTTACGCGCCGGAGACAAAGAAAAACCGATTCTCTATAAGGTCGATCGCATTCGCGACGGCAAAAGCTTTACTACCCGGCGGGTTATGGCGGTACAACATGGCCAGGCGATCTTCACCATGTCGATCTCTTTTCAGGTGCACGAAGACGGCTTGTCACACCAGTTTCCGATGCCAGAGGTCACTGCACCGGAGCAGTTGCTCAGCGANGATGAAATTCGCGNCGANCAAGCNAAGANCTGGCCNCCGGAATTTCAAGAATCTTTNACCGGCTCTTCTGCNATNGAACTGCGTCCGGTNGANCCANTGGATCTGTTAAATCCGGAAAAAACCGATCCCATACANCGTTGTTGGATGCGCTGCGGCGAACAACTGCCCGACGATCCGCACCTACATCAGTGCGTGCTGGCGTATTTGTCCGATTGGTCACTCCTGGACACGGCAACGCGTCCCCATGGCATAAGTTTTGTGCAGGACAACATTCAAGTCGCCAGTCTGGATCACGCCATGTGGTTTCATCGGCCCTTCCGCGCCGACGAGTGGCTCTTATATGACCAAGACAGCCCCAGCGCCAGCGGCGCCCGTGGCTTTAACCGCGGCCTGATCTATAACCAAGCCGGCGATTTAGTGGCATCTACCACCCAGGAAGGTCTAATGCGGGTACATACCGGCACCCATNAAGGCCATCGNCTTACANAGTGAGTGTTAACGACCTTGTTCGCTCTGCTCGGCGCANGTGATGCAGGTCAGTACAGTGGGATCTAGCTCTAAGCGCCGCGGATTAATCNTTTCANCGCACTGCGAACACAGCCCAAACGCATCGTCCTCAAGCTTCTGCAACGNCAGCTCAATTCTTTGGAGCTGCTGATGACGGCGTCTGACCGCCGCCTGCGCCATAGCTTGAACTTGCATCGCGTCCATTCTCGACAGACGNCCCACTTTAGATTGATCCAGTTCTACCACCNNCGCCTGAGCATCAGTAGTCGCCGCATTGGCCAATATTTCTTCGCGCATCTGGAGCANCTGTTTGCGGTAATCGTGCATATCAACAAGTCTGACAGATCCAAAATTCAGTGCCAGCGTCGCACTTCGCGCGCTAGGTCAAGCCTATACATATGAAAACGCCCAAGTAATAATGTTNNACTTCGCACTGGTGNAGCAGGTGCGAATCCATGACCTTCGCTTTGCCTTTGGCCCTACCGTTATGCTGTTGCCGAAGCTGTCTTTGTTTGGTCTGCCCACAATTGAATCTGCTTACGGGAGAAGTATGGCTGACATTGAGACGATTGCCGGATCGGTTGCATCACTAAAGGAAGGTTTTGAAGAACACCGCTATATATGCAGTGACGAAATTGCCACTGCGGTGTTCCTAGCCTACCAACTGCGTAAACCTGTCCTGATCGAGGGACCCCCTGGCGTGGGCAAGACNGAACTGGCAAAAACCGCCGCCGAAATGTTCAGCCTGCCATTAGTACGCCTGCAATGTTACGAGGGTTTGGACGAATCAAAAGCCATTTATGAATGGAAATATGGCAAACAGTTACTGTATACGCAGGTGCTCAAAGAAGCNTTAGATGAGGTGCTACAGGGCGCAAAAGGCTTTGCNCAATCTGTGACCAAGCTGCATGAGTTCGGCGATATCTTCTTTTCGGAGGAGTTTTTGGAGCCGCGGCCTTTACTGAAAGCCTTGCGCGAAGAAAACGGCTGCGTACTTTTGATAGACGAGATNGACAAAGCCGACCACGAATTCGAATCACTGTTGCTGGAAATCCTCTCGGATTACCAAGTGTCGATTCCAGAAATTGGCACCATTAAAGCCGTTGCCGAACCGCCCATCGTATTTTTGACCTCAAACAATACGCGCGAAATTTCCGACGCACTGAAACGTCGGTGCCTACACCTTTACATTCCGTTTCCTGACGTGGATGTAGAAAGCAAAATCATTGGTGCGCGAGTACCCGAGGTGCCGCCGGAACTGCAACGCCAGTTAGTGGAATTCATTCACGAACTGCGTAATTTAGACTTAAAGAAACTGCCAGCGATTTCCGAGACCATCGACTGGGCCCGGACACTGGTGTTATTGCACGCCGAAAGTCTGGAGCCACAACTNGTTAAAGACACACTAAATGTCATTCTTAAATTCCAAGAAGACATCGACAATGTACACAGCGAAGTGAACTCGCTCGCGGCAAAGATTACTAAGTAAGACCCAGCTCGGTGAACGNGCAAACCACAGACCGCACCATCAGCAACTTNATCCGCGCACTACGCAACGCGGATATTCGCGTGTCCACCGCCGAAACCCTAGATGCGCTTAGTGCGGTTGAACTCGTAGGCTACGACGACAGAGACTACTTAAAACGCACCCTGTCGTTAGTGCTGCCAAAAACCGCAGATGAAAAAGTCACCTTCGACGCCTGCTTTGATCAATTTTTTGCTTTCCAAGATGTGCGCGGTGAANAAGAAGATGTATTAAGCGNCGGTGACGACGCCGAAGATCAAGACAGCGAAGAAGGGGGCGATGGAGAAGGCGGCGGTGCCGGCGGCGANCGANAAGCCCANCCGNGTGGCAAGCGNAAAAAGAGCAANAGCAAAAANAAAAACAACCTGTTTGAGGAGGAGGAAGAGGAAGACCTCGGACCGGGCGACATGACCGACCCAAACTCGGCNCTCGGCAAATTACTCATGGCCAACTCGCGGGTCGAACTNGCCGTGCANATGTCCGCTGCCGGCGAAGCCGTAAACATCCGCGAAATACAGATCTTCACGCAGAAGGGACTGTACGCTCGGCGCATCATGGATCAGATGGGACTGGCAGATCTGAATCAGGAAATCGCCGATCTGCGACAAGCGCCTGCGGTGCCGGCGCGACGACTCGGCCAACAACTCAAAGCGCGCCGCGACTTTCTGCGCGAGCAAGTACGCGACTATGTGGAGCAGCAATTTCTTTTAAACGCAGACGTTTCAGGTAAGCGCCTGCGCGAAGAGCTTTTACGTAAAGTAAAACTGTCGAATGTAGAACACCGAAATTTTCGCCTGATCCAAGAGATCGTCTACAAGATGGCGAAAAAACTGAGCACGCTGCATAGTCGGCGCAAAAAAGTATTCAAACGCGGTCAGCTGAATATCTCGCGCACCTTACGCAACAACATGTCTTATGACGGCGCGATTTTTAATCTGCATTGGAAGTCGGTCAAGGTTGATCGGCCTAAAGTCTTCGCCGTCTGCGACGTTTCCGGGTCGGTAGCAAACTACGCCCGATTCATGCTGATGTTTTTGTACAGCCTCGATGAGGTTATGCCCAAAGTGCGCAGCTTTGCGTTTTCGTCCGATCTGGCGGAGGTCACCGAACTGTTCAACCGCAACAAGATCGAAGACGCCATCGCCAAAACGTTGCGCGACTACAGTGGCGGCTCGACAGACTATGGCCAAGCGCTTCTGGATTTTAAGAAACTCTGTTTAGACGACATCGACAATCGCTCCACAATTATTATTCTCGGCGACGCGCGGAATAACTTTGGCGAGGCCCACGCCGAAGTCCTTAAGGAGCTTTATGATCGCTCCAAACGAGTGATCTGGCTCAACCCGGAGGCGCGGCTAGCGTGGAACACGGGCGATTCCGAGATGCGCAAATACGGCGCCTACTCACACCAAGTTGAAGAATGTAATTCGTTAATGCATTTAGAGCGGGTGGTGGGCAATCTGCTGCGGCATACAAATTAAGCAACACAATAGTCAAAAAGTTATGCGAATCTCTTATTCAAATACGTTGATCGCGCTGTTGGCGCTGACCCTCGCCGCCTGCGGCAGCGGGGAAAAAAATGTGGTCTCTGGCAACCAAACAGGCTACCTGCACTACGGTAACGGCGCTGAGCCTCAGGGCATCGATCCGCATTTGGTTACCGGTGTGCCTGAAAGCCATATCGTAAGAGCACTCTTTGAGGGGCTCGCAGTAAAAAACCCCATCACGCTTGAACCCGAACCGGGCGTCGCGGAACGCTGGGAAATTTCACCGGACGGCACGGTCTATACATTTTTTATCAATCCCCTTGCCAAATGGAGCAATGGCGAACCGATCACCGCCTCGGACTACGTCTGGTCTTGGGAGCGCGCCCTGCACCCTGAAACCGGCTCGCTCTACGCTTATATGCTGTTCCCAGTGGTCAATGCAGAAAAATTTGCATCAGGGAAGATCGATGACTTTTCACAGGTCGGCATCGAAAGCGTTGATTCGAACACACTGCGCATAACCTTAAACGCGCCAACCCCCTATTTTCTGCAGTTGATGGATCACTACAGCACCTTTGCGGTGCATCCCGAGACACTGCTTAAATTTGGCGGGATGAGCGATCGCTTTACGCCTTGGACGCGCGTCGAAAACATCGTCAGCAATGGCGCCTTTACCCTCAAAGAGTGGTCGCTTAATCGGCAAATAAAAGTCGAAAAGAATCCCCACTACTGGGACAAATCGAGCGTTACGCTTGAAGGGGTTTACTTCTATCCGACCGAGAACGTAGTCAGCGAGGAAAGAATGTTTCGTTCCGAGCAGCTGCATGTCACTCAGGGTATACCGATTGGCAAAATCCCCAGCTATCGCGCGTTCGAGAACTCCCCCTATGTGCAGGCGCCGTATCTCGGCACGTACTACTATTTGATCAACACCAAAAAACCACCGGTAGATGACGTACGGGTAAGAAAAGCTTTGTCTTACGCCATTGATCGGGACAAGCTCACGCGCACAGTGCTTCGCGATACAGCTATTCCTGCCTACAGCATTACCCCACCCGACACCTTAGGCTATAACCCGCCCAAGTTATTTTCGTTCGACCCTGAACAAGCCAGAGCACTACTTGCCGAGGCCGGCTATCCCGGAGGCGTGGGCTGGCCCGGGCTCGAGATCACCTACAACACCCAAGAAGACCATCGCAAAATCGCGGTTGCCGTGCAGCAAATGTGGAAAGATGAATTGGGTATCGATGTTTCGATCACCAACCAAGAGTGGAAGGTCTATTTGAACACCGTATCGCAAGGCGAATTCCAAGTGGCGCGGCGCGGCTGGATTGGCGATTACGTCGACGCCAACAACTTTCTTGACTTGTTCCTTGCGAACGGTGGCAACAACAACACCGGTTATGCGAACGCTGAGTTTGACGACATCATACTTAATCAGGCACCCAAGGCAGCCTCTCGCGAAGAGCGCTACCAATTGTTCTACCAAGCCGAAACAATGATGATGCAAGAAATGCCGATCATCCCGTTTTATACGTACACCAGCAAACGTCTAATCCATCCGAGCGTAAACGGCATTTATCCGAACTTAATGGACTCGTTGAATTTAAAATACGTTCGTTTGGATCCAAACCAGCGCCTCGATCTTATTCCCGAATAACATGCTGAAGTTCATTCTGCTGCGCATTATCCAAGCGATCCCTGTAGTCTTGGCGGTGATAACCGTCACGTTTTTTTTGGTGCGCGCTGCGCCCGGCGGGCCGTTTGACAGTGAAAAAGCAGTTTTACCGGAGGTTAAAAAAGCCCTGGAGGCTCAATATAAGCTCGACGTGCCTCTGACCGATCAGTATTTAGGGTATCTGGCCAATTTGGCCGACGGTGATCTCGGCCCCTCTTTCAAGTACCCCGGCAGAAGCGTTAACGAGATCCTCGCAAGCGGACTGCCCGTTACCGCGGAATTGGGGGTCTACGCGCTTTGCTTTGCGCTCTTCATTGGTGTTCTTGCCGGCGTATTAGCCGCATTGCGCCCGAATACTCGGCAAGATTACGTGCCAATGACTCTAGCCATGATCGGCATATGCATGCCCTCATTCCTTCTCGGACCCATTTTGATTTTGGTCTTCGGCATCTATCTCGAATGGTTGCCAATCTCGGGCTGGGGGGATTTGCCCGGCGATAAAATTCTACCCTCCATCACCCTTGGGTCTGCCTACGCCGCGTACATCGCCAGACTGAGTCGAGCCGGCATGCTGGAGATTCTGTCGCAAGACTACATAAGGACGGCGCGCGCTAAGGGCGCTTCGGATCCACGCGTTGTCTTCAAGCACGCATTGCGCGGAGGACTCATCCCCGTCGTAGCGTTCTTAGGCCCGGCCTTTGCCGGATTACTAGCGGGATCGTTCGTGGTGGAAACGATATTTCAAATTCCAGGACTGGGCCGCTTTTACGTACAAGCAGCTTTCAACAGAGATTACACGATGATTTTAGGGACCACGGTATTCCTGTCCGTATTGATCGTTATTTTTAACCTCGTCAGTGACGTTCTCGCAGCCTGGATGGATCCACGACTGCGAACCCAATTTAACAAGGCCAAATAGTGTCTTATTCGAGCGAGCACTTACCTGACGAGGACATCGAAGCCTCATCCTTATGGAGAGACGCTCGATTAAGGCTGCAGAAAAATCACCTAGCAGTGGCGGGCGCCCTAGCGCTGGTGATCGTGATCCTCGCCGTATCCTTGGCTCCCTGGATTGCCCCTTACGAATATGACGCCCAGGATCTCGACCTAGGGGCGACCGCCCCGTCCGCCGCCCATTGGTTTGGCACCGATATTTTTGGTCGCGATCTACTCACACAAATACTCTACGGCGGCAGAATTTCGCTCGCGGTTGGTTTTATCGCCACCGCGGTCGCATTGGTGATTGGCGTGTCATGGGGCTCGGTTGCTGGATATTGCGGCGGCCGTATCGATGCCGTCATGATGCGCTTCGTCGATGTTCTGTACGCACTACCGTTTATGATTTTCATTATCCTGCTGATGGTGGTGTTCGGCCGCAACATGATATTGCTGTTTCTCGCGATCGGCGCCGTTGAATGGTTAACCATGGCGCGCATCATGCGCACCCAAGTGCAATCGCTTAAGCAAAAGGAGTTTGTTGAGGCGGCCACCTCAACCGGATTGTCGCCGCTGGTCATTCTGTATCGGCACATCATCCCCAACGCCGTCGGCCCAATGATCGTCTACACCACCCTGACCATTCCAAGCGTTATGTTACTGGAGGCCTTTTTAAGTTTTCTTGGATTGGGGATTCAACCGCCCGCGACCTCCTGGGGACTGCTCATCAGCTATGGCGCCGAAACGATGGAAGAATATCCATGGCTGCTTATTTTCCCCGGCGCCGCACTGACATTGACCCTATTCTCTTTGAATTTTCTCGGCGATGGTCTACGCGACGCATTGGATGTTCGCGGTTCCAAGGATTAAAAGATGAGCCTACTCACCGTCAAAGATTTGAGTGTTAGCTTTGTGACCAGAAACGGCACAGTGCAAGCGGTGCGATCGGTAAACGTTGATGTTAAAGAAAATGCGCTAACGGCAATCATCGGCGAGAGCGGCTCTGGAAAATCGGTACTGTGTTATGCCCTACTCGGTTTAATTCCAACCCCGCCGGGTCGCATTGACGGCGGCGAAGCGTGGTTTGCGGGCCAAGATCTACTGACGCTCTCGCAGCGCGACTTGCGGCGAGTGAGGGGTTCAAAAATCGGTATGGTTTTTCAGGATCCCATGACCTCCCTGAACCCGTTCCTGCGCATCGGCGAACAGCTCGCGGAGCCACTACTCTTACATACAGATCTTTCAAAAAAGCAGGCCAAAACGCGTTCAATTGAGCTGCTTGAAGAGGTAGGCCTGAACGAGCCTGAACAGGCCATGCAAGCATACCCGTTTGAATTTTCAGGCGGCATGAGGCAGCGGGTGATGATCGCAATGGCGCTGATCAACGAACCTCAACTGCTGATTGCAGACGAACCGACCACCGCACTCGATGCCACCATACAGGCGCAAATATTAGATCTAATAAAGTCACTGCAGACCCGACGAGGCATTGGCGTGCTGTTCATTAGTCATGACTTAGCTGTGGTCGCCGAGATCGCCGATGAAATCCTAGTCATGGAAAAAGGCAACGCCGTCGAAAGCGGAAATGCACAAGCCGTCATCGAGCAGCCACAACACGATTACACGAAGAAACTACTGGCCTCAATTCCGAGCGGTGCACCGCGAAACTACAAACCAAAGCCACAGACGCTGCTGAGTGTTGAGGGCCTAAGAACCTGGTTTTATCCCAATGCAAAAACACACCCTGTTCGCGCAGTCGACGACGTATCTTTTGCTATTCAAAAGGGCGAAGTATTAGGTCTTGTCGGCGAATCAGGCAGCGGCAAGTCAACACTGGGCCGGTCTTTATTGAAACTCGTCAACATCACAGCGGGGCAGATTCACTTCGATGGCATAAATCTATCAACAATTAGCACACCCGACTTGAAAGCGCTCCGACGCCGTATGCAGATGATTTTCCAGGATCCCTATTCTTCTTTGAACCCGCGGATGACGGTGTTCGACACGCTGGCGGAACCGTTACTCCTGCACAACTTGGTCAACCGCTCTGATCTTGGAGCGGCCGTGCGAATTCTCATGGATGACGTTGGGCTTGCGCTTGCGTTTGCAAAGAAGTATCCGCACGAATTTTCCGGTGGTCAGCGGCAACGCATCGCCATAGGTCGCGCCATTGCCACCAAACCCGACTTCGTCGTCGCCGACGAACCTGTGTCCGCACTCGACGTCACCATACAGGCGCAGATACTCACGCTGCTCGCCGACCTCAAAGAGGAGTACGGCATTACGATGCTGTTTGTGTCGCATGACCTAGCGGTTATTCGCCAGATATCTGACCGCGTAGCCGTAATGTACAACGGCAAACTCGAAGAAATCGGGCCCACCAAAGCCGTGTTCGAGCGACCAGAAAGCGCGTATACCCGACGTCTTCTCCAAGCCATCCCAGGGCAAAACGTCGACTTTGGATAGCTAGGTTCCTGCGACAGCGACCCGTCCGATGTCTGAAAGGCTCATCAATGTTCATGCGAGCGCTGCATTGGCAACGCCACACGACACCATTACCTTACTCGGACATTGGGCCAGTAACTGAAACGTGGAAGCCGCGCTCACGCAAAAGCTAAAAACATCCAAAAAAACCCCGTTGATGCAGAACATCAACGGGTCCTCTTGAGCGACTTTGATCACCCGCTAAAGCGCGAGCGATCAAATCGTAGCTGATTAACGCCTAGAAACGTCGGCCACCGCCACCACCGCCACCTGGACGTCCACCGCCAGAGCGTTCCTTGCTCTGAGCTTCGTTTACGCGCAGAGCTCTCCCTTGCATATCTTGACCGTTAAGAGCTTCGATTGCGGCATCGCCGCCGTCTTCCATCTCTACGAATCCAAATCCTCGTGAGCGACCGGTCTCGCGATCCGTAATAACCGCCGCGGATGCCACACTGCCATGCTCTGAAAACAGAGATTGCAGATCATCATCAGTAACTCCCCAAGCGAG
>PBQQ01000064.1 GCA_002725095.1 Gammaproteobacteria bacterium
CTATGCGCGATTTATGGGGTTTCGATATTGACGATCTTCCAATCGAGCCTTTCGATATCGAGATTAGGATTACCGCGCCTACAGTCCTAGAGGGCCTGCGCCTGTTTGAAAACGCTGTGGCCGCGTACATGACCGATCACTTCGACGCCTTTAATCGTAGTCTTTTCCTCGAACGCCTGGATTGGAGCGACCCTATGGCTGAAGAGCCAAGCTGCGAGATCTTTATGGCGGAGTAACGAGAGGCCACTTTAATTCAGCGCTAGAGCAAGTTCTCGGCCGCTCCTACTTGCCCAAAAGACTTGGTAGCCTTTGGCCATCAAAGCGTTGACCCGTTTCTTCGTGGCACTTACCGGATATTTGCCCTTACGCCGCTTGCCATGATGGAATTCCACAAGCAGTTGGTCTGGCAGGATATGGCTCTCTAGCATGTCATCTAAAACCGCGTACTCCGCACCTTCGATGTCAATCTTTAACACGTCCAGCCGATCATGGCCCAAATTCGACATGATGGTAGACAACCTAGAAACCGGCACCATAACAGTGTCTTGGTTCAATACCGCATCAGGTACTATCGTTCCCGAGACGGCGTTCTCATGCGTGGGGGCCGCGAATGCCAGCTCGCCCTCCATCCATGCTAATCCCAGAGGGTAAAATTTAAAGTCCGCTGGTTGAGGGTGCTGCTGCAGCCACTCCACTACTCTCGGGGTTGGGTCAAAAGCGTGGATGCTCAAACCGAAACGCTCAATCAGCGCCCTATCGAACCCCGTGTCAAATCCAATACCGAACGAATACACAATACTTTCTCGATTCAGCCGTTGTGTCAGACACGGCCACGCCCCATAACCCTCACCGCCGAACATTGTCGCACCGAGCTCATGGATTTTGGGCGGTCGGTAGGCGCGACCAAAGCGCACTCTTATTGCATGTTCAAGCCGCTTGCGTAGACCAAACTCCTTCATGAACTCCCCCTGTTGCGTGAATAATCCAGCAAACCATCGCTAATAATGTGACCTTTATCTCTCTATCGAAAGCTTAATCAACACATGTTGCCGCGCTGATCGCGATAAATCTAATTCATCAGGCTCGCCATTGGCGTCGATCGCCACGCTCGAAAAGTAGGCGCTAATGCGACTGCGAAGACAGAACAATCTGAGCGCAGAACGTATCTGCTGCTCGTTTTCTACTTCTACGTACGCAGTGGCCTGCAAGGACTGCCCGCCGAGCGTAAGTTGCACAGGTGCAGCTTCCTGTAAATTACGCCACCACACTCCGTCGCGCGCCGTTAAACATAGGACTTCGTCGTCGCTGCGCAAAAAACTCACCGGTATTGCATAACGACGGCCACTGCGTCTACCGTTAAACGCCAATACAACGACTTGGTGACTGACCAACGGATGCAAAAATGACCTCGCTAGAGACACAACGAATGGATTTACAAACGCAAATAGTCGGTTCATTTCTTTCCTCTTAAGCCGCAATGATAGGCGGCGCGGATATACTTCACAGTCTCTTCACGAGCACTAAACGAATGTAGCGTGATGAACGCTGTTGAATCTGTAAAGTCCGATCTGCTTCCCAAAGTGGGAGATCTTTTAACGCATCTACTCGACACCGAACAGGCGGACGCCGCTAATTTTTTCAGCAAAGTATTCCACGATCTGAACGACGTTACTGGAGAAGAACAACTGCTTGAGGTCTTTATCGAACTCTCAACCACTGCTTTTCTTGGCATTGACTTCGACAACGCTGCGCTCGCGCTCATCGACGATGTTTTGCTGCACGCCGAGCAAGTGGCTGCGACGTTTTCAGCCGATACAGCCCAGCCTCAATAATTTCTTCTACGCATGCCGCACTGGCGCGATGTCACACAATTCCATATGGTAGCGCGCTTGAATCAGGAACTACGATGAGCGCTCGACAACATTTGCAATTGAAAAACGACTTTGTGATGAAGGGCGGCACACTGACGCAGCCCACCCTCGCTTATGAAACCTGGGGCGAGCTAAATACGCAACGCGACAACTGCATCTTGCTGTTTACCGGCCTATCGCCGTCCGCCCACGCGGCCTCGAGCCCGATGGATCCTTCTGCAGGATGGTGGGAGGATATGATTGGCGGCGACAAACCCATCAATACCCATCGCTACTTTGTCGTTTGCATTAATTCTCTTGGCAGCTGTTTTGGCTCGACAGGTCCCGCCAGCGAAAACCCGACAACCGGGACGCTCTATCGGTTGGATTTCCCTGTACTTACCGTTGAGGACATCGCCAACAGCGCGCTCGCCGTTTTAGACCACCTAAACATTGGGCAAGTTAACACCGTAGTCGGTGCCTCTATGGGCGGGATGACGGCGCTGTCCTTCGCTCTCTTGCATCCAACACGCTGCCGTCGCTTGATGTCTATTTCTTCCGGTAGCCGCAGCCAACCTTACGCCATTGCGTTACGTTCGCTGCAGCGCGAAATCATTCGTACCGACCCTCTATGGCAGCAGGGTCACTACGCGCCTGACCAACATGGCCCCGTGAACGGTATGCGCCTAGCACGGAAATTGGGCATGATCAGTTATCGATCAGCGGAGGAGTGGCAAGGCCGTTTTGGCCGCGAGCGCAGTTCCGANTCTCCNGACACAGANAATTTNTTCGGCATCAATTTCGAAGTNGAATCCTACCTGCAAAATCATGCAGANCGTTTNATCGGGGCGTTTGACGCCAATTGCTACCTCTATTTGTCNAGAGCGATGGATTTGTTCGATGCGGCCGATCATGGCGGCAGCCTCACTGCGAGTTTCGCCCACCTTTCTTTAGAGTCTGCGCTCGTGATCGGTGTTAATAGCGACGCATTATTTCCATTACAGCAGCAGGTAGAGTTGGCTGAAGCAATGCAGCCATTTGTGGCAGACACTCGAATGTGCGCTCTAGACAGCATTCAAGGCCATGATTCCTTCTTAGTCGACATGGACCGCTTTCGCCCTGCCATCGCNGACTTCTTTTAGGCCACAGTATTCTTATTCTAGGCAGGCTNGGTCATTCAGTAATTTCTAGCGTCCCTGATGGCATTGTTCGCCCGATGATCGCGGCTTCGGCATAGCCAGCCTGCTGTAACGCTTGCACGCATTCGTCCGCCCTCGCTGCAGGAACGCAAGCCAATAAGCCACCAGAAGTTTGCGGGTCTACCAACACCCCAAGGCGAGCGTCAGTGACCAGCGACTGGGCTATTGCGTAATCTGCTAACGCTTGCTCATTCGCCCCGTGCAGCGAGCTGCGNACGCCCGCCGCCATCGCGGCGNCCGTTCCGGGCAGTACCGGCACTGAGGCTACTCTAACGCAGCCTCCAAGATCCGAGGCGCGCAATATTTCCCCCAAATGACCAAGCACGCCAAAACCGGTGACATCGGTCAGCGCATTGACCTGACAACGCTGCAAGATCGCTACAGCGCGAGCATTACTTTGATCCATCGAAGCCAAACAGGTGCTGAATCCATTCGCATCACTTTCCCCCCGCATAGCCGCCGCCAGTAAAATGCCCGTCCCTAAAGCCTTGGTCAAAATCAGCGCATCACCGGGCTGGGCACCACCCTTTGTCAGGGTCTGTGCATCTGCACTCCCTAGCACAGTCAGCGCTAGGCTTAATTCTGCGCCCTCTGCCGAATGACCGCCAACCAAGGGAACGGAGGCTTCATTGAGAACACTGACCGCTCCGCTGAGGACTTGAAAAAGCTCTTCTTCCATCATNTTCGCTGCCATCAACGGCAGCGTAACGAATGCTAAGGCCGCNGTAGGCTNTGCCGCCATCGCGAAAATATCATTAAGGCTATGATGTGCAGTAATCCGTCCAAACAAATAAGGATCGTCGAGCATCGCGCGGAATCCATCGACGGTCAGTAACGTCTGGGTTCCCTGATTTGTAATCTGAGCCGCATCATCACCAATGCCCAAACTGACATAAGCTGCATCTTGGGTTGGCAAACGCGCCAACACCCGCCTGAGCGGTTCTGCCGCTACTTTGGCACCACACCCGCCACAGCGCATCGACTCGTCAGGCAACTCTGCTTGCAAAGCATCACTGACCGACATCGTCGGTTTTGGCATTTCCGGCAAATCATTGAATCGGGCGATAAACGCGCGGTCGATAGAGTCTTTTAAGCGCCACCATAACCGGCCGCGAAAGGCCCAACGCCCTCGCGAAGCAATCGCCGTGCCATCGGCACAATTTATCAGGTTCAAATGGCCGCGTTGCGCGCGATAACGGTGCTTACGCCCAACCATCGCCAGCTCTTGTGCGGCATAGGCCAAGTTAGTCGCCAAAACCTTACCGGCACGCACAGCATAGACGCCGGCTTTGGGCCTCTGTTGGCCAGACAAGTGAGCAACGTCGCCAGCAGCAAATACTTGTGAATGGGAGACACTACGTAACTGCTCGTCGACTCGGACAAAACCTAACTCGTCAACCTCTAGACCTGACTCAGCCACCCAAGCTGGCGCTTTTACGTCAGTGACCCAAAACACTGGATGCCCGTCTTCAGCACGCGTTAGTGAAAAACGCTCTTGCACATACTCAATGCCGCGTTCAACCAAAGCTCGGCGAACCTGTCGTCGAGCGGCTTCGCAGTGATCGCCCAGCAACTGTGGACCATAGAGCGTGATGGAGACGCGCTCAGGTAGNGCCGTTCGGCAGGCAAAGGCGAGCTCTACACCTCCTGCCCCAGCGCCAACAACGCTGATCGTCGACGCGATATCAGGGTCGCACTGCATCGCCGCTAACGCGGCCCGCCATGCGGGTAGAAAATCACTTATCGGTTTAACGGCAATACCCTGTTGGGGCAACACCAATGGTTGTGCCCCACAATTGAGAGACAACACATCAAAGTGCAATGGCGGACGGTCAAAAAAACGTATTGTNTGTTGCTGTAANTCTAGTCCGCATACCGAGCCTTGAATAAACCGCACGCCACTCATTGCGCAGAGAGGTAATAGCTGTATGTGCATATCCGACTCGGTGTATTGCCCTGCAATACAGCCCGGCAACATNCCCGAATAGGCCGCCAAAGGTTGTTCCGAAATCAGCGTAACCCGCACGCCCGGTATGCTATGCATACCCAACCGTTTGACAACTTGAACATGACTGTGGCCACCACCTACCAGCACAAGGTCGCGCAGCGGCGGCGTCTGATTAGTCGTCGAAGTCCAGATAATCCAAGTCCTCAGCCATACGGCGACGTTCGTTACGTTCTTCTAAAGCTCTGCGAATCGCTACGGTACGCGCTGCTGAGTGTTCATCACCACTGCTGACCATGGCATCTTTTTCAAGGTCCTCTATACCCTCTGGGTCGTCCTCGCCTGGATCAGCATCACCAAGATCCACCGCAACCGACTCATCTACTTCTAAGTCCTCAGTCGATTCGCCGTCGCTTTCTGCATCGANCTCTGAATCAATCCCGAGCTGTTGTGAAGTTTCTTCCGCTGTATTCACAGCANGTCTTTTGCGTTTTTTGACACCCTTATTCAAGTGCTTTCCTCAACAATAAATTACTACTGTTATCGGTCATCGCGCAGCCCAAATTTTCTAATGTCATTTTGCTGCAACGCCTACAGCGACGTTTTACGCGCGCAGATCTGCTGCTGTCAACAANAAAAGGCAACTCCATAATCGCGCAGTTTTCGGGCGATGNTCGGTCGGCTAAGGNAANTCAGTCTGCTGCGCCACATACTGCTGCACAGTACCCGCACCAATGTCGTTAGCAACAAACAGGCTCTCTAAGTGTTCACGGTTATTGACAATGCCGAAGCTCAAAATTATTCCTGCACGATCAAGCAATACGGCATAAGGCAACTTTCCTACCGCGTAACGTCTACCTACTGTTTCAGAATATAGATAACGGTATTGCTCTAAGCCCGCCNTTTTGGCGAAGCGACGGTGATCATCCGTATCCGCACCGTCACTGACGAAAACCAAACTGGCTCCCTCAGAGGCCACNACCGACTGCACAATGGGTAACAAGGACTTGCAAATTGGACAATCTAAAGAGATGAAAAACAACAGGCTTAGGTGCGGCTGAGCACCGCCAACGACTGTCCTACTGCCCCAAATATCCTCTAATTCGATCGTGGGCGCCTGCTCTCCTGGCTCTAAAAGCGCATTAACACTGAGCGCACCGGCCGGCGGAATACGATCAAACAATCGGGCTACCTGTCTACTTAGAGCAAATACCGCGCNCGCCAAAAAGACTATAGCGAGCCAAAGAACAACCTGCGATGCAATAAGTACCTCTTTAATCAATTCCACTNGCCGTCACTCGCAGTCAAAGTAAGTTTTCTTTATTCGGCGTCACAAATCTAAAGCCCGGTTATCCTCGCGCGGAGTTCGCAAACAGTTGATTCGAGATGCCATAACTCAGCANCCCAAAGGCGACCACAGCAAAAGTCAGCGCATTACCCAAATACATCAGGTCCTGTGCCGGAACCTGCTGGGGCAATGCTAACCCCGCCAAGACCAGATTGCGCAACACCAAGCCCCACCCAATCGGCGTGTCATCACCACCGCAACCACAATCAATATCACGNCGCCCGCGCAGAAGGTTGATCAAAATCGCAGCACCGTAGAGGAGGAACAGTAACAACGCCAGCCAGCGACTTGCTCCGGCCGAAAACAGCAACTCGAACACTGCGAGAAGCTCCAAAACGGGCAGCAGCCACCAAAACCGTAATCCCACCTCAGGAAGCAACTGATAACCCGNCAAGGCGCTTAAAAACTCGCCACGCCGGCGCAACTTGTGCACCGCAGCGAAACAAAAAATCAACAGCACAAGCCACGCCGAAGCATAAAAATANACGGNCCACAGCGCCTGCATAGCCGCTAGATGACGCCTTCTTCACGNAGTTTTGCGATATGTTCTGGGCTGTATCCCAGTTCATGCAAGACCTCGTCGTTGTGTTGACCCTGATCTGGCGCCGGCGCATGAACACGCGTTATTAAACCGTCGATATTCATCGGATGCATAATCATTCGATTCATCTGACTGCCTGGCGGGCCCGCGACGGCCATTGCGTTCGCACTGACCTGCTGGTCATTCGCAAGATCCGCAACTTGGCCCACCAGCGCAGCGGGAACACCTGATTCTGCAAAGACCTGCATCCATTCGGACGAAGAGCGATGCGCGATGGCNGCTGCAAGTTCAGTTTTAAGCGCTTCACCATGCTCCAATCGCGCCTCGGAAGTCGCGAAACGTTCATCCACAAGTAAATCCGGCCGGTCTACGCCAACAAATAACGCGTCAACCTCATCATCCGTGCGCACCATAGAAAACTGTAGCCAACGACCATCGCTAGCCTCGTACAGCAGACGCGTAAATTGCCGCGACTGATTAGCAAAATAATTGCCGAAATCCGCGTCGGCAAACACCCCTTGGGCAATACAGGAAGCAGACCAAACGCCATTTGCCATCAATGAGGTATGAACATGGCTGCCTTGGCCCGTTTGCGCGCGCTTGAGCAACGCCGTGACAATGCCAGCATATAACGTCACCGCGGTAGGATGATCGCCCATCCCAGGAAGAGCGGGCCCAGGAGGCGCACCTGGCGCATGCACCAAGTCCATTAAACCCGACCTCGACCAATAGGCGACCAAATCAAAGCCTTCGCGATCACGCTCAGGCCCTTGCTCTCCATAGGCGGTTAGCGAGGCGTATATCATAGAGGTATTGACCGCGGCTAAGTCCTCATACGTCAATTGCCATTGTCGACGCATGGGCTGCGGCAAGTTCGTCACATAAACATCGCATTCGGCGACCAATTGCCGAAGAATTTTGCGCCCGGCCTCACTCTTAAGATTCAAGCCAAGCGAACGCTTGTTCCGGTTGTCCATATGCCAGGTGTAATTGGTGTCGGCATCAGGCGTGCCCGGCATATCAGCAAAATTCCGATAACCATCCCCAAGATCCGGGGCTTCAATTTTTATCACCTGCGCGCCGTAGTCCGCCAACATAGTGGTCGCCACTGGCGCTGCAATCCAACTCCCCACGTCTAACACTTTTAGATCGGCAAATAGCAGTTTTTCCGTCAAGGCCCCACCCTCCTACGCCGGCCGTGGCGACAACGCCCTACGCGTCGAGTTGCGCATTCCACTCCTGCACTTCGGCAACCGAAGCCAACAGCTCAGCCGTCTCGCCTTCGATCGTCACCGCTACGATTTGATCGCCCTGGGCAATGGCATTGACGATTTCTTGATCCGTATCCGCCTGAACCGCGCCAAAAATCGTGTGCGCATCATCCAACCATGGCGTCGCCACATGAGTGATGAAAAATTGTGAACCGTTGGTTCCTGGGCCGGCATTCGCCATGGAAAATTTACCCGGGCCATCGTGGCGCAACGCGCTATTGAACTCATCGCCAAAGCGATAACCGGGCCCACCGGTTCCCGTGCCTAACGGACAACCGCCTTGAATCATAAAATCGGCAATGACTCTATGAAAAGACAGTCCGTCATAAAATCCTCGTTGGGTTAAATTGACAAAATTTGCCACAGTCATCGGTGCTTCCTGAGGATACAGGTCTAACCGAATCGTACCTTTATTGGTTTCCATCACTGCCACAAGCGACATCACGTACTCCTTATTAAAAAATTTTAGGTCCCGGCTGCTGCGTTATCAAATGTTAGGCCCCAACCGCTGCCAACCGCCTAGAGAGTTCCCTATGCGCACACTGTATAACACTCTATTGCCGGACTGAATCAGAAACAGTGTTAATCCCTAGCGACAAAGCATGCGCCCCAGTCGCNACCAACNCGGCAAAAAGCCAGAACATAAAAGAAGGCCTCGATAACGCCAATACCAGGGGCCGACGCGCAGGCCGCACAGCCATGCCGGTATGTTCGTCTTGCCAGATCGAGGAATATTTAGCGCCGCTGCAACTAAGTTGCGGTACCGATAACAACAGCCGTTGAACAGTGATAGGCATTACTGCTGGTGCCAAGACACCAATTGATGTCATTGCTCTTCGCCGGCATATAAATTGGCCNATCCCCTTCGTTAGTGTTGCAGAAGCAACGACCACAACCAGACTTGCCACAACAATCGTTGTAAGAGATCACGTAGTCACGCCCATCTACGGGATTCGTGCATGTACCGATCCAACTGACGGGAGAAATTTCAGTACCAGGCGGGCACGAATTGACAGATCCGCCACAACAACCACACAAATAGCCGTCAATTGCGCAGTGTCGCCAATAATCACAGGTCAATGGGTCGCCCTCTTCTGCCGCTTGCGGACCCGCCGCGTGACTGCGACCAACCGGCAACACCGGTAGGGTCGAGGCTGCGACCAGCGCNCTGCCAAAGCGCGCTAAAAAACGACGCCGAGAGGAACGCTGCGCGATCCTACGCGTCGTTCGGTCAATCCATGCATCAAATCGGCTCATGCTTGCGCCTCCAATCTATAGTCAGTACNGGCACCCTCAGCAGTCTGCAAGTCGCTCGCCAACAACGACTGCAGTTGCCGTCCACTTACGATGCTGCGCCGCAACTGTAACCGCCAGCCCTGTTTGTGACGCTGCAGTCGAACCAATGTGGGCGTCTGCGAAACAGCGCATTGCTCAGCTAAATTAGCCTCAACCAATATATTAGCCGCCGGGATCTTGTACACACCGGCATAAGGGCCGACGGCTGCAGGCGTATCCATAGGAAATACCCAGTACCCTCTATGGGCTGCGTATTGTGCTAACGACGCTAAAAAGGTCGAATGCAACACTCGACAAATGGCGCAATTCGTCGCAACAAACAACAGCATCACNGAATCGGTATCCACCGTGTCTGCAGGCATATCCAGCCCGCTCAAGATTTCGCCTTCTTTACTTGGCACAGGTCGCAAATCGCTCGCTATAGGTTGCGTTCGCTCGTGCAAAACCCCAATTTGTCGCGCTAAGGAGAACGTAACAACACTCAATACGATGATGCAGATCGCGATAAAAACACTGGAAAAAATAAGCCCCAGCATCAGCGCAGGTCTACAAACTGCAAAATACCAGCGCCCAAAATAGGCGCAGCAAGGCTGGTTTTCTTAGCCCCGGTGAGAGCATCGAAGAGGTANATTTCTGGCCCCGCACTGGCCGCCGCCAACAACGGCTGAGCATCCTGCGAGACCGCCAGCTGCGTGACCGGCGCAGGCGGTTCGATGACTCTNTGCCGAGACATGTCATCTAGGGCCACCANCCAGATTTGTCGAGCGGGCTCTTTATGCGAATCAGGCCCTTTTTGGTTCATGCCTATGTACAACAAGCCCGAGGGGTGACTCGCGACGAAATGCCCACCACCGGGACGCCAGCCCTGCGCTAATTCATCCTGTTTGAGCAACGCCCAACGCNCACTTGGATTAACCTCTTGATCCGACGCCTGCACCCGATGCACCACCNCGTTGAAGCTAACGAAGTACCAAGCACCGTTTAAACGCGTGGCTTTCTCGGTCAAGGGGTCCTGTTGTGGATCAAAAAAAACATCCGTGAAGCGCGTTTCATCGAGTTCACCCGCGCTGNTAAGAACCGTCTGCCGAATCCGACCATTACCGCATAAACTGAGAAACGACAAATCACCACTTGGATAGACCATTGCGCATCCGTCGGTGCTGATCTCTGCTGTAACCTTTCGCGCGATCACATCCACAACACTCACCGTCATGGCCGGCGTCATATTGAACACGTAGACAAATCGACCATCGTCACTGCGACCGCTGTATGACCGATGCGCAGCGCCGGAGCCCCTTTTTGCAGGAATCTCAACCTCGTCAACCGGGCTGAGGGATGACACGTCGTAAAAACTTAAAACATCCGTGCGCTNCCCACGCGTCGTACGGGCATAGTAGGTTTCTGGCGAATAGATGGTAGAAAAATCCGGACTGTACTCCACCGCATTACGCCATCCACCCGCCGAAAGCATACCGAGCATATGACTGCGGTCGGCATCCAGCAGATAGATTTTGGAATCCATATTACCTATAAAATTCGGATCATTAAGGATCAGCCAATGCGCGGAAGGTTGTTCTAAGCGCTGAACATAAATAGCTTCCGGCTTTAACGGCTCTATGTGCGAACCAGCTGACAACTCCGATGCCGATTCGGCAAAGCAGACCAAGCTGCCGCAGACAAGACCAATGCCCGTCAGCCAAGCTTTCCAAGACCAATGATTTTGTGCGCTCTGCTGTTGTGTCACTCTCTGCCCCCCGCATCAAGATCGAAGATAAATCTACACCCAGTCGCTACACGCCACGAGCAATATACGACAGAGCCTAACGCTACAGCGGGTGCAGGACTACCGACATTTTGGTGTACCCATGGACGAAATTTGAAGGCACACGCTCAACGTCGCCGACGACTTCGACCATATGAAAACGCTGCTGGATCTCTTCCCACAAAATACGCAACTGCAGTTCTGCCAAACGATTGCCCATACAGCGATGCGGCCCAAACCCAAACGACAAATGCTGGCGTGCACGCGATCGATCGATCACAAACTCATTCGGGTTTTCAATAGCACGCTCATCACGGTTACCCGACAAATACCACATGATGACCTTGTCGCCCTGCTTAATGGTCTGACCATTGAGCTCGTAATCGCGCTGCGCGATTCTGCGCATGTGCGCAAGTGGNGTCTGCCAACGAATGATCTCNGAAACCATATTGGGGATGACGCCCGGATTGTTGCGCAATTTCGCATACTCACCAGGGTTTTCGTTCAGCGCCAGTACGCCGCCTGTCATGGAATTTCGTGTTGTGTCATTACCACCCACAATCAACAGAATCAGGTTGCCCAGATATTCTTCCGGCGACATATCTTTCGTCGCCTCACCATGTGCAAGCATGGAGATAAAGTCGTTTGACAGCCCCTGAGCCTGCCGCTCCTGCCACAACCGCGTAAAGTACTCTAGACACTCCATGAGCTCTTTCTGCCGCTGTTCGTCTGTTTCCACCACTCCCGTCTCGGGCCCACCGGTGGCAACGTCAGACCAGCGCGTCAGCTTGCGTCGATCTTCGAACGGAAAGTCAAACAATGTCGCCAGCATCTGCGTCGTAAGTTCAATAGACACCCGATCAACCCAATCGAATTGCTCACCCAACGGCAGCTCGTCTAAAACCTTTTGCACGCGGCCGCGAATAGTACTCTCCAGATGCTTTAAGTTTGCCGGAGCCACCGNGCCCTGAACTGTTTTTCGCTGATCGTCGTGTTTCGGCGGATCCATAGCGATGAACATAGGCAACGGCAAATCTTCTTCGGGATCATCGATCGTGATCGCTGGCTCAGAAGAAAAATCCTGCCAGTTCGAATCAATTTCCATGATGTCGGCATAGCGCGTCACCGACCAATAAGGCCCAAACTCCGAATCTTTGCAGTAGTGCACTGGCGCCTCATCGCGCAGACGCTCAAAATAATCCATCTTTACATCTTCAGACCACAATTCTCGTTGGCTGATGTCATACTGTTCAAGCGGAATATCTTGAGGCNTAAAATCNATCATTCTTGGGCTNGGGGNAGCAGCTTCATTCANTAGAATTGAAACTCTGGAAGGTCTANAACNAAACCNTCGAGGTCNTCGGATACAAAAATNTGGCAGGCCAAACGCGAATTCGATTGCCGTTCCGGATTCAAATCGAGCATGGACTCTTCAGCATCATCCGGCGATCCGGCTTTGAGCATCCAATCTTCCCGAACCATGACGTGACAAGTCGCACACGAGCACTCCCCACCGCAGTCTGCATCGATGCCGGGGACAAGATTATTAAGCGCTGTCTGCATTACCGAAATACCGAGTTCGGCGTCAACATCNTGCTCAGTGCCNTCGTGTTCGATGTATTTTATTTTAGGCATGCGTTTGTACTCCTATGCTTATCTGAAAAACTTCCTCAATGCGCTCTATAGAACCCATCATCGTCTACAACCAAATCCATTTACTTCTATGAAGCGCCTTCAAAGATCTGGTTAATCCCCAATGCTAATCCATAATCCTTACCTGTCACTACGTTTCCCGCATCATGGGTAGTCAACTGGATGCTCACTTTATTATAAATATTTGCCCAATTAGGATGATGTTCCGAATGCTCTGCCAATAGCGCCACACGGGTCATAAAGGCAAACGCACTAGAAAAATCTACGAACTCGAAGTCTCTACATAAACAGTTATCTACGACCTCCCAACCTGGCACCACAAATTCATGCGCGCTCATATTCGCTCTATTTCCTAGCCCGTCAAGTTTTATGCATACGATGCAGAATAGTACCCCTCATCGCCATCGATCGCCTAATGGAGATAACGATACTATAAGTTTTAACCAGCTTAGATACGCGCCAACAAGGAATGATTGGTGGAGCCAGGGAGGATCGAACTCCCGACCTCGTGAATGCCATTCACGCGCTCTCCCAGCTGAGCTATGGCCCCAGAACAGACGGCATGGTAGGGAGGCGTTCAGACGCTGTCAATCTTCGCTAGGGGACTCAGCTAAAAAAACGCAGTTGCTCCACCTCTTTATCGAGTCGCTTGCGCTCTTTACCGGAGAGGCTGAGCACCTCTAGCGCGTCGCGCAGTCGCCCACGGCTCAAATCAGCGCCAAGAAAAACCAGCGAGTCAAAAAACGGCAGCGACACCTCGCGGCCACTGATCGCGATGAACAAAGGGAACAAAAAGTCACGCAATTTCAGATCACATTGCTCCGCAAGATCGTTACAAGAGGTATAAAGATCGTCTCGCTGCCAGTCGCGTTTGAGGTCAAACATCGCGAGCGTATGGTGCAAAATCTTCACCACCTGCGCTCGCTCCAACGCTTTATGCTCGAAATCGACTGGCGTCAGTGGTTTGCGCGTGCCTAGCAAATAGTCGGCCAGTGGCACCAAATCCGACAGTCGCTCGGCCCGCTCCTGCACCAACGGAATCAGTGCAGTCAGCCGCTCTTTGTTGAGCATCCATGCCGAAACTTTCGCAGCGTAATCCTCGACATCCAGCGCGCGGAGATATTGCCCGTTCATCCAGCTTAACTTGTCTTGATCAAAAATTGGTCCACTGGTCGAGATCCGATCCACGTCGAATGCGTCAATCATTTCCTGCAATGAAAACAATTCCTCCTCGTTGGGCATAGACCAGCCCATGAGCCCAAGATAATTACACAGTGCTTCTGGCAAATAACCCTGATCACGATAATAGGTGACGCTGGTTGGATTTTTGCGTTTCGATAACTTGCTTTGATCGGTATTGCGCAGCAGCGGTAAATGAATCAGCTCTGGCATCGGCCATCCAAAATAGCTGTAAAGCAACTGGTGTTTCGGCACCGAATTCAGCCACTCCTCGCCGCGTAAAATATGGCTGATTTTCATCTGGTGATCATCAACCACCACTGCGAGATGGTAAGTCGGCATGCCATCGGCCTTTAACAACACCTGCATATCCACTTGCGAGTACGGAATGGTGATTTCGCCGCGCAATCGATCCTGGAAGGTACACGTACCGGTCTCGGGCACACGCATGCGCACCACATGCGCCTCGCCCGCCGCAACGCGTGTCTGAACTTCTTCGCGGCTTAGATTTACACAATGCCCATCGTAACGGGTCGTTTGCTTTGCCGCTTGCTGCTCGGCTCTTAAATCATCTAAGCGTTTTTTGGAGCAAAAACAGTGAAACGCATGACCCTTGTCGAGTAACGTTTGGATGTGTTGCAGATAGAGTTCTTTGCGCTCGCTCTGGCGATAGGGACCCATCGGCCCATCTACATCCGGCCCCTCATCCCAATCCAGACCCAGCCATTCTAAAGCCGAAAAAATTGCTTGTTCAGACTCGCGCGTACTGCGCGCCTGATCCGTGTCCTCTATACGAAGAATGAATTCGCCCTTGTGCTGTCGTGCAAACACCCAATTGAACAGCGCCATATAAGCCGTACCAACATGGGGATCGCCCGTAGGAGATGGGGCGATGCGTGTTCTCACCTTCATAAGCGGCGACTAAAACCCCATATCTTGGGCGTTTTCCGGAATCAATGGATAAGCAATTCCAGCCATCTTTTGCACCACCCGCACAACCTGGCAAGAATAGCCAAATTCGTTGTCGTACCAAACGTAGAGCACCACTCGGTTGTCTTTGACGATAATCGCTTCGCCGTCGACAATGCACGCATGACGATTACCCACTAGGTCAGACGAGACAATGTCCGGTGACGTGGTGAAGTCTATTTGCCGCTGCAATTTCCCATATAAAGCAGAGGTGCGAAGGAATTCTTTTAACTCGTCTTCGGTTGTCGCTTCGTTAAGCGTCAAATTCAGTATCACCAGGGACACATTTGGCGTCGGTACGCGAATGGCGTTGCCTGTGAGCTTGCCATCCAGTTCTGGCAGTAATTTGGTTACCGCAGAGGAGGCTCCGGTTTCGGTGATCACCATGTTTAGCGGCGCACCGCGACCGCGACGATTCTTTTTATGAAAATTATCAATCAAATTTTGATCATTGGTGTAGGCGTGCACCGTTTCCATATGGCCATTTACGATCTGATAACGATCATTGACTGCCTTCAGCACGGGTACAATCGCGTTGGTGGTGCAACTTGCCGCAGCCAACACCGTATCGTCCTGCTCTATATCGCGGTGATTAATACCAGCAACGATATTTTTTATGTTGCCCTTGCCTGGCGCCGTAAGAATTACCCGCGCAGCACCCTTGGACTTTAGATGTTGCGACAAGCCCTCTTCGTCGCTCCAAGCGCCCGTGTTATCTATAACAATGGCGTTGTTAATACCGTAAGTGGTGTAATCAATTTTGTCTGGCCCTTCCGCATAAATCACACGGATGACATTGCCATTGGCGATGATGCACTCGTTCTCTTCATCTACTCGCAAAGTGCCCTGAAAACTTCCATGCACCGAATCTCGACGCAGCAACCCCGCTCTTTTAGCAAGGTCATTGGCGCCACTTCTGCGCACCACAATGGCGCGCAGACGCAGCTGCGTGCCACCGCCCGTCTTCTCAATCAGCAAACGCGCCAATAACCGACCAATACGCCCAAAACCGTACAGCACAATGTCCTGAGGCGCAGCCAAAGGCGGCGTGGTAACACCGATGACCTTGCTGCATTGCGCAAGAACATATTGCTTAATTTCAGTCTCGTCTCTGACCCCGTTCTCAATCAACGTAGAGGCCATTTTCCCCACATCAACGTGACAGGGTCCAAGATCCAATTCACTCATCGCGACTAAGATTGGGTAAGTTTCAAATTCCGATAGCTCATTTTGAGCGAGTTGTCGCACGTAACGATGCGCTTTCATTAATTTAGTAACACTTTGGTTATATAACGCACGTCCGTAGCAATACACCACCACGTTATTCCGATACAGTTTCCCAATCAGCGGGATCATCGCCTCAGCGAGCGCTTCGCGTTGTTTCCAATCGGGGAAGTAATCGTCAAGATTGGGTAGTGCCACAGCGTGTCCTCTTTAAATCCGAGCCTTCTTGCGGTTGAGCCTGTTGGCTCAAGGTTTAGCGTGCGGCGCCATTATAGGAATTCCCGACCAACGGGCAACAGCCGAAACGAAAAATTATTCGACTCTGGAAACTGGCTCTGTGACACCCACTAAGGCAACAACGCACCCCACGATAAGAACCGGCTAGCGATAACCGGCATTTATATCGTTCAACGCGGCACTGCCCGGACACAACTGCGCCTCATTTAGCTCATTCAACGGCTGATCCACGGTTTCCATAATATCGTGGCACTCGACCGGATCCGCATCGACATACAACAACCCAGTAACAACTTCACCCTGCTCCTGAGCGCGCTGCACATAGTTCAACGCGCCTACCCGATCATGCGCGTCATAGTCTGCGTCTAGCTTATGCAAACGCAGCGTGCTGCCGTCCGGCATCGCAACATCTTCGCGAGTGCCCTCTGCATAATCTACGGTGACCTCCGGGTGCGCCATAATCAGATCTGCATTTACAAGTTCTTGGGTGTGTTCTCGAATGAACTCATAGCTTTTGGTAGAGCCGCTGTGGTTGTTGAACGCAACGCACGGTGAAATCACATCGATAAATGCCATGCCTTTGTGTTTAAGCGCGGCCTTGATAAGTGGCACCAATTGGGTCTTGTCGCCGGAAAAACTGCGCGCAACAAAGGTCGCGCCAATCTGCAAAGCCATGCTCACCAAATCTATAGGCTCATATAAATTAGGAGCGCCCTTCTTGCTCGTTGAACCCCGATCATTGGTTGCTGAGAACTGCCCTTTGGTTAACCCATAAGTGCCGTTGTTGTCGACCAGATACAGCATATTAATACGACGCCGAACGATATGCGCAAATTGCCCCAAGCCTATGGACGCACTGTCGCCATCACCTGAAACACCAATACCCAACAATTCTCGATTTGCCAAGTTAGCGCCCGTCATAACGCTGGGCATCCGCCCATGCACAGAATTGAATCCGTGGCTCTTGTTCAAGAAATAACTCGGCGTTTTCGACGAACAACCGATGCCCGATACTTTCGCGAACCGATGCGGCGGCAATGACATCTCCGCACACGCCTGCACGATCGCGGCGCTGACGGAATCATGACCACAACCTGCGCACAAAGTTGAGACGGAACCCTCATAATCACGGCGAGTCAGCCCAAGCTCATTAACGGGCAAATTTGGATGGTGAACTTTTGGCTTTGCCACAAACGTCATGACTGCACCTCCGAAAGTCGAGCCAACTTATTGGCGATGAAATAGTCCCTAATCTGCTGGTGGATCGTGTCTGCAGATATCGATAATCCAGCGTAGTACAAAATGGGTATGAGCTTGGCCGGCGAGGTTTCCAGTTCGTTGATCAACAACGTGCGCATCTGCGCATCACGGTTCTGTTCCACAACAAACACCAGATCATTGTCTGCTATAAAAGATTCAACATCAGCGCCAAACGGAAATGCACGCACGCGGCAGCTGTCCAAAGCGATACCGTCTTCAAGCAACAGATCCAGCGCTTCTGGCATCGGCAACGCGGTAGTGCCATAGAACAGCACCCCAACACGCTGGCTTTGATCTTCGATTTCCGCAACCGGCACTAAACCCCGAATCGTCTGCCATTTTAATTCCAACCGCTGCATGTTGCGCTCATAGGCTTCTGGCGACTCGGTATACGCGGCGAATTCGTCGCGCGACGTGCCGCGGGTAAAAAATGCACCCTTGTCGGGGTGAGTCCCGGGCAACGTTCGGTAGCCGATCCCATCACCATCAACATCCAAGTAGCGGCCGAACACCTCACTGCGTTCCAACGCGTCACTATCTAGGACTTTGCCACGGTCATAACGCGCTTGATCATCCCACTGCAGTGGTTCGCTCAAGTTGTCGTTCATACCCAGTTCTAGATCACTCATGACCAAGATAGGGGTCTGCGCGCGATCCGCTAGATCCAAGGCAACTGTTGCAAAATCAAAACACTCTTTCGGCGTCGACGGGAACAGTAACGGGTGCTTTGTATCGCCATGAGAAGCATAAGCAGCACCAATNAAGTCACCCTGTTGGGTGCGCGTCGGCATACCTGTAGACGGGCCAGACCGTTGTATGTCCCATACCACCGCGGGAATCTCCGCAAAGTAAGCCAACCCCAAGAACTCGGACATCAGTGAAATACCTGGGCCACTGGTCGCGGTAAACGCACGCGAACCATTCCAGGCCGCACCAATAACAACTCCGATCGCTGCAAGTTCATCTTCGACCTGAATGACAGCAAATTTTTTCTTTCCATTGGTTTCGTCAATACGCAGCCGATTCGCNTGNTTTTCAAAACTTTCAGCNACTGAGGTCGACGGAGTAATCGGATACCAAGCACAAACTGTAGCGCCGCCGTAAACGGCCCCTAGGCCAGCCGCATCATTACCATCCATCATAATGCGGTCGCCCACCGCGTCGGAGCGCTTGACCTGCAACGGCAGCGGTGCGGCTAGGTACTGCATCGCATAATCGCGGCCAATTTCTAGTGAACGGACATTCGGCGCAATGAGCGCCTCTTTACCTTTGTATTGCGTCGCCACCATGCCGGTAATGACATCAAACTCAATATTCAGTAAACCCGCTAGAGCGCCTAAATAAGCGATGTTCTTNAACAAACTACGCTGTTTCGGGTCGACAAACTCCGGCANCATCATGGANGCAATTGGNATACCAATCTCGTGAATATCATCTCGGCGCAAAGTTTTAGCCAACGGCTTAGAATTGTCGTAGAGCAAATACCCACCGGGGGATACGCTGGCCACATCCTGCACCAATGTTTCTGCATTCATCGCCACCATGATGTCAACGCCCTCGCGCCGCCCAAGGTAACCCTTTTCACTGACCCGCACCTCAAACCAAGTTGGTAGACCTTGGATGTTCGACGGGAAAATGTTCCGCGTTGCGACGGGTATTCCCATGCGGAACAGCGCCTTGGCGAACATGCCATTCGCGCTGGCAGATCCCGAACCATTTACATTTGCAAATCGAATAACAAAATCGTTGTACGTTACTGGCATTTCTCCACTCATGATACAAACGACCCTAACTGCGGCAAGTGCACCACAGAACGCTGCATATCCCACGCATTTGTCGGGCAGCGCTCTGCGCAAAGACCGCAGTGCAAACAGACGTCTTCATCTTTAACCATGACACGTCCCGTTGCCAAGTCAGCAGAAACATACAGNTCTTGCTCGGCATTCAATGCTGGGGCCGTCAAGGTTTGGCGCAGAGCCGGCTCCTCATCGTTAGAGACAAACGAGATGCAGTCCATCGGACAAATATCGACGCACGCATCACATTCGATACAGAGTTTCTCTGTGAATACCGTTTGGATGTCACAATTTAGGCAGCGCTGCGCCTCCTGACTTGCCAGCGCAGCATCGAACCCTAATTCCACCTCAACTTTGATATCTGTCAACGCCATCGTGTGCTCGACCAGCGGCACTGAGTTCCGCGCCGACGCATCGTGNTCGGCATCATAAGCCCACTCATGTACACCCATNTTAGTCGANAGCAGGTTCATACCCTCTGGAGGTCGATCGGCTTTCAAATCCTTGCCTTGGCAAAGTAAATGAATGCTGATTGCCGCACGATGGGCATGCGCTGAGGCCCAAATAATATTCTCTGGNCCAAANGCGCTGTCACCGCCAAAAAAAACTTTCGGATTGTTCGTCTGCAACGTCACTTCATCCAAAACCGGACAATCCCACTTGTCGAACTCAATACCTAAATCGCGCTCAATCCACGGGCAATGATTATCCTGCCCAATCGCCATCAACACATGGTCCGCTGCAATAAACTCATCAGGCTCACCCGTTGGCTCATAGCGCAAACGACCGTCTTCGCCGCGCACCGGCTCTACACACTCAAACAACACACCCTTGAGCCTGCCGTTCTCGTGTACAAATTCTTTCGGGGGGCGGTTATTGATGATCGGAATGCCTTCGCGCATCGCGTCTTCTTTTTCCCANTCAGAGGCTTTCATGACCTCGAATGCNGAACGCACCACCACCTTAACTGACTCAGCACCCAGTCTTAGNGATGTCCGACAACAGTCCATCGCCGTGTTCCCGCCACCCATAACGATCACCTTGCCGGTGATCTCGGTCGTATGGCCAAACGCCACACTCGACAGCCAATCAATACCAATGTGAATGTAGTCATCCACCTCTTGCCGGTTCAAAAGTTCTAAGTCACGACCGCGCGGCGCTCCGGTACCCACGAAATAGGCATCAAACTCCTGCTGCATGAACGCTTTCATGCTGCTGATTTCTTCACCAAAGTGGCAAACAACGCCCATATCTAGAATGCGCTCGACCTCTTCATCGAGCACTTCTTCTGGCAATCGAAATGCCGGGATCTGCGAACGCATGAATCCGCCGCCTTTGGCATCTTTTTCGAACAGATGCACCTCGTAACCAAACGGCAATAAATCCCGCGCAACCGC
>PBQQ01000065.1 GCA_002725095.1 Gammaproteobacteria bacterium
AATATTAAAGAATCATTTATTTCAGTTTTTACTAATTGGAAAAATTTTCATGGAAGAGCATGCAGAAGCGAGTATTGGTATTTTGTTCTTTCAGTGTCTCTAATTGCATTCGTATTAGGATTTGTAGAAGTATTTTTAGGAATATTTAATGAAGAAATTGGTTATGGACCATTTGGAGCATTACTTCAAATCATAACTTTTATTCCTAGCGTTTCAGTCATATCAAGAAGATTGCAAGACAGAGGCATTTCTGGATGGTGGCAACTGTCCTACATCACAATTGTTGGGATATTTGTNATTTTANTTTTACTAANGCTTCCAGCAAAAGAAGATGAAAATAAATGGGGAANGAATCCACTACTNGATATGTAAATCACTGTTCCAAAACNTTCAGTGACTGNGGAATGATTATTCGTGAAGTCTTCGAATNAGACGATGTTGATGAGTTNATGAGNGTGNTNGACGNCCNAGCGAACGCTGAGCCAAGGGCNAGCGATAAAACCACGGGTGGCGAGNTNTTCTTACTAGGTGACGCTNTCAGGCCGTGACCAAAAATGAAAAAGATNCAAAGGGAGGCTAGATCNTGAGAAATATTTTTTTAGCGNTGATGGCATTGGGATTTTTGGTGGGATGTGGAAATGACGCGGACAGTCGTGCAGATGACTGTTTGGAAGGAGAGACCCAAGAACAGTGCTTAGAAAGAAATCTTCCTGAGATGACCAGCGGAGATACCGACTAGAAACCTAAATCCCACTCTTGTTATATCTGGCGTTGGCGTCTTTCACTTTAGAGTAAGAAGTTCTAGCGATCCTGCCCGGTCTTTTGTCGAACTTTATATGAGCTGAGCGTGTGGACCGGTGAAAGTCTTTTATTTCGCAAATGGATTATCTTAAAAGCAAATTTGTGCTGGTAGATCGAGCAGGGTCGCTCGTTAGATGGGNACACGAATACCTACCGTTTTGCTAAGGTCTAGCGAGCGGCTCGAACGGGAAAAAGGGAAGAAGAGAAGAAGGGAAAAAAGATAAGTGGATTATTGGTTTTTGATCGCGGGCGCAGCCCTGTCTTTGGCTGGAATGGTGTTTCATGGCTTTGTGGGCGGAAAAATCTATGTCGCAAATGTCAATGGCAGTGATTTACAACCTCTCACGAAATCATTAAGCCTTGTTTCGTGGCACGTGTTTACCATTTTTCTTTTTGTGAGCGGCCTCACGCTGGCTTATGTGGCCCACTATCCGGATTTTGTGATTGCAGTCTACCCGGTCATTGGCGTTAACCTTTTGGGGATGGTTTTATTCATTGTGCTGGGTTTGGGAAAACACGGCGCGTTATTGAAAATGCCGGGCGCCTTTTTGATGGGTGGCACCGCATTGCTGGCNTGGTTAGGCGTGTAGCAGCGTCTTTTAAAGTCTCTCAGCGGCGCGGCTGTNTCAGCGACTCATTAGCACTCTAAGTTTGCCCGCGGTTTCGGACAGGATCTGGCTTACGCGAGATTCCGACACGTCGAGAATGGCGCCTATTTCCTTAAGATTCATCTCTTCCTGATAGTACAGGGCGAGTATTTGCTGTGTTCGTTCCGGTAATTGTTCAATAGATCCTGCAAGGTTCTCTATGAGCTCGGAATGCTCCAAGGCCTGTTCTGGGCTTCTCAAGCTTTCGTCGACTTCCTCGTAGTATTCGGGTGCNGCGTCACTGCTCACTACGTCAGCGCCTTCGGCAAATAGCCGTTCGCGCTCGTATTCTTCTGGGGTTTTGCCGAGTTTTTCGGCGACTTCATGACCTTTTGGTGCTCTGCCCAGAGTCTGGGTGAGCTCCCTGACCACGCCCTCATGNTCGCGTTTAGTGGAGATAATCGAGCGCGTGGAGAAAGAGATGCGGCGAACCTCATCGAGCATAGCGCCACGAATNCGGGTTTTAGCAAACAGTTCAAAATTAATNCCGCGACTGTGGTCGAAGGCNGCNTTTGCTTGCANCAAGCCTTCCATACCCGCCTGCACTAAGTCGTCCGTGGCGATGTTGCTTGGCAGCCGTGACCGCAGGTGATAAGCCACTCGCTTCACCAACNTGTACTGNTTAGTCACAGAACTGTCGACATCCAGCAGCTGTTTTTTGTAGGCGTCTATGTCAGCCATTACCGTTANTACTTATTTTTCCAAATCCGATGCTATTACTGTGCAGGGTTNTTTGCCAAGGCTTCCGCCAGAGCCGTGAAATTTTTCGCGGACTTGCTATAGCTATGGTTTTTAAAAATGTTCTCGCGCTGTCGCGTGGCTAACGTTAACACGCTGTCCTCCTCTATGGAGTGGATATAATTTACCGGCTCCTCCAAAAATCGCATGCACACGCCGTTCATTTTATTAAACAGCTGCCGTCCCGCCTCTTGAGAGGGCACTCGGTTGGGTACTACAAACAGCTTGTCCATCCGTTGTTCTTTGCTCTGCAATTTGATCAAGCCATAAGCGTCGGCAATAGACGCGGGCTCATCCTGCAGAATAACTAATCGATGCTCGCATGCNCGCATAAAGGTTAAATTCGACTCAGACAGCCCTGCGGCTGCGTCGACCACGATGGTGTCGAGATCAGCGTGTTCATTAAAAATGCTTTGAATTAAAGACTGCGCGGTCAGCGCATTTATGTTGGCGAGCTCAGCATTACCCGAAGCGCCTGGAATTAGAATCAACCCGTCCTCGTGAGTGATGGAAACCTCGCTCACGGTCTTGCTGCCTGAAATAACGTCGCTCAAGTTATATGGCGCATTAACTCCGAGCACCAATTGTGCATTGGCGAGCCCCAGATCCGCGTCGAGCAACGCCACGCGTTTACCCTGTTTAACCAGTGCGAGCGCCAAGTTAACGGATATGGTCGTTTTACCNACGCCTCCCTTGCCACTGGCGACACCGATCACCTGAGTTTGTTTTTCTTGGTCGGACATAATGAGCCTTGCAATACTCCAGTGTTAGTTTACCGCGAGTCGGATCTTTAAGCGGACTATTCTGCGGTTTGCGGTGTCGTCATATTGCAGCTTACCGCAACAATTTGTGCTTGGGCGCTGGCCAAGGCGCTAAACAATGGACTCAGCTCATCCGCTAGATCTGCNCGCGTAATGATCGTAGATTGCAATAGAGCATTATCCACGGTTTGGCCGGCGTTAACGGTCTCGGGCGAAAAATCTGCCCCGACACAATAGTGACTGGTTGCATTCATACGGCCGGTCAGCTCCTGCAGCGCCTGCAAGTCGCTCAATTGTTCCGTATCAATTAACACTTGGTGTTGTTCGCCTAATTGTGCCACCAAGCGCTCTAGACGCGTTGCGCCTATGGCTTGGGCGCATGGAATACCATAGCGTTGNCTGATTTTCGCAAGTTTTAGCCAGTGTTCTGATGCNTGNTCCGAACGGGCCTCGTCATCGCTGTAGGCGATCAATGCGAAAGGTTTTTGCGATCCGTCGGNCGACTGGGTGTCTGCCGCCAATAAATTTTCGATGCAGGCTGTTTTGCCGACCCCTGGACGACCGAAAAACAATTGCGCGCCGTCCCAGTTGCGCTGCTCGATCATCGGTTTTGTGCGCAGACTTCCATACTGTTGCCGTAGAGCTCTTTCGCACAATGTGGTTCCGGTATCGTTGGCAGATTGCGCGGTCAATTCATGAGGGTTAGCGTNGACATGGGCCGCCACAGATTCACGCAGGTCCAGCAACTCTTGTTGAATCGTCGCCACTAAATTAGCAAGCTCTGGGNCACTGGTNGTCGCTTTTTTGTCGATCACGTTGCTAAGNCTTGCGGAAAACGGCGCGTTATCAACTTTGCTGGTGACAGCGGGAACGGTCGTTGCCAGATCTTCCTCAAACGGTTCATTGTCTGGCTGCAAGTCTACTGCGCAGATCACCTCGGTTTTTGTGCCNATCTTGTTGGTTGAGACGATAAGTGCATCCTCGCCATAGGTCGTGCGCACGTTTTGTAACGCACTTTTGGAATCTTCGGCGATCAATCTTTTAAGTTCCATGCCTGGTCCTCAGGTTATTGGATTAAACCGCCGGTTGTTCGGCGTTTTCTCCGGTTCGATTAATTGAAATAGTAGAGATCACGCGAATGGCCTGATCTTCAGGAATTTCTACATACGACATCACAGTTAGATCTTTGGTTACGCGCCGCAGTAAACGCGCCAGCCAGGGCCGTATTAGAGGTGAAACGACAATAACGGCCGGCATCTCTTGATCTTCGAGTTGCTGTACAGACTCTCTAACAGACTGAAAAAGACCATCGGCAAGGTTGGGCTCTAAAGCGATTTCTTCGGTGTTTTCGCTGCGNCCAACCAACTCATTCAGCAGCTGTTCTAGGTCCGGCTCTAATGTCATTACCGGCAGTGTCTCTTCGCCGCCGATAATCTGCTGCACAATTAAGCGCCCTAGTTTCGGGCGCACGGCAGCGGTCAGGGCCTGTGGNTTCTGGGTCCGAGAAACCTCGCCTGCGAGTGTTTCAAGAATAGTGCGCATGTCGCGCAGCGGCACCGATTCATTTAAAAGATTTTGNAAGATCTGCACGATCGCGCCCAAAGACAGTTTTTCTGGGACAAGGTCTTCAATTAGCTTCGGCGATGTTTGCTCAATGCGATCTAGCAGTTCCTGCGCCACGTCGAATGTCATGAGTTCGGAGGCGTTATTTTGAATAACGGCATTTAAGTGGGTCGCGATAACGGTNCCCGGATCTACCACGGTATAGCCGCTGGCTTGAGCGTATTCTCGATCCGCCGGGTCGATCCACACCGCATCGAGCCCGAAAGCCGGCTCTTTGGCGGGCGTCCCTTCAATTTGAGTGAGCACATTGCCCGGATTAATCGCCATTTCTCGTCCTGATTCGATGGTGCCTGAACCACGAATCGAACCGTTGATGATGATGCTGTAACTGTCAGGGGCATTATCTAAATTGTCGCGAATCCGGATAGACGGCAGTAAGAAGCCCATTTCCGCGGACAATTTTTTGCGAATGCCCTTAATCCGATTGAGCAGACGTCCGCCGTTTGTCTCGTCTACCATAGGAATAAGACCGTAGCCCAACTCAAGGCTGACCACGTCAACTTGGGCGGCATCGTCCCAACCAACGTCATTGGGGTCTTTCGCTGTAGGCTCACCGTTGGCATCCGCTTGTGGAGACTCAGTAGCTGCGCGCTCCTCTTGTTCTGACGCCAGGGCAAGTTTTTGTTGGGACATATATCCAAGGCCCAGAGCGCAAGAACCTAAAATCAGAAACACCAGATTCGGCATGCCGGGGATCATGCCCAAAAGAATAAGAATTGAACCCGCAATGTAAAAAGCAGCAGGGTTTGCGAGTTGATTTGCGGCTTGCTCTGGGGCGGATTCGGAGGTGGTAACTCGGGTGACAATGAGCGCCGTGGACAGCGATAGGATGAGTGCCGGAATCTGAGCGACCAAGCCATCGCCGATGGTCAGCAGAACGTAGGCTTTGGTTGCTTGATCGAAACTTAAATCGTATTGCAGCAGGCCAATAGCGACGCCGCCGATTAAGTTGATAAGCAAGATAAGAATCCCTGCAACAGCGTCGCCTCGNACAAATTTCGAGGCGCCATCCATGGTGCCGTAGAAATCTGATTCTTGGGACACCAGNGCGCGNCGGGCTTTAGCCTCGTCCTGATCAATAACACCNGCGTTCAAATCAGCGTCGATCGCCATTTGGCGGCCGGGCATTGCATCGAGAGTGAATCGTGCNGCAACTTCAGAGGACCGCCCGGCACCTTTAGTGATGACGATAAAGTTGATGATCATGAGAATGGCGAACACGATAAAACCAACGACGTAATTGCCGCCGATTACAAACGCCCCAAAAGCTTCAATCACTTGCCCNGCGGCGTCCCCACCGGTGTGCCCCTCTAAAAGTACTACCCGCGTGGAGGCAACGTTTAGGCCGAGTCGCAGCATGGTAGAGAACAAAATAACGGTCGGAAAAGAAGAAAACTCCATCGGCGTTGCCGTGTTGATGGCCACCATGATGACCAGCAGCGCCAGTAGAATGTTGAGAGTAAACAAGACGTCCAGCATTATTGCCGGNAACGGTAAGATCAGCATGGTCAGAATAAGCAGAATGACAGCGGGTACCGCCAAAGAGGAAGGCCGAAAGCCCTCGGTTAACTGTCGAAGATCTGACAATGTAAATGCGCTGGTGGCCATTTTCGTATTTGGACTGCTCTGTTTACGTCAATTTGTGGTCATTTAGACCGTGCCCGCGAATATNTGCAGGAAGCGTGCCTAAAATTGCCGGTGCCCGTTATATGGCGCTGTCGCTCAAGCTTTTGGGTCCCTCGCCGACTCTAAATTCGTACTGATCACAACGGCAACGCGTTAAGGACACGAAACACAATGCAAAATTCGAGCTCTCTATCCGCGCGGTTAACGATCCTTTGTTTATTGACGTTGAATTTCTGCCTAGGCGGTTGTGCAACCCAAGGTTTTGTTGAACCCGAACGGCCTAAAGCGGCGTCAGCGGTGCCACCGCTTATGCTTGAACAGGTCGATGGCATTACCGCGACCGGCTATGCCGTAATTGATGTGCAGAAGGGCCAAACCCATGCTCAGCGTCGCTTAATGGCGATAAGAGCCTCCAAGTTGGACGCTTATCGCAATCTGACCGAGCAGGTGTATGGCCTGTATGTCGAGTCGGCAAGCCAGATGGGCGATTTGGCGTTGAAGAACGAAAGCGTGCGCGCTCGAGTACAGGGTTTAGTTTATGGCTCGCGCTTGGTCAGCATCACGCCATTGGGCGGTGAAACCTATGAAACGAAACTGGCGCTTGAACAAACGGTTATCGATGAATTGGTTGGTACTTATCGCAATCCNGTAAAACGCGAAAGGCGAACGGACACCGTCACTAAGGCGGTCGCTAAAGACGCANCGCCAAAGGCCGACCAGCGTGAATTTATCTTCAACAAGAACTGGTTCAAAAAAGACGCGAGCTAGCGTTAGGCGCGCACTGTGGTTTGGAGACCAACGGTAATGAACAGTAAAACACTTTTTTTCGCGTTTGTTGTCGCTTTGGGATCCAGCGTGGTCAGCGCCGACGAATTTTTCCCTGGGGATGAGCCCATTGATGCGGCGTTGAGGCTNGAGTCGATCAAGGCGTCGCTATTAGACTACGCGTTGGATCATTCGGTGTATGTAAGTACCCAAGCCTGGCTGGACGGCAATGGNGCGGTAGAGGAAAACGTTTTGTTGCTCAGCGGCCTAAATTTAGAGCGGGTGCGGGTAAACGAGTATCGTAACGCCTTTGGTGTGGCCGAAGCGGCGATTATTGAAGCGCCCACCACGGCGGTAGAGAGTTGGTATGGNTGTCCTGTGACGTCTCCGGTCAGACGCCGCTTAGCGTTGATCAGCCATATTGGGCAAACCTCGTCGGTGGCTGCACGCAATATAGCGCATGCTGCACAACGCCGGGTCATGCAACATCTGACCACCTCACAAAGTCTACTNGCCGCAGCGGATCCCTTTGTCAACGTTGCTGCCGCAGGTTCCGTTTACGCGCGGTATATGCAGCAACCNAAAGCCAAGAGCGCTGATTTAGCGCTACACGTTAATATTTCTGTGCAACAGCGCGCGTCTCGATCGTTGCTGGCTCCGAGCCTGCGCAACGCGGGNAATGCTCTTACCGTAGCATTGGCGATGACCGAATTAGGCGAAGTCATTTATGAGGCCGAATTTGCTGCGCGGCTGCCCAAGACGGTGTTAGCGGCGTCGATGCCAGAAGTTTCTCAGGATTTGCTGGGAGAGCTTGACGCGCGGCTGGCTGAGGTTGCGCTGCAACTGACTGACCAAATTCGTTGCCGAGCCAGCTCGAAGCTTAACGTGTCGATTTTTCGCGGCGAGCTACGGGTTGATGGCGGCGAAGACTTGGGGGTATTTCAAGGNCAGGAGTTCCTACTGGTACCCAGCAGCCAAGGTTTTGCGACTCGCGGACTGAACGCTGCGATTAAGTCAATCGCCATTGCCCAAGTCGAGCGGGTTAATCGTCAACACGCGGCATTGCGGGTTGTCGCNGGCGCGCTACCAAACGCCATAGGCGCACANNTCATCGCTGTACCGTTGGCAAGCATGGATTTTATGTAGGTTCGAATAAATAGGATTAAGAGCATGAGAGTTTGGGTATTGGTCGCATTAATAGGGTTAGGCGGTTGCAGCGCCATGGGCAGCATCCAGCTTGAGCCAGAATTTGATTCTGAGCCNNTAGCCGAGCCAGAGGCCGAGTCGGCTGCGGCGACCGCAGCCAAGCGCGCGTCGCGCGCNGTAAACCCAATCACGGGTGAGAANGCAGGNGCAAGCGAATTGGACAGAGCGCTGCAACGATTGGTGGATGATCTGGAACTGGCGGTGACGCGCCTACCTTCTGGTCGTGCGCGCGGCCGCGATGGCGCCGGTCCGGGCGGCACCCATGTTGTGCAAGAAGGCGAATTCCTAGATTTGATCATTGAAAAAACGTATTCCGGCTCGCCGATTCGTCAGGACTTATTGCGTAAAGCCTTTGTTAAGTTGAACCCNTCAGCTTTTGGCGGTCGAGGCAACCCAAACTATATTTTNGCNCGAAAGAAGCTCAAAGTGCCGTCAGTNGANGATCTTAAGGCGGTCATATTTAAAGCNGGAGAGCTCGAAAAATTGCGCAGCAANAGCGCAGATCCGCATCAGGGTTGGATTCAATATCCCTAGCCGACTAAGGCTTAATGCGATNTAGAATATNGCCGTGAGTCATCAGGATCAGCNGGCTGCTTNAATNCGCGCGGTAAACGACCATGTACAACCTGGACCCCATCAATCAACAAGCGCGGCCCAATACGGTATACGTTGAAGGTCTCAGCTCGGCGGCGCGTATCGCGCCCGAACAGGGCCGATTNTTAGGGTTGCGCGCGGGGCAGGTCATCAACGGCATNATCGCCCAGCGTCCCGAAGGNAATGTGCTGCTGTTCGATAATAAGGCGTTANCGTTGCCGANGAATATGGGCGCNGTGGGNGAACGNATCGGGCTTCAGGTGCTTATGTTNGGGGGCAACCTTATCGCTCGTAGGCTAAACGAGTCGAAGNCCAATGATGCCGAGCGTACGCAGGTTCCGCAAAGTGCGGGATCCGTGCGGCTGGGTCGTTTAAGTGCAGACATAGGTCAATTACAGTTGGCGCGCTTTTTCAGTCCAAGTGCGATGCAAAATTTGGCGCAACAGCCCGAGTTGCGGCCGCTGATTCAGCAACTTGGGCAATTTATGTTGTCCTCGGACCGCCTTGAGGGCGAGGACATCAGGCGTCTGGTAGAACGCAGTGGCTTGTTCTCAGAGCAGTTGGTTCGTTTTAGCCAAGCGGGCGCAGGGTTGAGCATGAAGTCAGTAATGATCCAGCTGCGGCGGTTATTGCACGCTTCGGACAACGACACCACACGATTAAACGGTGCAATTGACGAAATTGAAGCGCGGCAAATCGAAACTCTAGGCCATCAACTGCAACGCCAAACTCAACTGAGTTGGTTGTTGCCTTTTCATGATCAGCCCCCGGTTTTTCTGCAGATTGGCCATGACAATGGGCCCGAGCAAGGGGCTGAGCGAGAGCAGAGCCAGCCGAGCTGGCGCATAGATATGACAGTGCCATGGGGGCAGAAGCAGGTTTCACTGAACATTCGTTACCTGCAAGAACAGGTGAGTGTAAAAGTTTGGGCTGCAAGCCCAGAGCTTGCAGAACAGGTGCAGTCGGGCGAGAGCCATCTTCGGCGGTTATTGCGACGGGCGGGCGTGGACCTGCAAAACTTAACGGTTTTTCCTGGTGTTCGTCGAGATGCGCAGACCCAGCAAACAGCGGCTCTAAGGTTGAATGTCGATGTCTAATTTATACGCACACGACACCGATCAAGCCGTTGATGGCAAAAAGGCAGTGGCCCTGCTGTACGATCAAGTCAGAGCGCCGGTGATTAAGGCCAAGGGCGAGGGAGAGCTAGCTTGGGAAATTCTGCGATTGGCAGAAGCGCATGGGGTGCATGTGGCGGAAGACCCTATTCTTGCCGAAACGTTGTCTTACCTGCAGCTTGAAGAGGAGATTCCTGAGGAGGTTTATCGGTCGGTGGCAGCGATATTGTCTTGGGTGTATTACCTGCAAGGTCGTACGCCGGCGGATTAACAACACGCGAGGTTAGCGTTTAATTCTTCCCAGCTTGTTATAGACGTCGCCGAAACGCTCAGCAGATTGACTGGTCAACGTCGCGAGTAAGGTTTTTACGGTTTCCATTTGGCGCCGCAACAATAGATCATTGCGAATATGCTTATCTTTGCAATCCGCCATCAGTGCTCTCACAGCGTCTAAAGCATCTTGGTCGACAGTCGACTCGGTATCAAATGTCTGCCAGGTTTGTTCAATTTCGGTCAGCAAATTTACCTTTTGCGATTGCAACGATTCCAGCAGGTCCAAATTTTTCTCTGTCAGTGCAGAAAATTCTTTTTCCAGCACAGCAG
>PBQQ01000066.1 GCA_002725095.1 Gammaproteobacteria bacterium
TTGTGTCGAGCCGTGATCGCTCTACACTGTCGGGCGAGAGTCAGCTGGGCAATCGCCGGTCGTTTACGACGGGAGGAAAGTCCGGGCTCCACAGGGCAGGGTGCCAGGTAACGCCTGGGGGGCGAGAGCCTACGGAAAGTGCAGCAGAGAGTAGACCGCCGATGTGCGTGCAGCGCCTTCGGTAAGGGTGAAAGGGTGCGGTAAGAGCGCACCGCGCGCGTGGTAACACGTCGTGGCAAGGTAAACCCCACCTGGAGCAAGGCCAAATAGAGATCTTTTGATACGGCCCGTATCAGATCCGGGTAGGCCGCTTGAGGTTGTCGGTGACGGCAGCCCTAGATGAATGATTGTCCTCGACAGAACCCGGCTTACAGGCTGACACTCGCTTTTTTGAGCCGCCGATATAGAGATCCAAATCCGCGTTATTTGGAGCGTGCCGCGCGACCGAAAAGTTCTTTGATTTCCGTCATTTATGCCATTTTTTGCGCATCGCATAGCGCTTGACTCTGACATGTGGGCTATATAGTGTCGCATGTTGGGTAAATGTGGAGAAAGGTGGGAATCGCTACGCGATAACGGCTCGCGCGATCCTGCTACAAAGGTAAAGTTAAAGATGTTTCGCGGCATCAACAGTGCAACTCTCGACGCTAAAGGTCGCATGGCTTTGCCTGCGCGTAATCGAGAAGCAGTGCACCTCGCCAGCGACGGTAAAGTGGTGCTCACCATCGACATGCGCGAGACCTGTTTGTTGTTGTATCCCTTGCCGGAATGGGAAGTTGTGCAGCGCAAATTAGAAGCGTTGTCCAATATCAATCCCCAAGCTCGGTTATTGCAACGACTGTTGATCGGCCACGCCACAGATTTGGAATTAGATTCTGCGGGTCGATTACTGTTGCCGGCAATGCTTAGGAATTATGCTGAGCTTGATAAAAAGTTGGTGCTTGTTGGTCAGGGCAACAAGGTCGAAGTTTGGTCCGAGGCGCATTGGCAAGACGGTATGCGCGGCTGGCTGCTGCAGGGTGCAGAAGCGTTGAATGATAGGGGCGATGATTTTGCTGGGCTGTCTGTATGACTGATCCGCTGCAGCCACAGTCAGCCTCGGTAGATGGCGCTGTGCTGCAGCATTTGCCGGTACTGTTGGTCGAAGTGTTGCATGCTTTGGCAATCCAAAAAAACGGTGCATATGTTGACGCGACCTTCGGACGCGGCGGCCATTGTCAGGCGATGCTGGCGGAATTGTCTGATCGGGGGCAGGTAATAGCGCTTGATCGAGATCCCCAAGCCATCACTGCGGCGGAAAAATTGCGAACCCAAGAGCCGCGATTGCAGGTGTTTCGGGCGCGATTTTCTGAACTTGGCGAAGTACTCGGTGGGTGTGGGCTTGCGGGCGCAGTTCAAGGCGTCCTGATGGATGTAGGCGTTTCCTCTCCGCAGGTAGACGATCCTGATCGGGGCTTCAGCTTTAGGCATTCGGGCCCACTGGATATGCGCATGGATCCGAGTCAGGGTGTTGATGCTGCGCAATGGCTGAACAGTGCGGATGAAGAAGTTATCGCCAATATAATTTGGCGCTATGGTGAGGAGCGGCGGGCTCGACGGATCGCCAAGGCCATCGTTGCTGCTCGGCCGTTAAGTACAACTCAAGGTTTAGCTGAAGTGGTGGCCGCTTGCGTGCCGCGCGGCAATGCCAAGTCAACTAAACATCCTGCGACTAAAACCTTTCAAGCTGTGCGAATTTTCATCAACGATGAGTTGCAAGAATTGCAGGAGGGTCTGCACGTCGCTTTTGACAGTTTGGCCTTAGGCGGTCGACTTGCTGTGATCAGTTTTCACTCGTTGGAAGATCGGCAGGTCAAACAGACGTTTAAGGCGCTGTCGCAACCGGCGGTGTTGCCGCGGCGCCTGCCTGTTCAGGATCTACATGCCGCTGTCCGTGGTCGGCTCGTCTGCGGTCCGATTCGTGCAGGCCAAGGCGAACTTGATGTTAATCCTAGGGCGCGCAGCGCGACGTTGCGTGTGATCGAGCGGGTGGCCTGAATATGGCGGTGAAGGCGCAGGAGCAAAAAACAACGCGCGGCCGTCGTCGTCGAGCGAAAGAGCAGCCTGCTGAACCCTTAAGCAAGGCGCTGTATCCGATGTTTGTCGTTGTTGGATTACTTGTTGCGATCGTGTTTTCTGCCCTAGAGACCGTTGATTCGGCCCATCGTATGCGCAGTCTTTATCAAGAATTGGATCAAGTTCAGCGTCAGCAAAACGAGTTATTGGCTGTGCACAGTAGGTTGCTTTTGGAACGTGGTGCCCGTGCAAGTTTGAACGAGGTAGAACGGGCGGCGGAGCAGGAATTAGATATGCATTTTCCGCCGTTGACCGAGCCGGATCTGCGATGAAAGCTTGGCGCCATTACTTTGTTCTGGGCCTGTTTTTAATTGCAGTGGCCGCACTGTCGACTCGTGTGGTTTTCCTAGGTGTTACCGAACGTGCTTTTTTACAGCAAGAGGGTGATGCTCGGTCGGTCCGTCGCGAATCTATTCCTGCGTTGCGGGGAGTAATTTATGACCGAAACGGCGAAGCCTTGGCTGTCAGTACACCCGTCTATGCGGTATCAACCAATCCGCGTAAAGCAAATTTTAGCGCGCCGCAGTTTGCAGCGATGTCGGAGGTTCTAGACATTCCCCAAGCGGAGCTTGAACGCCGTGTGCGGACGCATGCGGACAAGCAGTTCGTGTATTTAAAGCGCCATGCTGGATGGGATATGAGCCAACGATTAGACGGTTTGGGCATTCCCCATTTGGAGCTGCGTCCAGAATACCGCCGTTATTATCCGTCGGCGGAGATTGCGGCTCACGTTACCGGCTTGACGGATATTGACGATCAGGGCATCGAAGGCGTGGAGCTGGCATTTGAGCGTAATTTACGAGGAGAACCCGGCGCTAAAGTCGTGCTAAAGGATCGCCGTGGTAATTCAATTCGAGACTTGGACTATTTGGCGCCGCCTAGATTTGGCCAGGATGTGAGTTTGAGCATAGACCTGCGTCTGCAATATATCGCCTATCGTGAATTGAAATCAGCCGTTCAGGTGCACAAGGCTGAGTCCGCTTCGTTGATTATGGCCGACGCAAAGACGGGGGAAATCTTAGCGCTGGTCAATCAGCCTTCTTACAACCCAAACGACATTGCAGGCCAACTCGCGGGTATGCGCAATCGCGCGGTGACAGATTCCTACGAACCCGGTTCAACGGTGAAGCCGTTTACCGCGATGGCGGCGTTGGAGTCTGGTCGCTACGACACAGAAACAGTCATCGATACCTCGCCGGGATATTTTCGTGTCGGCGGCAAGTTGATTCAGGACCCTATCAATCGCGCCTCTTTGTCTTTGGCTAAAGCGATTCAAAAATCCAGTCAGGTAGCTATTGCTAAGGTGGCGTTAGACCTAGAAGAACAGGCGGTTTTCGATGTTTTGGCCCGGGCGGGTATCGGCGATTTTGTCAGTTCCGGTTTGCCTGGAGAGGCCATGGGCCGACTGAATAATAGTCAGTTGCGCTACCCGGTGGTGCGGGCGACGTTAGCCTATGGTTATGGTTTGTCGGTAACGCCGCTGCAGCTGACAAGAGCCTATTTGACGCTCGCCAGTGGTGGTAAGCGCATGCCGCTGTCGATATTGAAGCAAGACCGACGCATTGAAACTGAGCAAGTCTTTGACCCTGAACATGTCAGCGACGTCTTGGCGATGATGGAATTAGTGACGTCGCAAGCCGGCACAGCTTCCCAGGCGGCTGTGCCCGGATATCGTGTGGCCGGTAAAACGGGTACCGCGCGATTAGTTGGTAAGCAGGGCTACGATGATGAGAGGCACGTCGCATGGTTTGCCGGCATGGTGCCGGTGTCTGATCCCCGCCTAGTGATGGTGGTCTTGGTCAATGAGCCCAGATCTGGTGTGAACAGCGGCGGTGGAGTGGCGGCGCCTATTTTTAGTCGGGTCGCGGAGCGCAGCGTACGGCTAATGGGTATTGCGGGCGACGTGCAGCGGCCGTTGTTCGCCGAGCAGACCCAAGGCCGTCGTCCATCCGATGTAGGTGGCGGATTGTGACGTTAGGTGAGCTAATAGAAGACCCTAATTGGTCCGCAGTGGCAGTATCCGGCATCAGTGAAGACTCGAGAACGGTGCAGCCGGGCGATTTATTTATTGCTGCCAGTAAGCTTCCGGAGCAGCGTGTGCTGCACGTGCAAGAGGCTCTGGCGGCGGGCGCCGCGGCGGTGTTAGTGCCCGAGCCAATGAATCTGCAGGCGCCAGTGCCTGTAGTACCGCTCGGTGACTTAGCCGCACGCAGAAGTGAAATAGCGTCGCGCTATCACCAACACCCCAGCAGCGAACTGTGCTGTATCGGCATAACCGGTACGAACGGTAAGACCTCTATTGCTTGGCATATCACGGACTTAAGTCAACGGCTCGGAGTGTCGGCCGGTTACTGCGGCACCCTTGGCTGGGGTGCGTTGGATCAGCTTCAGCCCTCGCAGTTGACGACGCCGAGCGCTGTGGCTTTGCAGGGCTATTTGGCTGCGATGCAAACACGAGGCGCATCTCGCGTGGCCATGGAGGTGAGTTCTCATGCCTTGGATCAAGGTCGTGTTGCGGCTGTGCAATTTGACGTTGCAGTATTTTCGAATCTAAGCCGTGATCATTTGGACTATCACCAAACTGTCGAGGCGTACAAAGACGCAAAGGCAAAGCTGTTCCAGCACTGGCCTTTAGCGGCCGCGGTGATCAACAGTAATGATCCGGTGGGTCGTGAGTTCGTTTGCACGAGTCGTGCGAATGAGGTGATCAGTTACGGTACTCACGGCGACGTCAGTTGGCATAGCCAAGCTGTGCGTCAGGGCATGCGGGTAACGTTTTCGACGCCATGGGGCCGCACCGAAACGGTGATGCCCGTTGCCGCTGAGTTTGCGGTGGCTAATGTGGCGGCCGCGATGGCGGTGCTGCTGAGTCTAGGGCACAGCCTGCATAGAGTAACGGAAGCTGTGGAGATCATGGCGCCGGTGCCAGGGCGTATGCAGGTGGTAGATGGCGGCTCGAAGTGGCCTCGGGTTGTCGTCGACTATGCGCACACGCCGGACGCGGTTGAAAAAGCTTTGGCGGCTCTGCGGCCCCAGTGTCGGGGTGATCTAATTTGTGTTGTTGGGTGCGGCGGTGACCGTGATCGCGGTAAGCGCGCACAAATGGGTCATGCTGCTGCAAAAGGTAGCGACCGCGCTTGGTTCACGTCGGACAATCCGCGCAGTGAGGATCCCGAGCGCATCTTGGATGACATGGTCCGTAGTTTGGGCGGGCCCAAGCTTGAGCGTGTCCGCAGCGAGGTGAATCGCGCTCAGGCGATTGCTGCTGCATTGGCGAGTGCCTGTCCAGATGACGTCGTACTTATTGCTGGCAAAGGACATGAACAAACCCAAGAAATTAACGGTCAATTCCTTCCCTTCAGCGACTTTGCGGTCGTTCATGAAATCCAAAACGAGAACAGCTGATGTTGCTATGGCTCACTGAATATCTCTCTGAATTTGTTCGCGGGTTTGCGGTATTTCAATATTTGACCTTTCGCACCATGGTGAGCCTAGTGACGGCCCTGTTGATGTCCTTGGTCATTGGGCCCGTGATGATCGCGCGTTTGGCGCGTGCGCAAATCGGCCAGACGATTCGCGACGACGGGCCTGCTTCGCACTTCAGTAAGGCAGGAACGCCGACTATGGGTGGGGCGTTGATTCTCGTTATTTTGGTGTTCACGACATTGCTGTGGGGTGATCTGACTAATCGCTATGTTTGGCTAGTAATTTTTGTCACTCTAAGTTTTGGCGTGATTGGCTGGGTCGACGATTATTTAAAAATTTCGCGAAAAAATACTAAGGGGCTAATCGCGCGCTGGAAGTACCTGTGGCAGTCGGTGTTTGCGCTCTTGGCGGCTATTTATCTCTATTCTGCAGCGCAGTCGCCGGTGGAAACCACCTTATATGTGCCATTCTTTAAGTCCATTGCGGTGCCCTTGGGTATTGGCTTTGTGTTGCTTAGCTATTTGATGATCGTTGGCATGAGTAACGCGGTGAATTTAACCGACGGGTTAGATGGGCTAGCGATCATGCCGGCGGTGATGGTCGGAGCGGCGCTCGGTTTGATTGCCTATGTGGCGGGCAACACGGAATTCTCGTCCTACCTGCAAATTCCCTATGTCGCCGGAGCTGGCGAATTAGCCGTTTTTTGCGGAGCATTAATCGGCGCGGGGTTGGGGTTCTTGTGGTTCAACACGTATCCCGCACAGATCTTTATGGGGGATGTTGGCGCCTTGGCCATCGGTGCGGCGCTCGGATTGGTGGCGATCATTGTCCGCCACGAGATTGTGGTATTGATAATGGGCGGATTGTTTGTTCTGGAAACCGCCAGCGTCATTATTCAGGTGGCTTCTTTTCGGCTCACGGGGCGACGTGTTTTTCGCATGGCGCCTATCCATCATCACTTTGAGCTCAAAGGTTGGCCCGAACCTAAAGTGATTGTGCGATTTTGGATCATTACGTTAGTTTTGGTGACCATTGGCTTATCAACATTGAAGCTTAGATAAGTATGGCGGCGGTTCATGCAATCCTCGGATTCGGGGTAACAGGACAATCAGTGGCTAGGCACTTGCTGCGCAACGGTATCCCGTTTGTAGTTTTTGATACGCGGCCGGAACAATCGCTGTCGGATGAATTTCGTAGCCTTAAAGTGCATTGGGAGGTTGAGCATTGGTCTGAAACCCGGCTGCGCGAACACCTGAGCGATGTAGCTCGCCTAGTGGTCAGTCCGGGTGTGCGCTTAGATCTTGAACTGGTGCTGGTGGCTCGGGCCCTTGAAATGCCCGTCGTCAGTGACATTGATCTGTTCTTTGAAGCGACCAACGCTCCGGTTATCGGTGTAACTGGGACAAATGGCAAGAGCACTGTGGTCTCGCTGGTTGGCCATATATTTCACGGTTTAGGCGAAGAATGTGGGGTTGGCGGAAATATTGGCCTTGCCGCACTTGATTTGTTGATCAAGCCGCAGAATCGTTACGTACTTGAATTGTCTAGTTTTCAGTTAGAGCGTAGTGCTGTGCTGCCTTTCGCCGCGGCGACGGTGCTGAACATCTCCGATGATCATCTAGATCATCATGGTTCCCTGCAAAATTACCGCTGTGCGAAGTTGCGAATTTATCGCGGAGCTCAGCAGTGTGTGTTTAATCGTGGCGATGCGTTGACTCAGCCCATCGGCGCGGATCACAGGGTGAGCTTTGGGCTTGATGCCGCTGGCGATGCGAAGTCCTATGGTGTTGTGCGCGATGCGGGCACGACGTGGCTTGCCAAAGGCGATGAGTTAATTGTTCCGGTAGACGAATTGCCGCTCAAGGGTGCCCATAATCTGCTCAATATCATGGCGGCTCTGGCGCTGCTCGATCCTCTTATAAGCGCCCGCGAAGCGGCGCCGGTAGCGACTCGATTTACAGCGCTGGAGCATCGCTTCCAGTCTATTAAGACCTTGGACGGCGTGAGCTATGTGAACGATTCAAAGGCGACTAACGTTGGCGCTACGTTGGCGGCGCTGCAAGGTTTGAACCCAGCGACGCGAGTAGTTTTGATTGCTGGCGGCGATGCCAAAGGGGCAGATTTGTGGCCATTAGCCGAGGTTTTGGCCGCGTCTGCTGCAGGCGTCGTTGCTCTGGGTAAGGATTCAGCTGCATTGGCTGCGGTGGCTAAATCGGTCGGTGTGGACTGCATCCAAGTTGCAAATATGGGCGAAGCTGTTGTGGCGGCGCGACGGATGGCGACAGGAGCAAATATGGTTTTACTTTCACCCGCCTGTTCGAGCTTAGATATGTACCGTAATTTTTCCGAACGGGGAGAGGTATTCGTAGAGGCAGTGCGAGGTTTGCGCAGTGATAGCAACGGTTAAAGGGACATTGTGATAGTGGCGGTTGTACACAATCCTTTCGTGGCGAGAAGCTTCACACAGCTGTTGTTGTGTTGGCTCGCGTTGCTCGCGTTCGGCCTAGTTATGGTGAGTTCGGCAGCGATTGCTCTTAATGGCAACTACGCAAATAAGCACTTGGTCTACTTGGTGATAGCGCTGTTGGCATTTCTGGTGACCTTTATTGTGCCGCTTAGAGTTTGGAACAGCTTGTATTTAGTAGGTTGGTTTGGAGCGCTGGTGTTCGCTGTCGTTGTATTGATGCCTGGTGTTGGACACACAGTAAATGGCGCGACCCGTTGGTTGCAGATTAGCGGACTTACCCTGCAGGCATCGGAGGTCGCGAAATTTGGCTTAATGATTTACTTAGCGGGCTACCTGCACCGTTACGGTGAGCAACTCAGTGTTGAGCCCGCCAAAATTTTTGTGCCCCTTGGCATGATAGCGGTTGTCGGTGGTTTGCTGGTGGTTGAGCCGGATCTGGGGTCTGCGGTGGTCATCGTCGCCGCATCGATCGCGTTGCTGTTTATAGGCGGCGCACAACTGCGTTACTTCCTATTGCTGTTGCTTGTGGCGGGAGGATTGCTTGCATTGTTGATCTGGCTGGAACCCTATCGTATGCAGCGTTTGGTGGCTTTTATTGATCCATGGGCCATGCCCTTTGATGGTGGTTATCAACTGGTGCAAGCACTCATTGCCTTTGGCCGTGGTGAATTGTTTGGCCTTGGTTTAGGCGAAGGTATACAGAAGCTTTATTATCTTCCGGAGGCCCATAATGACTTTATTTTTGCTGTTATTGCAGAAGAGCTGGGTGCTGTCGGAGCATTGACCTTGCTCGCTGTTTACAGCCTATTCATTATTCAGATTTTCTCGGTCGCGCGTGCGCAGTCCGAGAGTGGTGAATTGTTTGCTGGGTATTGTTGTTACTTCGTTGGCCTAATCTTTGCTTTTCAGCTGTTGATCAACTTGGGCGTAAATACGGGGGCTCTGCCCACCAAGGGGCTCACGCTGCCTTTTATTAGCTATGGCGGTAACAGCTTGATCATTTCTTCGGCGATGATCGGTATGGTTCTTCGTTGCGCCTACCCAAGAGAGGTTCCTCGTGGCTGAAACAGGACCTTTCCATATTCCAGAAATGGGCCGTATTCGACGAATTCACTTCGTCGGGATCGGCGGCGCGGGCATGTGTGGCATCGCTGAGGTGATGCTGAATCAGGGTTATCAGGTTTCTGGATCGGATATTGCCGAATCGGCGAGCACGTCGCGCTTGCAAACCAAAGGCGCTGAGATATTTCAGAACCACGATGCCCGTTGGGTAGAAGGCGTAGATGTCGTTGTGGTGTCTTCGGCAATTGATGAAAACAACCCAGAAGTGCAGGCCGCGCGAGCAGCCCTGATTCCTGTGGTACCACGAGCGGAAATGCTGGGTGAACTGATGCGCTATCGGCACGGCATTGCTGTGGCAGGCACCCACGGCAAGACTACTACGACCAGCTTGATCACGGAGATCTTTCGTTGCGCAGGCTTAGCGCCCACTTTCGTTATCGGCGGTATGTTGAACAGCGCGGGGACCAATGCAGAGCTAGGGCAGGGTCATTATTTGATTGCAGAAGCCGACGAAAGTGACGCCTCATTCTTGCGGCTGCAACCGATGACAGCGGTGATTACTAATATCGATCAAGATCATATGGCGACCTATGGCCACAGTTTTACCGAATTAAAGAAATCGTTTTTAGAGTTTGTTGCGCGCCTGCCTTTTTACGGTGCAGTGGCGATTTGTACTGACGATGCAGAAGCGCGCGCGCTCATTCCGATGCTCACTCGGCGGGTGATTACTTATGGCACCGACGAGGCCGCGGATTATCGGGCAACCAATGTTCAGGTGACTGGCGCGTCATGGTGCTTTGATGTGGAACGGGGGCCGGTCAAACCAGCATTGCAGGTACGTCTGGGCATCCCTGGCCAACATAACGTGATGAACGCGCTTGCAGCCATCGCTATTGCCAGTGACGAAGGCCTTGCAGATGAAGCAATTGTGCAGGGTTTAGCCGAATTTGCTGGCGTTGATCGGCGGTTTGAAATTACTGCTACAGCGCATGTTGACGATACCGCCATTACTCTTGTCGACGACTACGGCCATCATCCAACGGAAGTTGAAGCGGTTATTGCAACAGCGCGGCAAGTTTGGCCTGAGCGTCGATTAGTCATGGTTTACCAGCCTCATCGGTTCTCGCGCACCAAAGATCTGTTTGACGACTTTGTGCGGGTGTTGTCGACGGTGGATGTGCTGTTGCTCCTTGATGTGTATGCGGCTGGCGAGAAAGCGATCGATGGTGCAGACAGTCGGTCGCTTATCGCGTCGATAAGACAGCGTGGACAAATCAATCCACTGCATGCCAAAGATACGACGGAAGCCATGCAGTTGTTACCGAATATTTGCGAAACCGATGATGTGGTGTTGGTGCAGGGTGCAGGTAATGTTAGTGCGTTGTCGAAAGCGTTGAGGGCGTTGCGTGATTAGACGAGTGGCAAAAACGTTCGTGGTTTTAAGTGTTGTGGTCGCCGGCATCGCCATATGGATAAAATTTGATCGTCCCATAAACACGATTGTGATCGAGGGCGATTTAACGTTGGCCGAGCAGGTGGCCATGCAAAAGCACATCGGCACTCTTGATCTACCGGGTATCTTAAGCCTAGCGCTGCCGCGATTAGAGACGCAATTACAGCAAATGGATTGGGCGCGCCGAGTCGACGTGCGGAGGCGCTGGCCAAACAAGCTGGTGATCTACGTATATAAAGAGAGTCCGGTGGCCCAGTGGGATGACCATACTTTCTTGTCGGCGGACGGAGATATCCTGCAGTTGCCCGATCAATACGATCAGCTGCCAAGGCTGTCGGCGCAGTTAAGTTCGCCGCGCGAAAGTATGGAGATCTTTCGGTTGTTGCAACAATATGCGGCACGACAGGGCTTGGAGATATTAGAATTAACCGAAACTGCACAGGGTGAGTGGCATGTGGGTTTTGAATCAGGCACGGTTGTGCGCTTAGGCGCTGTCGAATTAGAGGCGCGTATGAGTCGATTCTTGAGCGCCTATACCAACATTATTCAACAACAGCGGCGCCCGGTTGCCTATGTAGATGCCAGATATCCAAGTGGTGTGGCCGTTCGCTACAGTGAAATTGATGTGGCTAAATTTGATGCGCTGGTGCCAATTCAGGCGCAGAATTGGGGTCAAAGCACGGTCGCTAAACAAACCAACGGCAATTTAACTGACGGGCGCTAAGCATGGCTTTGGATGTAGCAAGACAAAAAATAGTGGCCTTAGATATTGGCACCAACAAGATAGCGACCATCGTGGCCGAGGTTGGCGACGCCGGCGAGTTAGAGATCATTGGTATTGGCACTCACCAATCTCGTGGATTAAAAAAAGGTGTCGTGGTCAACATTGAATCCACGGTGCAGTCCATTCAACGGGCGGTGGAAGAAGCGGAGCTTATGGCCGGCTGTGCGATCGAATCAGTTTATGCTGGGATCGCCGGCAGTCATATCAAAAGCCTTAATTCGCATGGCATCGTCGCTATCAGGGACCGTGAGGTCTACAGCCAGGACGTCGAGCGGGTGATTGATGCCGCCCAAGCTATGGCGATTCCGGCTGACCAAAAAATACTGCACGTATTGCCACAAGAATTTCTCATAGACGCTCAAGAAGGCGTTAAGGAACCGCTGGGCATGTCGGGTGTGCGTCTTGAAGCAAAGGTGCACATGGTCACTTGCGCGGTAAATGCTGCGCAAAATATTGAAAAGTGTGTCGAGCGTTGCGGCTTGCTAGTCAACGACGTCGTGCTTGAGCAATTGGCCTCCAGCTATTCGGTGCTGAGTGCTGATGAGCGTGATTTAGGGGTTTGCTTAGTCGATATTGGCGGTGGTACCACAGATATAGCGGTATTTACCGATGGCGCAATACGGCATACTGCAGTTATTCCTATCGCGGGAGATCAGGTAACTAATGACATAGCGATGGCGTTAAGAACGCCAACGCAAAACGCTGAAGACATCAAGATTCGTTATGCGTGTGCATTAACGCAGTTGGCTAGGCCAGATGAAGTGATAAAAGTCCCTGGTGTTGGCGATAAGCCTGATAGAGAATTGTCGCGTCAAACATTGGCTGAGGTGGTTGAGCCTCGTTATGACGAATTGTTTAAGTTAGTCCAGGCAGAGCTGCGCCGTAGCGGTTTTGAGCACCTGGTCGCATCGGGCATCGTGCTCACCGGAGGCGGTGCCAAGATGGAAGGTTTGATCGAGCTTGCGGAAGAAATTTTCCATATGCCGGTCAGTTTGGGGGCGCCACGAAATGTGGCGGGTTTGAAGGACATCGTAAGGAACCCAGTATTTGCTACAGGCGTAGGCCTGCTGCAGTACGGGTTGGACCAAGAGAAAGAAAAGCCGAGCAAACAAAGCGACCGTAAGAGTGGCATGTTGGCGAAGCTAAAAGGTTGGTTTAGTGAAAACTTCTAGCAGGAGAATACGATGTTTGAACTGGTGGATAGCGCGCCCCAAAGTGCGGTAATCAAAGTTATAGGGGTCGGTGGCGGCGGTGGCAACGCGGTCGAACACATGGTCTCGAAGCAAGTCAGTGGCGTAGATTTTATTGCCACGAATACGGATGCTCAAGCGCTGAAAGGCTTGGGTGCTCAAACCACGATGCAAATCGGCAGCAGTGTTACAAAGGGCCTTGGTGCTGGCGCCAATCCCGATGTAGGCCGTGCCGCTGCGTTGGAAGATCGCGACCGCATCGCGGAGCTGCTGAGTGGCTCGGATATGGTTTTCGTAACCGCGGGTATGGGCGGTGGCACGGGAACAGGCGCGGCGCCAGTGGTTGCAGAAGTTGCAAAGGAACTAGGGATCTTGACGGTTGCGGTGGTGACCAAGCCCTTCGATTTCGAAAAGCGTAAAAGTAACGCCGAACAAGGCATCAAAGAACTTGCTTCTCACGTGGACTCGCTTATTACTATTCCGAATGAAAAGCTCTTAGAAGTGCTGGGCGAGCAGACCAGTGTGCTGGATGCATTTGCCGCAGCGAACGATGTGTTGTTGGGCGCTGTGCAGGGGATAGCCGATCTGATTATTCGCCCGGGCATGATCAATGTCGACTTTGCTGACGTGCGCACGGTGATGTCGGAAATGGGCATGGCGATGATGGGCACAGGTTCTGCGGCGGGCGAAAATCGTGCCCGCGAAGCGGCCGAAGCGGCGATACGCTCACCGTTACTCGAAGACGTCGATCTCAACGGCGCGCGGGGAATCCTCGTCAACGTAACAGCTGGATTGGATCTAAGCATTGGCGAATTCACTGAAGTGGGCAGCTGTGTTGAGGAATTTGCATCGCCGGACGCGACGGTTGTTGTCGGAACGGTAATTGATCAAACCCTTCAGGATGAGATTAAAGTAACGGTAGTTGCCACCGGCCTTGGTAAATCTTCAGCGCCGAATGTTGTGGTCGACAATACGGCGGTTGCCCCCGCTGCTGCAGGTCCGATGGACTATGCCACGTTAGATGCTCCAACCTACGCGAGGCAAAAGCCGGCCGAAAAACCGACGCAAAATCTCGACGTTGGTCAAACCAAGGATATGGAATATCTGGATATTCCAGCGTTTTTGCGGCGTCAGGCAGATTAACCCATAGGCCTTTGGCCTATGGGCGCCGCGAATGCCGTGACGGGCTAGATCTTAAATTCAACGTCGCGCGTCTTAAGTCAGCCACCGATCATCACCTCCTGCTAGAAGTGTAGGCGCCCAACATCGTTGGGCGCTTTAGGGCGGTTGGCTTGACTTGGGCAAGCGACGTTTAACACGGAATCCATCAATGCAAATCAGCGCGCAGCAGCACACGTTAAAAAACAGCATTCGTGCCACTGGTGTAGGGCTGCATACGGGTAAGCAAATTAATATTGTGCTGCGCCCAGGCTCGGTGGACAGCGGTATTATTTTTCGGCGTATTGATCTCGACTACGACTACCGCGTCAGTGCGCACGCGACGAATGTGGGCAGTACCACTATGGCCACAACGCTCACGGATGGCGCCAATGAGATTTCCACTGTTGAACACTTGATGTCTGCATTCGCAGGGCTTGGAATCGACAACGCTGAAGTCGAAGTCGACGCGAGCGAACTGCCGATTATGGATGGCAGTGCCGCGGCGTTCGTCTTTCTCATACAGGCTGCCGGGGTTACTGCACAGAGCGCGGCAAAAAAATTCCTGGTAATACGAGCACCCGTTCGTTTTGGCGATGACGAGTCGTACGCAGAATTGCAGCCCTATGACGGCTTCGCCCTGAAGTACACCTTGGACTACGATCATCCGGTTTCTGCGCTGCATAATCGAACTTCGGAGATTAACTTTTGTTCGACCGCATTTATTAAAGAAATAAGCCGCGCTCGAACATTCGGCTTTCTGGCTGATTATGAGAGATTGAAATCACACAATCTGGCGCAGGGGGCCGGTCTCAGCAATGCCGTGGTGGTTGATGACTGTCGAATTCTCAACGAAGAGGGTTTGCGCGTGCGAGACGAGTTCGCCAAGCACAAATTATTGGACGCCGTGGGTGATCTCTACCTAATTGGCTTCAGTGTGGTCGGGCGATTTTGCGGCTACCGCTCCGGACACACCACCAATAATGCCTTGGTGAAAAAAGTTCTTGCGACTCCCAGCACTTTCGAAGTTGTTACTTATGAGTCTGATTGCGCTGTGCCGCGCTCCTATCAGCGCAAGGCGGCACTGCCGCCAACGTAGAACCTCAACGCGAGGCGCTGTTGTTAGGTTCGGCGCTTAGCCGTGCGATTCTTAGTTTTAGCTCCTTGGCCTCAGCAAAACTTGCCAGAGGTTGCAGTTTGCTCATTAAATCGTCGGCCATGAATCGAAGTCGCGTCGCTACCGCCGCCGATCTGCAAAGCAGATACACCTGTGATCCTCTAATATCTGTGACTTCTACTTCGTAACGCATTGGCGCGTCCAACACTGCTCGGAACTCGGCCGTCCACGCCCGCTGGTTGGCCGACCGTTTTAATAGCTTTTGCAACGGTGAGTGGTGGCCATTGTGTTGTTGCAGAATGTTTTTTATTCGATCTGTGGTCATCCGGCTTTAGGTCCGTTTTACAAACTAAGCCTGCCTTTGGATGTGCTTAGTTTTGACGCGAGGTTGCGCGCATGTTGTGGTGCCATTAGCCGGAGCATAGCAGGCTGCTGGCCATGGCCCAAAATGTGTGATGTAAGCGATTGAAAATTCGGTGGGAATAGACCAAGCTTTCGCTAGGTCAGAAGATTCCGATCGCAATGCGGTGGCTCGTTGACATTGGCCTGGATCACCAAGGAAGCAAGCTACATGCAAATTATCGTTATTGGTAAACGCGGGGACTTCAGAGGCATTACTGTCTCTAAGTTTTGGGGTTATTTTTTCGCAGCTTTAACAACGGCCCTGACAGTCGGTTTCGTCTTTTTGGGTGTCAGCGTATCCAATCATCAGGCGATTGACGGTGCCGTAATTGAAAACTGGCTAGGTGACATTAGCGAGCATCGCTCGGACTTAGATGGTTTGCAGCAACAAACGGCGGCAAAGAATGAGGCCTTAGCCAGTCAACTGTCGAAGATGCAAAGTCGCCTTTGGCGTATAGAAGCCTTGGCAGAACACATGCATGATCTTTCTGGTCTGCAAGACGATGAATTTAATTTTGATCAAACAATCGCTCAGGGTGGTCCCTTGGCGGAAGAAGCTCAGGAGTTCGCTTGGGTTGACTTGCAAACTCAATTGAACCAATTGGCGCTGCAACTGGATCGGCGAGAGAAAGAATTAACGATTCTTGATGAGGTGATGGTCGAGCTGCAGCGTTCTGAGCAGGTGCGTTTGAGTGGGCGGCCCATCGCAAAAGGTTGGCTGTCTTCGGCCTATGGTAATCGTATTGACCCGATTTCCGGGCAACCTGCGTGGCACGCTGGCGTGGACTTTGCGGGTAGCCAAGGTTCCGACGTGTTGGCAGTGGCCAGTGGCGTGGTGGTATTCGCTGACCGACGCGACGGCTATGGAAAGTTAATTGAAGTTAATCATGGCAATGGCATCAGTACCCGCTATGGGCATCACGAAAAGCTGCTGGTCAAGGTTGGGGAAATTGTTAAAAAAGGTGACGTAATTGGAGAAATGGGCAGCAGCGGTCGTTCGACCGGGCCCCATGTGCACTTCGAAGTGCTGCGCAACGGTAGAACCATAGATCCCACTCGTTTTGTCAGTGACATTGCCGGTGGTCGCTAACGGCCAAAGCGCTTTAGTCTTCTCTTTATAGACCTGTCCCGCTAGCTGTGCTGTCGCTACAATGCGCAGCACTATAGTTCCGCCCTGAATATGGGCTTTACAAACATCAGACATCATGGCGAATTTTTTCACTAGGCTTTTTGGTTCAAAAAACGCGCGCGAATTGCGTCGCATGCAGAAAATCGTTGATCAGATTAATGTGCTAGAAGCCTCGTTGGATGAGAGCGCTGATCTGCTTGCGTGGACGCAGCAATTGCGCGACCGCGCTGTTGCCGGTGAATCACTCGACGCCCTTTTGCCCGAAGCATTTGCAGCTGTGCGGGAAGCTGCCAAGCGGACCAAGGGAATGCGGCACTATGACGTGCAGTTGATCGGTGGCATCACTTTGCACGAGGGGCGTATCGCGGAGATGCGTACCGGCGAGGGCAAGACGCTGATGGCAACGTTGCCCGCCTATCTCAACGCGCTTTCTGGCAGAGGTGTACATGTTGTCACGGTCAATGATTACCTAGCAAAACGTGACGCCAATTGGATGGCCCCGATATACGAAGCTGTGGGGATGCGGGTTGGCGTTATCCAATCGAATCAGCCACAAGAAGAAAAGTATGAAGCATACGCCGCAGACATTACCTACGGCACAAATAATGAATTTGGGTTTGACTACCTGCGCTCGAATATGGCGTTTACTTTGGAAGATCGGCTTCAGCGCGAATTGAACTTCGCCATAATTGACGAGGTGGACTCGATCCTTATTGACGAGGCGCGCACCCCGCTGATTATTTCCGGAGCGGCTGAAGAAAGCACCAAGCTGTATCAAGTGTTGAATCAAGTCGCGCCGACTCTTAAAGAGCAGCCTTTTGATGATACTCCGCGAGTTTTCGGCGAACCCGAACGCGAACCGACCGGCGACTTTAGTGTCGACGAAAAAAATCGGCAGATCGAAATTACCGAATTGGGTCACCAAAAAGTCGAGCAGGCGTTAGGCCAGATGGGGCTTCTGCAGGAAGGCGACAGCTTATATTCCTCGACCAATCTGAATTTGTTGCACCATATGCTGGCCGCCCTTAAGGCTCACGCCTTGTTTAAGCGCGATGTGGACTACATGGTGCGCAACAAGGAAATTGTTATTGTTGATGAACATACCGGACGAGCCATGCCAGGCCGGCGTTGGTCCGATGGCATTCATCAGGCCATTGAGGCCAAAGAAGGCGTGCCGATACAAAACGAAAGCCAAACTTTGGCATCGACGACCTTTCAAAACTACTTTCGTTTGTATGGAAAGTTGTCGGGGATGACTGGTACGGCGGATACCGAAGCTTTCGAATTCAATCAGATCTATGGTCTAGATGTAGTGGTCATTCCCACCCATATGCCGATGATCCGCGATGATCAAAACGATCTTATTTTTCTGACCCTGCAAGAAAAATATGACGCAATTGTTGAGGATATTGAGACCCGGACTAAGGTTGGGCAGCCAATCCTAGTAGGTACGGCATCGATTGAGTCATCCGAGTTGCTGTCCAAGGAACTGACCAACAGGGGCATCGGCCACAATGTATTGAACGCCAAACAACATGAGCGCGAAGCCGACATCGTGGCGGANGCGGGCCGGCCNNCTGCTGTGACGATAGCCACCAACATGGCGGGGCGAGGTACGGACATCGTANTGGGNGGGAATCTAGAGGCNGATCTCCAGCGCGCTGGCTCCAGCGATGAATCGNAAGTGGCCCANATCAGCGAAGCTTGGGGCCAACGCCACGAGCAGGTGCTTGCCGCAGGTGGTTTGCACATTATTGGCACGGAGCGGCATGAGTCGCGCCGCATTGACAACCAATTGCGTGGACGATCAGGGCGCCAAGGTGATCCGGGTTCGAGCCGGTTTTACCTGTCTGTCGACGACAACCTTATGCGTATATTTGTTAACGACAACATGCGCGGCATGATGCAGAAACTGGGCAGCGAGCCTGGTGAGGCCATTGAACATAAGCTGATTAACCGTTCTATAGAGAATGCTCAGCGCAAGGTTGAAGGGCACAACTTTGATATTCGTAAAAACCTACTGGAATACGACGACGTATCTAACGATCAGCGACAGGTCATCTATCAACAACGCCTGCAACTTATGCAATCGGAAAGTATTGCCGAAACTATTGAAGGCTTGCGCGAGGAAGTGATCGTAGATTTGGTCAGCCAGCATATTCCGCCGGAGAGCCTTAGCGAACAATGGGATCTGCCGGGCTTGCAGCAGGAGCTAAACAGCGAATTTGCTAGCCAGCAGCCNTTACAGCAATGGGTCGATGAAGACGATGAATTGGATGAAGCCGGATTGATCGATCGAATCTTGCAGCAAATAGAATCGGAATATGCCGATAAACAAAGAGTGTTTGAGGCNTCAAATATCGACCTACGGTTGGTCGAGAAGCAGGTTATGTTGCAGCTGCTGGACCAGCGGTGGAAAGAGCACCTTGCGTCGATGGATCAATTGCGTCAGGGCATTCATTTGCGCGCNTATGCGCAAAAACAGCCGAAGCAAGAGTTTAAGCGCGAGTCTTTCGAACTGTTTCAGTCGCTGTTGTACAACATTAAATACGACGTAATCCGCACCCTGTCGCGGATGCAGTTGGAAAATCCAGAAGAGCTGGCAGCAGCCGAACGCAAACGNCGTGCCGAAGCGGAGCAGCGAATGCAATTTCAGCATGCGGCGGCAGATGGGCTTGGTGCCGGAGAAACTGATTCGGTGGAACAGCAGCAAGCAAAAGCGGCGCCTTTCGTGCGCGACGATCGNAAAGTNGGTCGTAATGANGCGTGCCCNTGNGGNTCNGGNAAAAAGTNNAAGCANTGNNNNGGTCTNGTCNGGCGCNNGTGGCGGTTAACCTNCNANCTCCGCATGANGTNTTNGANGTGCNNGGTATNGAGCTTGGCACCGCNNCCACNGGNTTNAAGNNGACGGATGATGTTGTCGTNGCNCGCCTNCATCNNAACGCGCGGGTAGCGGGTGTGTATACGCAATCCGCCTTTGCCGCAGCTCCGGTGCTGCTTGCGCGAGATCGTGAGGNTCANTGCCAAGCNTGGGTGATCAACAGTGGCAATGCCAATGCGGCNACGGGAGAACCCGGCAAGCNAGACGCCGAGGCTATTTGTGCCAAGGTTGCTGAGNGTTTGCACATTGATGCCGAGANTGTATTGCCCTTCTCAACAGGNGTTATNGGNGAGCGCTTGGATGTNCCGGCGCTGAANCGGGCAGCGGCNGCTGCCGTCGAAAGGTTGAGTNCCGCTGGCTGGTTGAGCNCAGCGAGCGCCATAATGACCACAGATACCNTACCTAANTTANTNAGTCGCCGAGTGGCCCTTGCGACCGGCGANGTTNTGGTCACCGGNATGGCGAAAGGTTCCGGNATGATNAANCCCGATATGGCTACNATGCTNGCNTTTGTNGCGTGCGACGCCACNATATCGGCGCCGCTNCTNAGCGNGTTAACCACAGACCTCGCGGNTCGGAGNTTNAATCGCATCAGTGTTGATGGCGATACCTCGACNAACGATTGTTTCATGTTGGCGGCTACCGGNGCCGGCGAGACTNCTGAGATCAAGTCCGACGAGGACAAAGATTACGCCGCATTGTTGGCCGGGTTAAGCGATGTGGTAGGCGAGCTGGCCCAGGCCATTGTTCGTGATGGCGAAGGCGCAACTAAGTTTGTCACGGTCCACGTGTGTGGTGGAGCGTCCGGCAGCGAGTGTCTAGAGGTTGCTTACACTGTGGCGGAGTCGCCCTTGGTGAAGACGGCATTGTTTGCCGGTGATGCAAATTGGGGTCGTTTCTGCATGGCAATTGGTCGCGCCCACGTCGAGGATCTCGACCCTTCGGGTGTAGCTCTGTGGTTGGATGATGTGCAAGTCGCAGAGGCCGGTCTTATGTCAGAGACTTATACCGAAGCGGCTGGAAGCAACGTGTTGGCGCAAGATGAATTTAAAGTCACTATTGACCTTGGTCGAGGCGCCGCGGAAGAAACGATCTGGACCACGGACTTGTCATACGAATATGTGCGGATTAACGCTGAGTATCGTTCTTAGTCGCCCACGTCCTCGTCGAATTCCACAGGCTCGGCGCTGGCAATTCGATGTTCCTCGGCCGCCCAGGCACCCAAATCAATAAGTCGACAACGCTCTGAGCAAAACGGTCGAAACGGATTCGCCGGTGTCCATTTAACGCGTGCCAGACAGGTTGGGCAGCTGATTATTCTTGATGGTTCTGACATTGTTCCAGCAGGTCTCTGTGCAGAGTGTCGATCTGCTTGTGTAAAAACGGCAAGTCTTGATCGTTAGTGATCACAAAGTTTGCGGCCTGTAACCTTTGTTCGCGGCTTGCTTGAGCGTCGACAATGGCTTGCACTTGCTCGCGAGTATTGTTGTCTCGATCCATTGTGCGGGTCAGTTGCGTGCCGACGGGTACATCCACCACGATGACCGAATCGCACCATTTTTGTTGGCCTGATTCGATCAACAACGGGTTAACCAACAAGCAATATGCGGACTGAGCGTCGGCAACGCGTTCGACAAGGTAGTTATTGATCAAAGGATGCAGCAGATGTTGCAGCCACTTGCGCTCAGCGACATCACTGAAGACCTTCGTGCGCAAGGCCGCTCTATCGAGCTGGCCGTGGTCGTCGAGAATGTCAGCGCCAAAATGTTCAGCAATTTCATGCAGTGCTGGTTGACCCGGTTCGACTACCGCACGGCTTGCAAGATCGGCGTCTACAACGTGGATACCTAGGGATTGAAAATAGTCGGCAGCAGCGGATTTTCCACTGCCTATACCGCCTGTGAGTCCTATCAAAATCGTACGGTTGCTCACTTTATGTCGTCGCTCCAAGCAGCTGCTGCATCACCCAAACGCTTTGAACGCTATCACGAAATAACAAAGCGCCCCATCCGGCAATGGCCAGAAACGGGCCAAAGGGTATAGCGCTAGCGCTCGACTGCCTGCCCGCGAGCACCAGATACAGCGCATAAATCAGGCCGCTCACCGCCGCAGTCATCAGCAATTGTGGCAATGCCTGCCACCCGAACCAAGCCCCCAATGCCCCCAGCAGCTTGAAGTCACCATAGCCCATACCGTCTCTGCCGGTCGCCAGCTTGAATAACCAAAATACCAGCCACAGACTCAGGTAACCCGCTATCGCGCCTAATACTGCATCATGGATCGGAGCTAGGGGATACATCGTGTTTAGAAAT
>PBQQ01000008.1 GCA_002725095.1 Gammaproteobacteria bacterium
ATTGACGTCTCCGAAAACAACGACACGCCGCTTATATTGATTAACCCAAAACTTGAACTACTTGGCGACAAAGTATCCGGTGATGAAGGGTGCCTGTCAGTGCCCGGTGTCTACGAGAGGGTGGAACGCGCCGAACGCGTTAATATGCAGGCTCAAGACATAACAGGTGCTCCACTGACGATGAGCGCCGAAGGGCTACTGGCCATCTGCATTCAGCACGAGTGTGATCACCTAGCGGGTATACTGTTTGTCGACCACTTGTCGAGCTTAAAACGCAACCGAATTAACAAAAAACTCCGTCAACTCGCTGCTGAACGTGACTGATTTAAGCATCGCGTTCGCAGGCACTCCGATGTTTGCGCGAACGATTCTAGCGGCCCTGTCGGCCAGCGAATTCACCCCGAAACTGGTGCTAACGCAACCCGATCGGCCCAAAGGTCGAGGCAGGGCGGTACATGCAAGCCCAGTAAAACTGCTCGCCCACGAGCTTAAATTGCCCATTGCCCAAGCCCCTAACTTACGCGATCCAGAAAATTTACAGCCGTTAGTAGAACTGGCGCCTGATGTCCTAGTCGTGGCCGCATATGGCCTGATCCTACCTGCCCAAGTACTTGCTTTGCCACGCTTAGGCTGCATTAACGTGCACGCGTCTTTGCTGCCTCGTTGGCGCGGTGCAGCGCCGATTGAGCGCGCGATTATGGCCGGCGATAGAGAAACCGGGGTTTGTATCATGCAAATGGACGCCGGCTTAGACACCGGGCCCGTGCTTTGTCAGCAGCGCGTCGCCATCGAGCCAGAGCATACTGCCCAACCGCTGGAAAAGGCTCTGGCCGAAGTCGGCGCGGCGCTTTTAATCAAAACGCTCCGTGGTCTGCCTGCGCCGGCGCAACCCCAGCCAACCGAGGGCATAACTTATGCAGATAAATTGACTGCCGCAGACCGCGTCGCCAATTGGCGACTTGGCGCTGATGATGTGCACCAGCAAATCCGCGCACTCTGCGATCGCATGCCCGTGCGCTGTAAAATCAACGGCGCGGTAATGCAAATTTTAGAAACCAAAATCAACAGGCACAACGATACCGGGGCATTAAAGCCTCTACCGGGCACGCTGTGCAAAGTTTCAAAGGACGGCCTCTTTGTGCAGTGCGGCCATGATGAATTGGTCATTACTCGACTTAAATTAAACCGCGGCAAGGGCCTAGCAATGGACGCCGCGGCAGCGCTTAACGGCTACCCGGATATCTTGCACGCGGGCGCGATAATCGATTCTTCCTCACCGACCTCAACTCACTGAACCATGGCCGGGCAAAATTTAGATTCCCAAAACTCTGACGATGCACAAATCATCGCTCAGGTATGCAAGGGCCTCGAACAAGTGGTACTAAAAGGCCGCACTCTAGATTGGTTGCGCGCAAAGCAATCGAACGCCTTAGCGACGCCACAGCATCGGGACCTGATGTTCGGCTCGGTGCGCTATTTTTTCTCACTGAAGCAACAAATTTCCGAATATCTGGCCAAGCCCTTGCGCAACAAAGACCACGACCTTGAAATGCTCCTGTTAGTGGGCGCTTACCAACTTCAATTCTCGCGTCGCCCCGCCCATGCCATCGTCAATAATGCCGTGAACGCCTGCCGCCCACTGGGAAAACCCTGGGCCCGCGGCTTGATCAACGGTGTGTTACGCAAAATGCAACGCAACCCTGACAAGTTCTCCGGATCAGCCACCACAAACAACCCAGAATGGCTGGTGCAAAAAATTTCGCAACAGTACCCAAATGACACTGACGCCCTTTTGCATGCAATTGACCAACGCGCGCCTATGGTGCTGCGCGTCAACACATCGAAGATCAGCCCCGAAGACTACTGCTTGCAGCTGCGCTCAGGGGATATTCCTTACACCATTTCTGCGCCAGCTAAGGCCATCGTCTTAGCAACGCCACAGCCAGCATCCAGCTTGCCCGGCTGGGCCGAAGGCCAAATTGCCGTGCAAGAGTTGTCTGCCCAGTTTGCGGCAACCATTGTGCTGCAGAATATGCCTTCAGGCGCTCACGCCCCGAAGCTGTTCGACGCCTGTTGCGCTCCCGGCGGCAAACTTTATCAACTGCATGAGCAACTCAGCGGGCGTTTCCCATCTCATCAACTCGTTGGTAATGACAAAAGTCCGACCCGTCTCGAAGAAACACGCAAAATCGGCCAGCGCCTCGGACACACCGATGATTCCAGAATTGTCTTCCAAAACACCGACGCGTCTGCGGCCGATGCAATATCTGGCGGGAACTATGACGTGGTGATCATCGACGCGCCCTGCTCCGGAAGCGGTACGATAAGACGCAATCCAGACATCCGCTTATTGTTGCAACCCGAACAAATTCAGGAACAGCAATCTGCACAATTAGCGCTCTTGCGCAACCTATGGCGCGGCCTCAAGCAGGGGGGTACTCTGTTGTATTCTACATGTTCCGTATTTGAAGAAGAAAACGACCGCGTGATTGAAAAGTTTGCCGGCGAACATACCGAGGCTCATGTGCAACCTTTGCAGCTGCCGTTGGGAACCGCAACACGCTTTGGCTGGCAAATGCTACCTAGTGAGCCAACCACCGACGGCTTTTTTTACGCACTGATTCGCAAGGCTCAAAGCTCATGAAAATTCTGATCCTTGGCGCTGGACAGGTGGGGGGAACATTGACTGAAAGCCTCGCCAAAGAATCCTTTGATATAACCTTGGTCGATCAGGACGGCGCTCGGTTACGCGAACTGGGCAGCCGACTGGACATTCAAACCGTCCAAGGCGCGGCATCTCATCCCAACGTTTTACAAAGAGCCGGTGCCGATGACGCGGACATTCTCGTCGCCGTGACTTCGAGCGACGAAGTAAACATTGTGGCCTGCCAAGTCTGCTATTCAATGTTTCGTACACCGACAAAAATTGCCCGGATTCGTTCCAGCGCCTACCTGAACCAGAACGCGCTTTTTAACAACCATCACGTGCCCATTGACCGCTTAATCAACCCTGAACAGGTAGTGACTGAACAGATTACCGAGTTACTGTCACATCCTGGCGCCTTAGAGGTTTTAGATTTCGCCGACGGCCGCGTGCAGCTGGTAGCCATGCGTGCCTATTTAGGTGGGCCTTTAGTTGGCCAAGCGTTGCGCTTTCTCAGCGAACACATGCCCGGTGTTGATACTCGCGTCGCTGCTATCTTCCGCCGTGGCCAGCCGATTATTCCTTCGGGTGAGACCGTCATAGAAACAGATGACGAAGTTTTTTTTATTGCAGCGCGTGAACACATTACCGCCGTGATGGGCGAGCTACGAAAAGCAGAGAAACCCTTTCGCCGCATCATTATCGCGGGCGGCGGCAATATCGGTGCGCGCCTCGCGGCGGCAACCGAGGACAGCTACGACGTTCGCATAATGGAGCTCAATCCCCAGCGCGCCCAAGGGTTGGCCGACCAACTCAACGCAGCCGTAGTAATTCAAGGTAGCGCTACAGATCGAGAACTATTGCTGGAGGAAAATATTGATCAATGTGACGCCTTTTGCGCTGTAACAGACGACGACGAAATCAATGTGATGTCATCGCTGATGGCAAAGCGTTTGGGGGTCCGCCAAGTGTTTACGCTCATCGGCAAAACCGCCTATGTGGATCTCTTACAAGGGGGTGAAATCGATGTCGCAATTTCACCCCAACAGGCGACGATCGGCACCTTGCTGTCCTATGTGCGACGCGCCGATGTTGCCAAGGTGCACAGCCTTAGGCGCGGCGCCGCTGAGGCTATGGAAGCGATCGCCCATGGCGATAGAAAAAGCTCTAAGGTAGTGGGTCGGCGTATTAACGAAATCAAACTACCTCCGGGGGCCACAATCGGGGCAATCGTGCGCGACGACAACGTCCTTATTGCCCATGATGACGTTATCGTGGAGTCTGATGATCACGTCATCTTATTCCTCGTTGATAAAGGGCAAATAGGCGCTGTCGAGCGCTTATTCCAAGTCGGCCTAACATTCTTCTGAGCGCGCGAACACCCCAATGCATCTGACGGTTATTCTACGCATCACCGGAACCTTACTGACTCTGTTCAGCTTTTCATTTTTGCTGCCAGCGCTCGTTGCACTTATCTATGCCGAAGTCACACTCCCAACCTTTTTTTCAGCTTTCGGCATCACACTGGTAAGCGGCCTTATTCTATGGCTGCCACTGCGTGGTAAGCGAGAGCTCCGCGGTGGCGATGGTTTTCTGGTTACGGCGCTTTTTTATTTGGGGTTAGGCATGTTCGGTGCAATCCCATTCTGGCTGGCCGAGGCTACTCAATTGTCTTTCACCGATGCGGTTTTTGAATCCATCTCGGGGCTAACCACAACAGGCGCGACAACAATCATCGGCCTTGACAATTTGCCTAAGTCGCTCCTCATTTATCGCCAGATGCTCCAATGGATGGGCGGCATGGGCATCATTGTTCTCGCCGTCGCAATTTACCCAATGCTCGGCATTGGCGGCATGCAGCTCTATCGCACCGAGTCGGCAGGGCCGATGAAAGACAACAAACTGACGCCGAGAATTACCGAGACGGCAAAGGCGCTGTGGTATCTATACATCGGCCTAACCGCAGCATGCGCACTGGCCTATTGGTTAGCCGGAATGAGCGGTTTCGACGCCATTGCTCATAGCTTTTCTACTGTGTCGATCGGTGGATTTTCCACCCATGACACGAGTATGGGCTACTTTGACAGCGGTGCGGTGGAAACGGTAGCCATCGTCTTTATGACACTCTCGGGAATCAACTTCGCACTGCATTTTCTAGTATGGCGGCGTCGTAATCCGCTTCATTATTTTCAAGACATAGAGGTGCGCGTTTACTTATTCGTCTTGGCGCTGGTCAGCACAATCGTATGCTCGATACTTTGGTGGCAGCCCACCGGTACCGACGACGCGTTTCGCGATGGCCTCTTTCAGGCAGTGTCGATAACCACAACTACAGGGTTCACCACCAGTAATTTTGCTGATTGGCCGTCCGTTGCGCCGATCATACTGCTCTTCGCCGCATTCGCCGGCGGTTGCGCCGGGTCAACAGCGGGCGGCATCAAAATGATCCGTGTGCTTATGATCTACCTTCAGGGCATGCGAGAGGTTAAACGGCTCATTCACCCGAATGGCGTCTTTACCATCAAACTTGGACGCGAGTCAGTACCCGATCGTCGAGTAGACGCGGTTTGGAGCTTCTTTAGCGTCTACGTATTCTTCTTTCTACTCTCGGTATGTACATTGATGGTCTTGGGCGACCTGAATTTTATTACTGCCTTCTCAGCCGTGGGTGCTTGTTTGAATAATCTGGGTCCTGGTCTGGGCGAAGTTGCCGTCAACTACAACAGCATAACGGCAGAGGTGAAATGGGTCCTCATGTTCAACATGGTGCTTGGTCGCCTCGAAATATTTACTCTTTTAGTCCTGCTAACGCCGGCTTACTGGCGTCGATAGATATTAGCTTCTCCTCTCTCGAGCCGTTTAAAGCGCTTGTAAGACCACTGGTATTGTTCCGGGCCGGTAAGTACCGCTTTTTCTATGCTTAGGTTTAACGCGGCTGCGTGGATTGCCGGGTCAGCGTCAAAAATAGCGGGTTCAGGTTCTTGGAACATAAGGTGGTAGCGAATATCGTTGCCCTCGAAGCGTCGCAGCGCCGACGCAATAAGCACCTTCGGTGCATTTCTTTGCAACAGCCGATGCGCCAAAGCCATCGTGTATGCGTCTTTACCGAAAAACGGCGCAATTTCCCCACCGGACTGATAATCCGGTACTTGATCGGGCAACAGCACCACCAAATGTCCTTCGCGCATAGCCCGCATGATGCGCCGCAGACCCGCGCCGCTGATCGAATGCATGGTTGCCCCAAAACGCTGACGAGCGTCGAGTATCGGCTGCCCTAAGGGTGCAAAATTCGGCCTGTCATAGAGCGCCGAAACCGGATATGTGCCGCCAAGATATGCGCCTAGGATTTCCCAACAACCCAAGTGAGGGGTCAATAGCAACACCCCTTGGCCGTGCTGCCACGCCTGATGTAATCGCTCCGCACCATCGACGCTGACAATAGCTTCGCGTACCTGCGCAACCTTGCGAAAACGCATCTGGGCAATTTCGAAGATCAAAAGCATCGAATTCATCAAACTTTGCCAGCAGATTTCACGCTTTTCTTCCGACGAGAGATGCGGCAAGCACATATCAATATTTATCGCGGAAATTCTCGCGGCGTCCACATTCCAAGCCACCATTCGGCGGGCCAGCATGCGGCACAGGATAAGGACGGCCCTCACTGGTAGCCGACTAAAACACCACAGCACGCCGGTCAAAACCCAGACCGTCATCGATCGATGTCCGCTCGATCGTGGTGGTTAGAACAAACCTCATAGCGCCAACAGTCTTCGGCATGATCGTTAACCATGCCAACACTCTGCATGAACGCATAGCACGTAGTCGGCCCAACAAAACCAAAACCCCGATTTTTTAGCAAACGTGCCATAGCCTGAGATTCTGCGGTTTGGCTCGCAGGTTGCGCAACGCGGCGGTTCCTTAGGCTTACTTCAGGGGCGAACTGCCACAAGAGATCCGAAAAATCCTCTTCGGCAATGGTCAATTGAGCATTTCGCACCAGCGCTTCTAGCTTTCCCCGATGTCGAATAAGTCCCGAGTCTTGCAGCCACGCCTGAACGTGAGGCTCGCTACACCGGGCCAGCTTGAAAGGGTCGAACCCGTAGAACTGGGCTTTCATATGTTCACGCTTTTTTAGCACCGTAATCCAAGCTAAACCGGCTTGCATGGACTCAAGAACTAATCTTTCAAAAAGCGCTATAGAATCGAAAATCGGTACGCCCCACTCCTCGTCATGATAGCGCTGGTAAAGGGCATCACCGGTACACCAACTGCAGCGGCGCGGTTCTTCAATCAGCATTGCTATAGCGACAATCAGGCGCGAATTTATTAATCGGATAAATCAGACGTCAAGGTTAACCACCGACAGCGCATTTGATTCAATAAATTCGCGTCTGGGTTCGACCAGTTCGCCCATTAAAGTTGTAAACATTTGATCCGCGCCAATCGCGTCATCAACGGTCACGCGCAACATTCGGCGCACGTTCTGGTCCATTGTGGTCTCCCACAATTGCTCCGGGTTCATCTCCCCTAAGCCCTTATAGCGCTGGATATCCACGCCTCGGCGCGCCTCACTTTGCAACCATTCAAAAGCATCGGAAAAGTGCACAATCGCCGTGGTTTTATCGCCCCGCTGCACAAATGCCCCCGCTTCCAGCAAATTTTCCAAGCGGGTGCGCATTGCACTTATTTGCTGATACTCGAAGCCATGGACAAAGTTCTTGGTCAGCGTAACCGTTTTGCGCCGGCCTTTAAGAAGCAGGCTGATCGTTGGCGAATAGACGTTGAGTTCGTTGTCAAAACCAACCTCTACTGCAGCATCTTTCGAGGCATCCTCTGCTAACGCTTCTCTTAAGGTTTCTGCCCACTCAGACATTGCCGCTTGATTGGACATCAGCGTTTCATCAAGGCCCCCAACCCGCAGCAATGCCCGGCTGATTTCTTCGGGGTACTTGCGGCTAGACGGCGCTAGATCTTTGAGTAATTGCTGGAAGTCGCCAACTAAAGCCTCTAGCGGCTCACCTTGGATGGCGGGCGCATCTGGGTTTACAAATAACTTAGCGTCCTGCAAAGCCAACTCTAGAAAATACGCGTTCAGCTCATCATCGTCTTTAACGTAACGCTCTTGGCGGTTCTTTTTAACTTTGTACAACGGCGGCTGCGCGATGAACACATGACCCCGTTCAAGCAGCTCCGGCATTTGTCGGAAGAAAAACGTCAACAACAAGGTGCGAATATGTGAACCGTCGACATCCGCGTCTGTCATGATCACGATACTGTGGTACCGCAGCTTTTCGACATCAAACTCTTGCTTGCCGATTCCACAGCCAAGGGCGGTGACCAAATTACCAATTTCCTGCGACGATAACATTTTGTCAAAACGCGCACGCTCGACATTGAGGATTTTGCCTTTGAGCGGCAATATCGCCTGGGTTCGGCGATCTCTGCCTTGTTTAGCAGAGCCGCCTGCAGAATCGCCTTCGACAATAAACAATTCTGAGAGTACTGGGTCTTTCTCCTGACAGTCGGCCAGCTTACCCGGCAACCCCGCAATATCGAGAGCGCCTTTCCTGCGGGTCATATCACGCGCCTTGCGGGCCGCCTCACGTGCCCGCGCCGCATCAATCATTTTGCCAACAACGGCTTTCGCATCTTGTGGGTGTTCATCGAGAAACTCACCAAAGTAGCGGTAAAGCTCCTGTTCTACGGCTGTTTTTACCTCGCTGGAGACCAACTTATCTTTGGTTTGCGAGGAGAATTTCGGATCCGGCACTTTCACCGAAATAACCGCGGTTAATCCCTCTCTCGCATCATCCCCAGTTGTGCTGACCTGAGCTTTCTTGAGCATATTCTCGCGCTCAATGTACGTGTTCAGAGTGCGGGTCAAGGCGGCCCTAAACCCTGCCAAATGAGTGCCCCCATCACCCTGAGGAATGTTATTCGTATAGGCGTGAACTTGCTCTTGGAACGTGTCATTCCATTGCATCGCAATCTCCACGCCAATTCCGTCTTCACGTTCCACAGAAAAATGGAAGACATCGTTGAGGGGCGTTTTATTCTGATTAAGGAAGACAACAAACGCGCTCAAACCCCCTTCATAGAGGAAAATGTCTTCTTTGCCTGATTTTTCCTCATTGAGGTGAATGGCGACGCCAGAATTGAGAAACGCAAGCTCTCGCAGGCGTTTGGCTAAAATTTCATATTGAAAGCGGATGTTATGAAATGTCTCTGGGGAAGGCCGGAAGTAGCATTCGGTACCACGCTCTTCAGTTGCGCCCACTTCTTTTAGCGGCGCTACCGGAACACCATGGCGATATTCTTGTTGATAGACCTTTTGGTCGCGTCTAACCGTTAACTTGAATAGGTCAGAAAGCGCGTTAACTACGGAAACACCAACGCCATGCAAGCCTCCGGAGACTTTATAGGCGTTGTCGTCGAATTTACCCCCCGCATGGAGTGTGGTCATGATCACTTCCGCAGCGCTGACGTTTTCTTCAGCATGGATGTCCACCGGAATGCCTCTGCCGTTGTCACGCACGGTGATCGCTTCTTCGGGGTGAACGGTCACATAAACCGTATCGCAATGGCCGGCCAGCGCCTCGTCAATCGAATTGTCTACCAGCTCCTGCACCATATGGTGAAGCCCTGTGCCGTCTTCAGTATCACCAATGTACATTCCTGGGCGCTTACGCACCGCATCCAAACCTTTGAGCACCTTAATACTGTCGGAGTCGTAACTTTTTTCGTCGCTCATTTTTTTTCCAGGTTTGTTTAACCGCTGCCTATAGGCCTTTAGAAGCCACCGCCCGTCGAAACATGCACCGAGCCATGTTCCACGTGGAACACCCTAAGGTGCTCCTTACTCAATCCATCAAGCACGCCCGTAAGCGGCTCTGTCGATGTCGCAACCACCTGACAGCCTATCGCCAACAGCGCTTGCAACAACCTCGATCGATGCGCACTGTCCAGTTCAGCGCCAAAATCGTCAATCAGCACCACCGAAGGCTGGCCGGTATGCTTAGCCAGTAACGCAGACTGGGCCAGCGCCGCTGCGCTGCCGATCGTTTTACCTTGTCCGCGAGAGGCCGTCTCTTGCGCCGAGGCTTGAGCCAGTTGAATGGCGACATCCGCCCGGTGCGGCCCCATCTGGGTACTCCCCGATTTTACATCGCGAGGCTTGGTTTCGGCCATTTTTTTACGCGTTTCCGCAATGTTTTTCGCATAGCCCCCCGCCTGATAGTCCAGGACACACTCAAGCGAGGGGTCCAAGCGGCTAAGCATTTCGCAGAAAAGCGGCGTTAGGTCGGCGAGATAGTCTTGACGCAACGCGCCAATACGCTGCCCAGATTCAGTGATCATTGCCAGCCAAGGGTCTTGCTCGTCAGGACCCGCCTGTTCACGGCGCAACCACGCATTTCGCTGTCGCAGAATCTTCCGGTATTCACGAGCCAAACGGACGTAATCTTGTTTCACGTGAAACACACCCCAGTCCAGGAACTCTCTGCGATCAGACGGGCCGCTAAATATCAGGTCTCCAACGTTGGGCAATAACAGCTGGATAGGCAAATATGACGCCAGCGCTGCTGCGCTCTTTGCTTCCTGCCCATCAAGACGCAACGCTCTGTCACCGCCTAATTGTTTTTCTAACGCGAGAGTATGGCTGCGGCCATCGCCGCTCCTCACCTGCGCCCTGACCCGCAACAGCCTTTCGTTTCTCTGAACAAGATTGCTTATTTTTGAAGACCGAAACGACTTACCCCTTGCCAGCAAGTGTATTGCTTCGAGCAGGGTTGTTTTACCCGCTCCATTAGGGCCTTCTATCAGATTAAACCCCGAACAGAGCTCTAACCGAGCCGTGGTCAGATTACGAAGGTGGTCTACTTCAAGAGAATTAAGCAGCAATACAGCATCGCACTTAGAACGTTACAGCCTCATCGGCATAACAACGTATAGCGCATCATCCGCTTTAGATGACTCGAGCAACGCGGAACTGTTCGCATCCGAGACTGAAAGCCTAACACTGTCTGCCGACATGACACCGAGCACGTCGAGCAGGTAACTCACATTGAACCCGATTTCCAAATCAGTGCCATTAAATTCAACAGCAACGACCTCTTCGGCCTCTTCTTGTTCTGGATTGTTCGCTTGAATGGTCAGTTGATCGGGGGTTATGGCTAAACGCACACCCCTGTATTTTTCATTCGACAGAATCGACGCACGCTGAAAACCCTGGCGCAACGAGTCTCTGTCTCCTGTGAGTGTGCGGGACGCATCTTTTGGTACAACCTTGTCGTAGTCTGGAAATTGGCCGTCGACCAGCTTGGTCGTAAGCGTGAACGGCCCCTTGGTCACGCGCAGGTGGTTAGATCCAAGCTGAATGCGAATCGACTCATCCTCTTCATCCAATAGTCTGCTGAGCTCAAGTACTGCTTTGCGCGGGACTATGGCTTGCCTCCGCTCGTTAATGGGCGACTCTAGCGCACAGCTTTTGGTGCACATAGCCAAACGGTGGCCGTCAGTAGCCACCGTGCGCAAATGATCTTCCGTGACCTCAAAAAGCATTCCGTTCAAAAAGTACCGAACATCTTGCTGTGCCATCGCGAACGCAACTTGGTCAATCAAGGCACGCAAATCTGCCTGCGCGACAGTGATCACCACGTCGGTTTCGCCGCCCTCTATCTGCGGAAAATCGTTCGCAGGCAAGGTTGCAAGCGTAAATCTGCTGCGGCCGCTTTTTACTGTCGCACGATCCCCCTCTACACTGACCGACACATCCGATCCATCCGGCAACGCCCGCCAAATATCGGCCAACTTACGCGCTGGTATCGTAATTTCACCCTGTTGCTCTACACCGACATCCGTGCGCGCGACCATTTCCACTTCAAGGTCTGTGCCCGTTAGTGAAACGCCATCTTCGTTGGCTTTTATCAACAGATTCGCCAAAACCGGCAACGTCTGTCTCCGTTCTACTACCCCGGTAGCTAGCTGCAGTGCTTTAAGTAACCGATCTCTGGCAATGGTGAATTTCATGACAACCCCTAGCCTGCGAGCAATCGCGTCAGGTTTTTATAATCCTCAGCTACATCTGCTGTTATGGCACGCAAATCGTCGATCTTACGGCAGGCGTGCAGTACCGTTGTATGATCACGGCCGCCAAACGCATCGCCTACTTCGGGTAACGAATGATTTGTTAACTCTTTGGACAGCGCCATAGCCATTTGGCGCGGCCGCGCAATGGAACGGTTGCGGCGCTTAGACACCATGTCGGACATTTTAATGTTGAAGTATTCCGCCACTGTGCGCTGGATATTGTCTATGGAAATCTGCCGATCTTGGATCGCAAACAGATCTCTTAAGGCGCGCTTTACTTGATCCTCCGATATACGACTGCCCGTGAAGCGGGCATTGGCAATCACACGCCGCAACGCGCCTTCAAGCTCTCGAACATTTGATCGAATCCGCTCTGCCATAAAGAAAGCAACGCTTTGATCCAACGCAATTTGCTCTGCTTCAGCTTTCTTCATGAGAATCGCTACCCGCGTTTCTAAATCAGGCGCCTCAACTTCAACCGTCAACCCATACACAAAACGAGACTTTAGCCGCTCCTCTAAGCCATCAATTTCTCTTGGATATTTATCGCTGGTCAGCACCATTTGATGGCCCCTCTCCAGCAAAGCGTTAAACACGTGAAAAAACTCTTCCTGGGACCGCATTTTCTTAGCAAAAAATTGGATATCGTCAATTAACAACGCGTCTACCGAACGATAGAAATTCATGAAATCCTGCATCGTTCCTGTTTGCAGCGCTTTAACCATGTCCTGCACGAACCGCTGCGAATGCAAGTACAAGACCTTTGCGTTGGGGTTGCGGCTCAACAACTCGTTGCCCACCGCTTGCATCAGGTGCGTTTTCCCCAGCCCAACGCCGCCGTAAAGCAATAGCGGGTTATAAGTACGGCCCGCATTATCCGCCACTTGCGTCGCTGCCGCACGAGCCAATTCGTTCGACTTTCCCTCTACAAACGTATCAAAAGTAAACTCTCTGTTCAGGTTATGGGCTTCGTTGTCGTGACGCAGAGCGATCTTTTTTGCCGACTTCGCTGCTTTTGTCAAAGATCGAATGTCTTCTCTATCGGCTGTTTCTCGTTCCACCAACTCGCCAACTGACAACTCTACTGGCGCGCTGTCGTCGACACTGTCTAAAAATTCCGAAATTCTTTCTAAATAGGATTGTCTAACGTGTTTTTCGACGTACACGTTGGGCGCCTTGAGCGTCAACTGTCCGGCGTTAAAATTCGCCTGAAGTGGTCTGATGTAGGTCTCGAATTGCTGCTGACCCAGCTCCAGCTCCAGTTGAGTCAAGCATTGTTGCCAAATTGATGATGTCACCCGAAATGCCGCCCCTTATAAAATTTCTCTTTGTATCGTGGCCGTTTATTAAAGACTCTAACGACCATGTTTGAACGCGGTAGAAATTGTTCGTTGCTCCAAGCTGCATTGTATTCCTTTGATCAATCTAAGATCCATTGAAGAAGTCATTTTTTAGCGACTAAATCAGCTATTCCTGACTTTTCATGGACTTAGAGTGCGTCGAATCTTTTGCTAATGACCGCCGCTGGCGCTACAGGTGTGCGCAATTGTTTTGACAACCTGTGGATAACTAATAATATCTAATCTGTCCACGAGCTTTCGAAAGCTTACGCGCTCGTTGTCCACAGTTAGTCTTAGCCCTCAAGCCAAACACTGGTAATGGCTTGAGGACTTTTTTCACACAAACAAGCCACCTTAATAACAAACAACAAGTCATATAAATATATATAAACTCATTTGATTGACAGGTGAAAAGTCAGTTCATAGAATCGCGCCCCCACGAACACACGACCACGCCTGAACGGCTTGCCGCTTAGACTGGAATTGAAAGAGTCAAGGTTAACCATGAAAAGAACATTCCAACCAAGCAACTTAAAACGCAAGCGAACCCATGGTTTTCGTGCACGAATGGCAACGAAAGCCGGCCGGCAAGTACTTAGCGCTCGTAGAGCAAAGGGTCGTAAACGGCTTACCGTCTAATAGAACCATGAGCCATAGTTTTCCGAAGCAAGCTCGGATTCTAGATGGCTCTGTTTATTCTTCAGTACTTAAACGTCCGCAAAAGAAGCTCGTCACAGGGCCCGTGCAAATTAAGGCGCGCGATAACGGGTTAGAATTTGCTCGTCTTGGGTTGGTCGTGCCCAAGCGAGGGACTGCTAGGGCGCATGACCGTAACCGAATGAAACGCACCATCCGAGAGCAATTTAGGCTGACTCGAAATAGCCTTCCTCCTAAAGACATGATTGTGCAAGTGTTTAGCAAGGTGTCGGTGGAGCAACTTAGGGATATTTTAAGCCGTCAGTTTGCAGCGTTGTCCGCTGGCCGCGTTTAAATGATTGAACGATTTAAGCGGTTCACCGGCGCTTTATTGATCGCGTTCATAAGAATGTATCAGCTGTTGATAAGCCCTATTAGCGGGCCGTGTTGTCGTTATTACCCGTCGTGCTCAAACTATGCAATCGAAGCAATACGTGTCCATGGTCCCTGGCGCGGCACGTTGTTAGGAATATGGCGCCTGCTGCGCTGCAACCCTTGGAGCATTGGTGGTGCCGATCCAATTCCAAAAGTCGAAAATAAAAAAGTAGAGGTGGAGCATGTTGCCGGCTGAGATTCAACGCATTGTGTTACTGATTTGCTTAGCTGCGACGGGATATCTGCTGATTCTGGCGTGGAATGGAGATATGCAGGATGCCAGAGATGGAGAGTTCTATGCAGCGGAACCAGCGATCGTTGCATCTCAGTCAGCCGTTGATTATGCGTCCGATGACGTTCCTGCGGCAGTCGATCCTTTAGTTCCTGGTGACGATATTCCAGCCTTGCCATCTGCGGCTTTCCCCGAAGACGGGTNTGTAAAATCGATANCGACAAGGAATAGCGATCGGCTTATTACGGTAACGACGCCTTCGTTAAAGGTTTGGATCGACCGCGAAGGTGGAGATGTGGTGCGCGTGCTGTTACCAANGTTTCCAGTAGAAATAGATCGTCCGGAGGTGCCTTTCGTTTTATTGGANCAAAGCCAGCAAAGAACGTATATCGCCCAGAGCGGTTTAATTGGCGCCGACGGCACAGATCGGAGCGGGCAGAGACCGCTGTATCGGTCGGACAAAGNCAATTTTAGGATAGATCGAGGTGAAACAGAGGTGGTCTTGCGCGCCAATATCGCGGGCAATCCGGTGGAGAANATTTTTCGGTTTCGAGCGGACGAATATTTGGTTGATGTTGAGTATCGCGTTACGAATAACAAGCCCACCGATTTTATNGCGGGAATGTTTACGCAAATTAAAAGGGACAGCCGCGCGCCGGGCTTAGACGAATCGATACCATTAGCGCCTCAGCCGTTTTTTGGGGGAGCGACCACCACGCCGGAAAACCGCTATGAGAAANTAGACTTCGACGATCTTGATGAAGNACCCATCNNTTTNACNCAGGAAGGNGGNTGGATNGCCTTTCTTCAGCATTACTTTTTGTCNGCGTGGGTGCCGCCGTCGGATGAGCAAAATCGCTTTGAGGCCAGCCGCAGCAGGGANGGTAATTATCTTTTTAGAACGATTGGCCAGGCAAAAAAAATCGCTCCTGGAGAAGTTGGNCNTTGGCAAGCTGGATTCTATGCCGGCCCAAAAGATCAAATCCGTCTTGAGGAAATAGCGCCAAATCTCAATATGACAGTCGACTATGGGTTCCTGTGGTGGATAGCAGAACCCTTATTCAAAGTTTTAAATTACTTTCATTCAGTGACAGGAAATTGGGGTCTTTCAATTATTCTGCTCACCCTGCTGGTAAAGGCCGCTCTTTACTGGGTTTCAGCAAAAGGTTATCGCTCGATGGCCAACATGCGGCGGGTGGCACCGGCGATGAAACGAATCCAAGAGCGGTATGCGAATGACCGCGAAAAACTGTCGCGAGAAATGATGGCGCTGTATAAAAAAGAAGGCGCCAATCCGCTGGGCAGTTGTCTGCCCATGTTATTGCCGATGCCGATTTTTCTAGCACTTTATTGGGTCTTGCTAGAATCTGTCGAACTGCGACAAGCGCCGTTTGTTTTTTGGATTAATGACTTAGCGGCNATGGATCCATATTTCATCTTGCCGTTGCTCATGGGAGCCAGCACCTACCTTATGCAATCACTGAATCCGCAAGTTGGCGACCCTATGCAGGTAAAGATCATGAAAATGATGCCAATAATGTTTACCGTTTTATTTCTGTTTTTCCCAGCCGGTTTGGTGCTCTATTGGCTCGTGAACAATTTGTTGTCCATTGCTCAGCAAACCTTTGTTTATCGNCAGGTGGAGAAGGCCAGAGATAACGGATAATGGGTCGAACAGACGGTTGGCATAGTCAAACAAGAAATGACAGAGGCATTTGACCAGGATCTGATCTGCGCAATCGCGACGCCCCCGGGTCAGGGCGGCATAGGGGTTGTGAGGTTGTCGGGTCCCGAGGCAAGGCGAGTTGCAGAAGAAATTTGCACGCAAGAGTTGACCGCACGACGCGCGGTTTATTGCGACTTTGTTGACGCATCAGAACGTTTAGACGATGGCATCGCGCTGTGGTTTCCGGCGCCACGCTCGTTCACCGGTGAGGAGGTGGTGGAGCTTCAAGGCCATGGTGGCCCTNTTGTACAGCAGCGAATTCTTAATGCGTTATGTCGCTTAGGCGCACGGTTAGCAAGACCCGGTGAATTCAGCGAACGCGCGTTCCATAACGGAAAATTAGATTTGGCTCAGGCAGAGGGTGTCGCGGACTTGATAGCAAGCGCCTCGGTAGCGGCTGCGCGAGCAGCGATAAATACGCTTCGCGGTGATTTTTCCAACAAGGTTAACGGCCTGATAGAGCAACTAACTATGTTGCGGGTGCAAGTCGAGGCCGCGATCGACTTTCCTGATGAAGAGATCGAAATTCTTGAGCAAGCNGGTGTTGTCGATGCGCTCAACGAGCTCGCGCACGCACTAAAGCGTATTATTGCCAGCGCCAATCAAGGCCGATTGCTAAGTCATGGTGTTCAAGTCGCGCTTATAGGNGCGCCTAACGTTGGAAAATCAAGCTTACTCAACGCGTTGTCCGGGGAAGAGGCCGCTATTGTCACCGACATTCCGGGGACGACACGAGACCTGCTAAAGGTAGATCTACTGATCAATGAATTGCCGATCCGATTGATTGATACCGCGGGTTTGCGCGTGAGCGAGGACGCGATAGAACAACAGGGTATCGCGCGCGCGCGCGCTCAAATAACCCAAGCCGATGTTGTGTTATTGGTGGTCGCCGCTCCCGATCTTACAAAGGAAAATTTAGCCCAACAACTCGCCGGCCTTCGCCAAGAGATGTCGGAACATCAAACGTCCGGGCCGGAGGTACTTGTTGTCGTCAATAAAGCAGACTTAGTACAAACACNGGAGTTGCAAGAAGGGGCGAATAACGTATCGGTGTCGGCACGCACAGGTGAAGGGTTGGATTTACTCAAATCAAAATTGCAGCAGCTGGTCGGGTTTGCTGATGAAGCTACGGAGTTTTCTGCGCGAGCACGTCATGTCGATGCGCTCTTGGCGGCCGCCAGCCAAGTAGACGCGAGCCTTGCCGCTCTGCAGGGCGGCTTAGGGGTAGAGTTGGTGGCCGAGGAGTTGTCTCTGGCTCAGCAGCATTTAGGTGGCATTACCGGAGACGTCAGCGCGGATGATTTGCTTGGCCGGATTTTTTCAGAATTTTGCATCGGCAAGTAGGCATCTTCCAAAACTAATTCCAATCACTATACTATCGCGCCCGTCGCAGCCTGGATGGAAGGTATGCGTTATCCAGAACAGTTCGATGTTATTGTCATTGGTGGTGGCCACGCCGGCACGGAAGCCGCTGCCGCTGCTGCCCGAATGGGTGTCCGTACACTTTTGCTTACCCAGAACATCGAAACCATTGGCCAAATGTCATGTAACCCGGCAATTGGCGGTATAGGTAAAAGCCACTTGGTCGCCGAGATCGATGCCCTAGACGGGGTTATGGGCAGGGCAACCGACCAAGCGGGGATCCACTTTCGTGTGCTTAATTCAAGTAAAGGCCCTGCAGTGCGCGCGATTCGCGCGCAAGCTGACCGAGCGCTGTATCGAAACGCGGTGCGGCGGATTCTCGAAAATCAGCCCGGCTTAAGAATTTTTCAGCAATCGGTGGTTGATCTGCTAGTGGAGGGTGACCATGTTGTTGGCTGCAAAACACAGATGGGTTTGGATTTCTATGCGCCGTGTATCGTCCTTACTACTGGGACGTTTTTAGACGGAAAGATACACATTGGCCAAGAACAACAACCGGGCGGGCGCGCGGGTGATGCGCCGTCGAGTTTACTGGCTCAGCGCTTGCGGGCTCTGCCGTTTCGTGTAGGCCGGCTAAAAACAGGCACCCCGCCGCGCATTGATGGTCGAACCGTAGACTTNGCCCAGCTTGAAAAACAGCCGGGAGACGATCCGCGGCCGGTGATGTCATCAATAGGGCAAAGATCAGAACACCCCGCGCAGACCGANTGCCACATTACGTACACAAATGACCGCACCCATAAAATTATCCGCGACAATCTGCATCNTTCAGCAATGTATAGCGGTGCAATCGAGGGCGTTGGCCCGCGCTATTGCCCAAGTATTGAGGACAAGGTGGTGCGGTTTGCGGATAAGACCCAACACCAGATCTTTGTTGAACCCGAGGGGTTAACGACTTCAGAATTGTATCCGAATGGCGTATCCACAAGCTTACCGTTTGATGTCCAGTTGGCGTTTGTGAGAACTATGCGGGGTTTTGAACAGGCGCACATATCTCGACCGGGCTATGCCATTGAATACGATTACTTCGATCCGCGCGATCTTACCTACTCGCTGCAAACAAGGGCGCTGGAGGGGCTGTTTTTTGCGGGCCAAATAAACGGTACTACTGGGTATGAAGAGGCGGGAGCACAAGGTTTGCTTGCTGGCATCAATGCCGCACGCAAAGTTCAGGGCCAACGCTTTTGGGAGCCACGGAGAGATGAGGCTTATATTGGAGTTCTTGTTGATGATCTAATTAATCTCGGCACAACTGAGCCTTATCGAATGTTCACGAGTCGAGCAGAGTTTCGGTTGCGATTACGGCAAGATAACGCGGATCAACGACTGACGCCGTTAGGCGTAGATATGGGATTGGTGGGTGAGGAACGCCATCGGCTTTACCAAGTAAAGATGCGGCAATTGCAGTCGTTAAAAGACGAGTTTGGGCGCCAGCGCATAGCTCCCGGGAGCGATCTTGAAGGAGGCTTGGCGCTTAGTTTGCGCAGAGAGACAACATTGTTAGAAGCGTTACGGCGCCCGGAAGTTAACGCCGACGGGATTGCTCAAGCGTTAGTGCTCGACACACAAAATGAAGCGGCGATGACGGTCTTGCGTCAGCTGGAAGTCGAAACCAAATACGCTGGATATATAAGGCGTCAAGACGACGAAATAGCCAAAATTCGCCGCCATGAAGGCATGCAAATTCCGTCCGAGATGGATTATTCAAGCATTGATGGGTTGTCTAATGAATTNCGCCAAAAATTGGACCAACAACGTCCAGAATCATTGGCGCGCGCGGCGCGAATCCAAGGCATGACGCCCGCGGCGCTATCTATCCTCTTGATTCACGCGAAAAAAGTGGTTTCCGTCTGAACACNGCACAAGACCAATTGCACCTAGACGCAGAGAAGCTAGGGGTCTGCGTTGGAGAACAGCAACGCCAGCAGCTGTTAGGCTACGTGTCTTTAGTTGAGAAGTGGAACCGCAGCATTAACTTGGTTTCGCGACAAGATATAGATCGCCTGTGGACCCGGCATGTTTTAGACAGCTTAAGCGTCCACCGGCACTTGCACGGCCATTCAGTGCTTGATGTAGGAACTGGGGCGGGGTTTCCNGGGATCCCGTTAGCGGTAGTCAATCCAGAGCGTCAGTTCACGCTCTGTGACCGCATGGCAAAACGTATCCGGTTTTTGCAGGTGGTAAAGAGCCAACTGCGGTTGCCCAATGTAGAGCTGCTAGAGGAAGATTTCGGGAGCCAAACAGAGCGCGCCAGATGCTTTGATACGGTATTAGCTCGCGCGGTAGCTCCCTCGGCCAGTTTATGGCCGATGCTCGAACCGGTATTAAATGACGGTGGCCGCATGTTGGTGTTCAGTAGCACTCAGCNGGCGGTGGCAGATATAACGCAANCGGGCNACGAAGGAGACATGGCTTANCATAGCCGNACAGAACGGGTAGCAGTCCCTGGTTTAGNTCAGGCCCACTTTTTAGAAATTTTGGAACGACGTTGACCAGAATAATTGCCATTGCCAACCAAAAAGGCGGGGTTGGGAAAACCACCACAACGGTGAATTTAGCCGCAGCGTTGGCAGCGCTGAATGAACGCGTGTTGATGGTGGACTTGGATCCGCAAGGTAACGCGACCATGGGCAGTGGCGTGAACAAAAACGACCTGCAAGTGTCAAGTTACCACTGGTTGCTGTCAGAGGCCCCGTTTGCAGCCGCGTTCCAAGCCTCGCCCGCGAGCTATGAGGTGATGCCGTCGAATATTGATTTGACGGCAGCTGAAGTCGCGTTGCTGCAACATAACAAGCGCGAATTCGTTATGCGTGAGCTGCTCCAAAGAGACGCGCCTGACTATGACTATGTGTTGATCGACTGCCCGCCGTCGCTGAATATTTTGACGGTAAATGCGCTCGTTGCAGCAACCAGTGTGCTGATTCCAATGCAGTGTGAGTATTACGCTTTAGAAGGGCTCAGCGCGCTATTGGACACGGTTGATGGGATTCGCGAAGAGGCCAATCCGCAGCTGCAAATCGAAGGCTTATTGCGCACGATGTACGACCCGCGCAATGGCTTGACTAGGGATGTGTCGCGGCAATTGATTCACTACTTCGGCGATCAAGTATTTCGTACCGTGGTGCCGCGGAATGTGCGCCTCGCCGAAGCGCCGAGCCACGGNTTACCCATATTGCTTTACGATAGGGGTTCACGCGGCTCCCTCGCCTACCAAGCGTTGGCCGCAGAAGTGCGTAAACGAAACGCCTAAGAGCTAGGCGACCGTAATCCGTTAAGAGCATCAGCACATGACAAAAAAGAAATTAGGTAAAGGGCTGGATGCCCTGCTGTCGCGCCCGACTATGGGGGCGACTGAGAGAACGCTTGAGGCTCAGGGATCATCGTTACAGGGCGGGGCTCAAGTGCTTGCTGAGATTTCGATCGCCGACATTAAACCTAGCCCATTTCAACCGAGAAGAGCGTTCGCGGCCGAGGCTTTAGACGANCTTGCGGCGTCCATTCAGCACCATGGTGTTCTGCAACCCATCGTTGTTCGAGCACTGCCGCAAGGGGGCTTCGAACTTATTGCCGGGGAGCGCCGTTGGCGCGCTGCTCAACAGGCGGGCTTGCAGACGATTCCGGTTGTGCAACGCGACGTTAGCGATCGAGAAGCATCGGCGTTTGCCCTTATTGAGAATATTCAGCGTGAAGACCTGAATGTTGTGGAAGAAGCGCTTGGGTTGTCGCGGCTGCGTTCGGAGTTCGATTTAACTCAGCAGGAACTTGCGGATGTGGTCGGTAAATCACGGGCGGCGATTGCCAATAGTTTGCGCTTGTTGAACTTAGGCAGCGTGGCGCGTGATCTATTAATGGCAGGAAAACTAAATATGGGCCACGCTCGCGCACTGCTTGGTCTAGCGGGCACTGAGCAGGATGTGATCGCTCAAGACGTGGCAGTTAAGCAACTGTCGGTGCGGCAAACCGAGGCCTTAGTGCGTAAATTATCCACTAATCCCACTAAACAAGGACCCCGTGTCGGCGCAAAAGACAGTGATACTGTGCTGTTAGAGCGGCGTTTGTCGGATCACCTTGGAGCCAGNGTAAGCATTTCCGAGCGCTCACATGGTCGCGGCGAGTTAGTGATTAAATATGGCAATTTGGATGAGTTGGACGGCGTTCTTCAACGGTTGCATTTGCCCACATAATTGCGGCTTGGGCGCGACCGTAAGCCGATGCAGAGGGTCAATTCGTCTGAAACTGCAGTTTCGTGGCCTTGTGGGGCGCAAAAGCGTTGAAGGTTAATCGGCCAGTCTTTATAATCCGCGCCGCCGTAATGCGGCGGCTGCATCAAAATCGGGAAGTGGCCAACGTATTGNTGGCTCAGATCGTTCTCGGTTTGGTCTGTTGTCTGAGTTTTTGGTGGGCTGGAGGGGCGTTTTTCGAGGGCTCGGTCGCGGGCTTTGTGAGCGCATTTATACCTAACGCCCTCTTGGCATGGCGGCAACAGAGAATAAGCCATGCGCCGCGCTTGTTGATGCAGAGTGCGACTAAGTGGGTGGCGACATTGATTCTGATGGCCCTAAGTTTTGGGGTTGTGGGGGTAAACCCGGTCAGCTTCTTTGTCACTTTTGTGGTAGCGCAGTTGAGCTTCGTTGTCGCGCTTATGCGACCAAGCACTGCGACCAAGCGATAGCCAATCAAACATTAGGAATAAAAACACCTATGGCCGGCGAAGCTAAGACAACGGCTCAATACATCGAACACCACCTGACGAACCTAACCTACGGCATGAATCCGCAGACTGGGCAGTGGGAATTCGCGCATAGCGCTGAAGAAGCCGCCGCAATGGGCTTTTGGTCGATCAATGTGGACTCAATGGCGTGGTCGATTGGTCTTGGTTTGGTGTTTTTAATGTTGTTTCGAAAAGCCGCGGCGGCGGCAACGTCGGGCGTACCAAGCGCTTTTCAAAACGGCGTTGAGATGATTATTGAGACCCTAGAAGATCAAGTGCTCAGTGTCTTCAATCACAAAAACGCATTAATTGCGCCGCTCGCGCTGACTATTTTTGTGTGGGTGTTTTTAATGAATCTAATGGATTTGTTGCCCGTCGATTGGCTGCCTGAGCTTGCGGTCCTCGCCGGTGTTTCGCACATGAAGATCGTACCGTCCACGGACCCGAACATTACGATGGCGATGGCGTTGTCGGTGTTCGTTTTGGTCATCTTTTACAGCATTAAGTGCAAAGGCTTAAGCGGCTTTTTAGCGGAGTTGTCGTTTCACCCGTTTCCTGTGCAAAAAGGCGTAATGGCGGTATTTATTGTGCCGGTCAATTTTTTGCTGGAAAGCGTTACTTTGATCGCTAAGCCGTTGTCGCTGGGGTTGCGGCTCTTTGGCAACATGTACGCCGGTGAAATGATTTTTATCCTGATCGCACTCATGTTTGGTGGCGGTCTTCTTTGGGCCGTAATGGGAGGCGTGATGCAATGGGCGTGGGCAGTATTCCACGTTTTGATCATCACTCTGCAGGCGTTCATTTTTGCCGTGCTAACAGTGGTCTATTTGGCCCAGGCCCACGACGTTGATGAGCATTAGAAAACCAGGTAGAACGTGGCGATAGCCGCAAAGTAAAACTCGAAACGAGGAGCAATGATGGAACAGGCAGGACTTTTATATATCGCGGGCGCATTGATGATGGGCTTAGGCGCGGTTGGAGCCGCCATTGGTGTAGGTGTTTTGGGCGGCAAATTTCTCGAAGGTGTTGCGCGCCAGCCAGAACTGCTGCCGATGTTGCGAACACAGCTTTTCATCGTTTTAGGTCTGGTGGACGCGGTACCAATGATCGGTGTTGGTATCGGCCTCTACGTCATCTTTGCTGTTGCTTAAGGCACTCCGCGGCTAAGTTGTCAGCGGGGGATGTTGGGTCGGTGGCTCAGATGAGTTGTCGATAACGGTTAAATAAGACCCACAGGAAGAGACAGGCGATGAATTTAAACGCAACGCTAATCGGCCAAAGCATTACGTTCTTAGTGTTCGTATTGTTTTGCATGAAGTACATCTGGCCGCCAATTCGACAGGCGATGCATGATCGGCAAGAAGCCATAGCGGCCGGATTACGGGCTTCAGAAGAGGCGGACGAGAAGTTGGCTCAGGCTGCGGACAATGCGGAGCAGGAGATGGTTGCTGCTAAAGCCGAGGCCGCGTCAATTATAGAGCAGGCACGATCCCGCGCGAACCAAATGGTTGAAGACGCCAAGGCCGAAGCGCGGACCGAGGGCGAACGCTTGGTTGAAGCGGCTAAGGCAGAAATTGAGCAGGAAGTTAATCGGGCTAAAGAAACGCTTCGTGGACAAGTGGCGGCTTTGGTAATCGATGGCGCCGAGCAGGTGCTAAAAGACAGCATTGATGCAGACAAGCACGAGCAAATGCTGCAACAACTTGCAGCCGAGCTGTAAGCAATGGCAGAACTTGCAACCATTGCTCGCCCCTATGCGAATGCGGTTTTTGATCTTGCCAAAAGTGGCGGCGCGCTAGAGAGCTGGTCACGAATGTTGGGCGTGCTTGCGTCAACGGCCCAGCACCAAACAGTAAGCGTGTTGCTGACCAGTCCGGATCTTTCGCCAAACGCAAAAGCCGCAAAGCTTGGAGAGTTGTGCGGTGACGAAATCGATGACCAGGCAATAAAATTTCTCTTTGCCTTGGCTGATCATGACCGATTGCCGCTGTTGAGCGAAATTTTGGCTCAGTTCGAAGCCTTGCGCGCAGAGGAATTGCGCAGCCTAGATGTCATGGTCACGGCGGCTTACGAATTAAGCGCCTCTCAGAAAGAGGCTCTAGTAAACGCGTTGAGCAAAAAGTTTGATAAAGAGATCGTTTTAGAATCCGCTATAGACGCGTCATTGATGGGCGGCGCCATCATTCGCGCAGGCGATGTTGTAATCGATGGTTCGGTAAGAGGAAGACTGACCAAGCTGGTCGACGCGCTTGTGCAGGTTTAACGAAAAACGCTGCAATATCCTTGAGTAGAAACAGGTTTTAGCAGGAACTGAATATGCAACAACTTAACCCATCTGAAATCAGCGACATCATTAAAGGTCGTATTCAGGGTCTCGATGTTACTGCGGAAGCGCAGAACGAAGGCACGATCGTTGGTGTGTCTGACGGCATCGTACGTATTCATGGTTTGGCGGATGCGCAATATGGCGAAATGATCGAGTTCGACGGATCGCTTTATGGCATGGCGTTAAATCTAGAACGCGACTCGGTGGGTGTGGTTGTGTTGGGCGACTATGACAATCTTACAGAAGGCATGACCGCCCGTTGTACGGGCCGCATCCTTGAGGTACCTGTGGGGCCCGAACTGCTCGGCCGAGTTGTCGACTCCTTGGGCAACCCGATCGATGGCAAGGGCCCGATCAACGCAGCCCAGTCGTCACCGATTGAAAAAGTGGCGCCTGGAGTTATCGCTCGTCAGTCCGTCGATCAGCCGGTACAGATCGGTTTTAAATGTATCGACGCAATGGTGCCGATTGGCCGTGGACAACGGGAACTGATTATCGGTGACCGGCAAATCGGTAAAACCGCAATCGCGATCGACGCCATCATCAACCAGAAAAACAGCGGCATTAAGTGTGTTTACGTGGCCATTGGGCAAAAGATGTCGACGATTTCCAACATTGTGCGCTCGTTGGAAGAGCATGGCGCGATGGAGTACACCACCGTTGTCGCCGCCGGCGCTTCTGATCCGGCGTCTATGCAATTTATTTCCGCCTACTCGGGTTGCGCGATGGGAGAGTACTTCCGCGACACCGGAGAAGACGCTCTGGTTATTTATGATGACCTCACCAAGCAAGCGTGGGCTTATCGGCAGATTTCGCTGTTGCTGCGCCGTCCGCCAGGCCGCGAAGCGTATCCGGGAGACGTTTTCTATTTGCACTCTCGCCTGCTCGAGCGCGCCGCGCGAGTCAACGCCGACTATGTAGAACAACACACCAACGGCGCCGTAAAAGGTAAGACGGGTTCTTTGACGGCCCTGCCTATCATCGAAACTCAAGCGGGNGATGTNTCGGCGTTCGTNCCGACCAACGTTATTTCGATCACCGATGGCCAGATCTTCTTAGAGACGGACAACTTTAACTCCGGCCTGCGTCCGGCGATGAGCCCGGGNATCTCGGTATCCCGCGTAGGTGGCTCGGCACAAACGCCGTTTATGAAAAAGATTTCTGGCGGCATCAAAATGGCGTTGGCCCAATACCGAGAACTCGCGGCGTTTTCGCAGTTCGCTTCGGACTTAGACGATGCGACTCGCCGGCAGCTTGAGCACGGCGCCCGAGTAACTGAATTGATGAAGCAAAAGCAGTTTGCGCCGATGTCGGTTGCGGAAATGGGTACGGTGCTGTTTGCCGCTAACGAGGGTTATTTGACCGATGTAGCGGTTGATAAGGTNCTCGATTTTGAGCAGGCGTTGCTCGGGTTCATGAAGTCTGAATACGCAGACTTTTTTAATACCATTAACGAAACCGGCGCATACAACGACGATGTTGTGAACACGCTGCGCGAGGCGATCGAAAAATTCAAGGCAACCCAGACTTTTTAAGCATCCCTTAGATGCTCACGGGCAGACGACTTAAACAAGCGCTAAGCGGTTAAAGAGAAGAAAACATGGCTGTTGGCAAGGAAATAAAGAAAAAGATCGGCAGCGTGCAAAACACGCAAAAGATCACGAGTGCCATGCAGATGGTGGCGGCGAGCAAAATGCGCCGCACCCAGGATCGCATGCAGCAAGGCAAGCCCTACAGTGAGCGCATTCGCGGCGTAATCAGTCATTTGGCGAACTCTAATCCTGAGTACAAACATATTTTTATGCAGGAGCGTGAAATTAAACGGGTTGGCTACATTGTGGTTGCTACCGACCGTGGTTTATGTGGCGGCCTCAACGTTAATTTGTTCCGCAAGGTCGTCAGAGAATTAGGCGATTGGGACGGTCAGGGTAAAGAGGTCGAACTGGGACTAATTGGCAGTAAGGCGGGGCCCTTTTTTCGTTCGGTGGGCGGCAATATTCGTGCAGTTATGAATGATGTGGGCGAAACCCCGGCGATTGCCGACCTTATTGGCGGCATCAAGGTTATGCTTGAAGCCTACGAAAATGGTGAGATTGATCGGCTTTACCTAGCCAGTAACGAGTTTGAAAACACCATGACACAGACGCCAACCGTGCGTCAGCTGTTGCCCTTGGATCCGCAGGACGACGCGTCGTATAAACATCGTTGGGATTACATATACGAGCCGGATGCACGGCAGCTTATTGAAGGATTAGTGGTGCGCTACGTAGAGGCGCAGGTCTATCAGGCGGTCATAGAAAATGGCGCTTGTGAGCAAGCGGCGAAAATGGTTGCGATGAAAAATGCGACCGAGAATGCGGCAAAGCTAATTGACGAGCTTCAATTGATCTACAACAACGCGCGGCAAGCGGCCATTACCCAAGAAATTGCGGAAATTGTCAGNGGCGCGGCAGCGGTTTAACCGCGATAACGAGCAACGAACCAGACAACAGAACGGTAAAGAGGCAAGGCATGAGCAGCGGTCGAATTGTACAAATTATTGGTGCGGTCATTGACGTTGAGTTTGATCGGGACAATGTTCCGAAAGTTTATGATGCGCTGTCTGTCGGCGCCAGCGGCCTGACATTAGAAGTGCAACAGCAGCTTGGCGATGGTGTAGTGCGCACCATTGCGATGGGCGTGTCTGATGGCTTATCTCGCGGCTTGGAAGTGACCAACACGGGTGCGCCGATATCGATCCCGGTGGGCGAAGAAACATTGGGCCGTATTGTCGACGTGCTGGGTAACCCCATAGACGAAAAAGGCCCGGTGAACGCGCAGGAGCAGATGCCGATCCACCGCAAAGCCCCATTGTATGAAGATCAAATTGGCGATAACGAGGTGCTGGAAACAGGCATCAAGGTGATCGACCTCATTTGCCCCTTTGCGCGAGGGGGTAAAGTTGGATTGTTCGGCGGTGCTGGTGTAGGCAAGACCGTTACTATGTTGGAGCTCATTCGAAATATCGCGATCGAGCACTCTGGCTTGTCAGTATTTGCGGGTGTGGGTGAACGCACACGCGAGGGCAACGACTTCTACTACGAAATGGAAGAAGCGGGTGTACTCGACAAGATTTCGCTGGTATTTGGCCAGATGAATGAGCCTCCTGGNAACCGTCTGCGTGTTGCCCTGACGGGGCTAACGATGGCAGAAAAGTTTCGCGACGAGGGCCGAGACGTGCTTCTGTTTGTCGATAATATTTATCGATATACGTTGGCAGGGACTGAGGTATCAGCGCTATTGGGCCGTATGCCGTCGGCGGTAGGCTATCAGCCCACATTGGCCGAAGAGATGGGTGTACTGCAAGAGCGGATTACNACCACTAAAACGGGTTCGATTACGTCGGTACAAGCGGTATACGTGCCAGCCGATGACTTAACGGACCCGTCACCGGCCACGACGTTTGCGCACCTTGACTCAACTGTTACGCTGTCTCGTGCGATCACGGACCTCGGTATTTACCCAGCGGTTGACCCACTAGATTCCACCAGTCGTCAGCTGGATCCATTAATCGTCGGTGAAGAGCACTATCAAGTTGCTCAAACCGTGCAGCAAGTATTACAGCGGTACCAAGAGCTACGCGACATTATTGCGATCCTTGGAATGGACGAACTGTCTGAAGACGATAAGCAGTTGGTTTATCGCGCGCGAAAGATTCAGAAGTTTTTCTCGCAACCGTTCTTCGTAGCGGAACAGTTTACCGGTAACTCGGGTAAATTCGTCAGTCGTGAAGAAACCGTCCGTAGCTTTAAGGCGATTCTCGAAGGCGAATACGACGACCTCCCGGAAGACGCATTTTATATGGTGGGCAGCATTGAAGACGCCATTGAAAAGGCTAAGACACTCTAATTTTGGGTTGTTAGGCTAGAGTAAAGGTAGAACCCTATGGCAAGTATGCAGTGTGAAATCGTTAGCGCAGAGAAATCTTTGTTCTCTGGAACGATTACGATGTTATCGGCGCGCGGTACGATCGGCGAGCTGGGCGTAATGCCTGGCCATGCACCGTTGTTGACGGGCATCCAGCCCGGAGCTGTAACGTTGCGCATGGAAGATGGCAGCGAGGAGGTGTTCTTCGCATCTGGTGGTTTCATTGAGATTCAGCCCGGTTATGTCACGTTGTTGGCAGACACCGCGGTGCGGGCGGAAGACATTGACGAGGCGCAAGCAGAAGAGGCACGACAGCAAGCGCAACGCGAAATGTCTGAAAAAGCGGCCGATGCTGATTTTGGTATGGCGGCAGCGATGATGGCAGAAGCGGTTGCGCAACAGCGAACTTTAGAAGAGCTGAGAAAACGCCGTCGTTGAAGCGTTCGCTCGCTTTAAGGTCAATCATAAAAGGGGATTTATAGACCCCTTTTTTTGTGCCTCGCATATACTCTCTCTTATATAAACATCGGAATTGCCTGATGCCAACAGACATAGTGGTGCTCGCCGCGGGTAAGGGCACGCGAATGAATTCTCACATCGCCAAGGTGTTGCATCCATTGGCCGGAGAGCCTCTGATTCATCATGTTGTCCATACAGCTAAACGTGTGGAGCCGCGCCATATCGCTGTGGTGATTGGTCATCAGGGGGCAGAGGTTAGAGCGTCCTTTGCCAACGACGATCCTGGCTTGCTCTGGGTTGAACAGCAGGAGCAATTGGGTACGGGGCACGCGGTAAAATTGGCCAAAGAGCAATTGCCCGACGACGGCGTAATGCTGATTCTTTACGGCGATGTGCCATTAATTTCTCAACAGACCCTTACCGCCTGCGAGAATGCGGCGAANAATGGCAACTTAGGTTTAGTTGTTGCTGAATTCAGCGATCCCGCCGAATTGGGTCGTATCATTCGCGATGACACTGGCGCGGTGCGCGAAATTGTCGAATTCAAAGACGCGACGTCTGAACAGCGCCAAATTAGCGAAATAAATTCCGGGATTTTAGCCGCGCCGACAACGCATTTGGCGCANTGGCTGAGCCGTTTGCAATCGAATAACGCTCAACAAGAGTACTACTTGACCGATATCATCGCGATGGCGGCGCAGGACGGAGTTGATGTAGTGCCTATTAATGCCGTGTCCGAGGCAGAGGTGACAGGCGTTAATGATCGAATTCAGTTGGCGCAGCTAGAGCGGCACGCGCAAAAACAGCGTGTTGATCAACTGATGCTCGCTGGTGCTAGCTTTGCGGACCCGTCCCGGGTCGACATTCGCGGTCGCATTCGGGTGGGTAAAGACTGCTTTATCGACGCCAATGTGCTGTTAACGGGTGAAGTAGAACTTGGTGACGGAGTAAGCATTGGGCCAGGGTGTGTTATCAGCGATTCGCGAATTGGCGCCGGCACTCAGGTGTTGCCCAATACGCTTGTAGATGGCGCTGATGTTGGGCCAGCATGCAGCTTAGGCCCGTTTGCCCGTGTGCGCCCGGGGAGTGTGCTCGGCTCTGGAGTGAAAATAGGCAACTTCGTCGAAACTAAGAAGACTCGTCTAGGNGACAACGCCAAGGCGAGCCACTTGGCGTATTTGGGTGATGCGGAAATAGGCCGAGATGTGAACGTGGGAGCAGGCACCGTGACCTGCAATTACGACGGTGTAAATAAGCACCGTACAAATATTGGCGATGGCGCATTCATAGGCACGAATTCCACGCTGGTAGCGCCCATCAATATAGCNGCAAAAGCCTTCGTGGCCGCAGGCTCGGCGTTAACCAAGGACGTAGAGAAGGATCAACTGGCCGTTGGTCGGAGCCGCCAACGCAATATTGACGGNTGGTCGGCACCGAGTAACAGTTCAGAGAAAAACACCTAGCAGTAGCTCCATGAGCGCGCGCACTGAAAAACGTATAGACAAAAGGTAAGAGTATGTGTGGCATCGTTGGTGCGGTAGCAGAAAGAAATGTAGCGCCCNTATTGATACAGGGCCTGCAGCGACTGGAATACCGAGGCTATGACTCTGCCGGATTGGCGATTTTGCAGGCAGATGGCACTGTGCAGCGGCGTAGAGAGGTCGGCAAAGTCGTTAACCTCAGCAATAACCTGGATGCCGCGCCGGTGCCAGGCGTTCTGGGCATTGCGCATACGCGCTGGGCAACCCACGGNAGTGTGCAGCAGGTTAATACGCATCCGCACATGTCCGGCGACGATTTGGCGCTGGTACATAACGGCATTATTGAAAACTACACCACGCTGCGCGATGAATTGCAGTCGATGGGCTATGCGTTTACCTCTGAGACGGATTCTGAGGTTATTGTTCATCTCATTCACAGTTGTTTGGGCGACAAAGGCTTGCTCGACGCGGTGCGTCAGGCGGTCAAGCGCTTGGAAGGCGCCTATGCAATAGCGGTGTGTCTTGCGGCTGAAACCGGTCGAATTGTAGCGGCGCGTTCGGGTTGCCCGTTGGTGGTTGGCAAGGGCATCGGAGAAAATTTTATCGCGTCTGATGTGCTGGCGCTTAAGGCGGTTACGGACCGTTTTATCTTTTTAGAAGAAGGCGATTTAGTGGAGTTGCGCAGCGACAGCATTGATATTTGGAGTATCGATGATGAATCGGTGTTGCGTGCCGATGTACGTATTGAGATGGGTCAAGATGATCTCGACAAAGGCAATTTTCGTCATTACATGCAAAAAGAAATTTTTGCTCAGCCCCGAGTGCTGAAAGAAACCATGCAAGGCCGAATCGGCNAACAGTCGGTTCTNGANCAGTCNTTCGGCGTTGGCGCCTCGGAGATCTTTGATCGTACCGAAGCCATTACGATTGTTGCCTGTGGCACGAGTTTCTATGCAGCAAGCGTGGCGCGATACTGGATAGAAGACTTGGTCGGTATTCCATGCCAGGTAGAAATTGCCAGCGAGTTTAGATACCGCAAAACTGCGGTGTTGCCCAATACCTTATTCGTGACCATTACTCAGTCGGGCGAAACCGCGGACACCTTAGCCGCGTTGCGTATCGCAAAAGAGGCGGGTTACTTTGCGACACTGACTATTTGCAATGTGCCCACGTCCTCTACAGTTCGTGAAAGCGATCTTGCGGTGATGTTGCAGGTCGGTGTGGAAGTCGGCGTCGCCTCGACAAAAGCCTTTACCGCGCAGTTGGTCAACCTGCTCCTACTAACTCTTTTGTTGGGCAGACGAAAGAGCCTTAGCGCCGAAAAGGAAAATAAGATCGTGGCAGCGCTGCGTGGTTTGCCGGAGGCCATCCAGTCGGTCCTCGCATTGGACGACGCCATCGCGGAACTCGCCAAGCGCTTTATTGAAAAACATCACGCGTTGTTCCTAGGCCGAGGCAGCCTTTATCCAGTAGCGTTGGAAGGTGCGTTAAAACTTAAAGAGATCTCCTACATCCATGCGGAAGGGTACGCGGCAGGGGAGCTCAAGCACGGACCGCTCGCCCTAGTCGATGACGATATGCCGGTAGTTGCCGTTGCGCCGAGCGATGANTTGCTNGAAAAGTTGCGATCCAATCTCCAGGAGGTGAAAGCACGNGGCGGNGAGCTTTTTGTTTTTNCNGACACCGACAGCGCCTTTGACTCNGAAGCTGGCGTCACCGTATTGCATGTGCCNAAAATCGATCCGGTGCTAGCGCCGATTGCTTATTCAGTGCCGTTGCAATTATTGGCGTATCACGTCGCAGTGCACAAAGGCACAGACGTTGATCAGCCAAGAAACTTAGCAAAGTCGGTTACTGTGGAATGATTATTCGTGAAGTCTTCGAATC
>PBQQ01000067.1 GCA_002725095.1 Gammaproteobacteria bacterium
CCGCTTAAGGTATGCAAAAAGTGCCCCGCTAAAGACGGCTCGTCAGTCACCGTATCAATGCGCACACCGTCATGGCTGAAGCGATACCAGTAGTTAATAATCCCGGGCAACGCCCCCAGAAGTCGATCAGCAGTACGCTGCTGATTTTCAAAATCACCCTCGGGTTCCAAGTTGCCCAACATAGAGCAGCCGGTACGCATCACATCCATGGGGTGCGCGTCCGCCGGGATACGCTCAAGGACTTCTAACAAAATTGCTGGCAATTCTCGGTTTGCTTTCAGCACCTCGCGATAACTATCCAACTCCCGCTGATTGGGCAAATAGCCATGAAAAATCAGATACGCCACTTCTTCAAAGCACGTGTTTTCTGCAAGATCTGTAATGTCGTAACCGCGATAAGTCAGACCGGTACCTGAAACACCGACAGTACACAGCGCGGTGCTGCCCGCACTTTGACCGCGCAGACCAGCGCCACCAAGTTTTTTATCAACCATTTTTAGTTTCCTCTTGTTCTCTCGCTAAAGTATCCGAGCTTTGCTTGCCCGTTGCTATAAATTGACGTCATTAACCAGTTTGCTCGGCGAACAACCGATCCAGCTTCTTCTCATATTCGTGGTACCCAAGAAAATCGTAGAGTTCCATCCGTGTCTGCATAGTATCTACAACGGCTGCCTGAGTGCCTTGTTCACGAATTTCTCTGTATACGTTGAGCGCCGCTTTGTTCATGGCGCGAAAAGCCGACAGCGGATAGAGCGCCATGTCTATACCGACTCCGGCCAGCTCTTCGGTGGTATATAGAGGCGTTTGCCCAAATTCAGTGAGATTAGCCAAAACCGGGATGCCGGCTGCTTTAACGATGGCTTGGTACATTTCAATCTCGGTCATGGCCTCAGCAAAAATTGCATCAGCGCCTGCCTCGGCAAAAGCGCCAGCGCGTTCTACCGCTGCGTCGAAACCATCCACCGACAGCGCATCGGTACGGGCCATCACTACAAAATCCCCATCCGTCTTCGCATCGACTGCCGCTTTGATACGATCAACCATTTCCGCAACCGACACGATGGCTTTGTTAGGGCGGTGACCACAACGCTTTTGCGCAACCTGATCTTCAATATGCACAGCAGCGGCGCCCGCTGCCGTCATATCTCGAATGGTACGCGCAATATTGAAAGCGCCACCCCAACCGGTATCGATGTCTACAAGCAATGGCAGTTCAGTGGCCGCAGTAATGCGCCGCACGTCCTCCAACACATCATTAAGCGAGGTCATGCCCAAATCGGGTAACCCATAAGACGCGTTCGCAACACCGCCCCCGGATAAATAAATCGCTTTGTAGCCGACTTGCTCAGCCATAAGTGCGGTATAGGCGTTAATTGTGCCCGGAATTTGTAATGGCGATTCGCTGGCACACGCCGCACGAAATTTCGCTCCCTGACTCATAATTTCTTCCTGTGTTCGGATTTTAGCAATCGTCATTCTACCTTGAACCGAAGGGCGCTGAGACAGCTATTGCCCGCGAGGTGCACGGCTTATGACGCGGTAATCAGCGCCCGCAATTCGTCATAATCACTGGCTAGCGGATACTGCGGATACAGTTCACGCACATTATCGGGCGCCTGAAAAAAGATCCCGCGATCAGCCTCATCCAGCATAGACACATCGTTGAATGAATCGCCCGCGGCAACGACACGCAGGTCCAAGGACTTGAACGCCTTGACCGAACATCGCTTAGGGTCCGTCTGACGCAACTTGAAGCCGATAATCCGATCCTCCTCCACCACCAGTTTGTGACACAACAAGAACGGTTGCTGCAACTGCGCCATCAATGGTGCCGCAAATTCGTAAAAGGTGTCGGAGATGATCGCCACCTGATAATGCAATCGCGCCCACTCTAAGAATTCGAAGGCACCGGGCAGCGGTTGCAACTTGGCTATCTGCGTCTGGACATCGGACAAAGTGATCGCGTGTTCTGCAAGCAACTTCAATCGATAACTCATTAGATCTTCGTAAACCGGAATGTCTCTCGTCGTCTTCAACAACCCGTCTACTTGAGTTGCCTTAGCCACAGCTTGCCAGACTTCAGGGACCAATACGCCTTCGAGATCCAAACACAATACGTCCACTATAATCCTTAACAATTAACGACCGCCTAAGCATATCGCAACAGGCTCAATTTATACTGGGAAAGCCGCATCAATCGCGGATAAAACGCTCTTTTAAGCAAGACTTAGGCACTTGGATCACACCGCAGGGACCACAGAGCAACTATCTCCGGGGCAATGGAATCTCTGCGAACATTGCTTCTCGATCTTTACGAGTAGCACAGGCCAAGGCGTCCTGAACCGTCCATTCGTCTAGGTGCGGGGCAAATAGCTTAATAAAATTAAGCATATAGCCACGTAAAAATGTGCCGCGCCGAAAGCCAATATAAGTCACGCTAGGTTCGAACAAATGACTCGCGTCAATACGCACCAAGTCCCTATCCTGAACGTCATCAAACGCCATGCTCGCGATTATGCCAACCCCTAAGCCCAAGCGGACATAGGTCTTAATCACATCCGTATCGGTGGCCGTAAGCACCACGTTCGGAACAATTTTGGCTGCGCCAAACGCTGAATCAAGCTTGGATCTGCCGGTAAACCCAAATACATAGGTAACGATCGGTACCTGCGCCAGATGTTCTAAAGTTAATTGCTGCACACCGGCTAACGGATGGTCTTTTGGCACCACAAGACAGCGATTCCAGCGGTAGCAAGGCATCATAATAAGATCCTGGAACAGTTCCATCCCTTCGGTGGCAATGGCAAAGTCCGCAGTTCCAGTGTCGGCGAGTTGGGCTATTTGTTCCGGTGAGCCCTGATTCATATGCAAACTCACATCGGGATATGCGTCGCGAAAGGCTGTGATTACAGACGGTAATGCGTACCGCGCTTGGGTGTGCGTGGTCGCTATGCTTAAGGCCCCTTGAGTTTCATCCGAGTACTCTTGAGCCATTTGCTTGATCGTCTCGGTCTGGCGCAAAATTTCCCCGGCCATCGCGAGGATTTGCTGACCTACCGCAGTGATCTCATAGAGATGTTTGCCATTTCGAGCAAAGATCTCGACCCCCAATTCATGTTCTAAGAGCCGGATCTGCTTACTCACACCCGGTTGCGATGTGAACAGAGATTCCGCCGCGGCAGAAACATTTAGGCCATGGTTCGCCACCTCCCAAATGTATCGAAGCTGCTGTAGTTTCATGGCGACAAACCTGTGCAAAGCATTANANAGATCAGATANTAATATCTCTTTTAGCTATTANACCACAATCTTTTATTACTTAATTTATATNGAGCGCCTATGCCTACTGTCCTTTGCGATTAACGACGCCATGAGGNACATGNCCGGTCGCTATATGCCCCGCCGCCCGATTGCAATGCAACTCGTGGTCATCAAAAAAGATATCCGCAGCGAACCCGCGCAAAAATTCGGTCTTATCCATACCGCCAAGAAATAACGACTCATCGAGTCGAATGTCCCACTCGCGCAAAGTGCGAATCACCCGTTCATGCGCCGGCGCTCCCCTGGCCGTGACCAAGGCNGTACGAATAGGGCTTTGGCCGTCTGGAAACTCCTGCTGCAAACTCTGTAGCGCAGCCAAAAACGCTTTAAACGGACCACCGCCAAGCACATCCCCTGCCTTGGCCTGTTCATGCTCACTGAATGCATCCAACCCATCACGTTGGTATATCTGCTCTGCTTCATCCGAAAAGAGCACAGAATCGCCATCAAAAGCGAGTCTGAGCACTGAATCATCGGCCTCGGTTTGCCCGCTGCCGCGACCGAGCAAAGTCGCCGCAGCGACGCTTTCTTCCAACGCCAACCTAACATCGTCACCATGCGTCGATAAAAACAAATCACATCCGAACGCATTGATGTAGCGATAAGGCGACCCACCAGAACAGAACGCCGCACGTGTGATGCCTAAGTCATGAGCTCTTATTGAGTTGAAAACACGCAGTCCCGTGTCCGCGGAATTCCGCGAAAGAAGTATCACATCCACTCTAGGTTTATCTAGTATTTTATTGATATTTAATATTTTTTTTACCAAATAGTANCCGTCACCAGGCTCCAGAACGGTATCTTCTTGATCGATTTGATAACGCCGATAAGCCGCAAGCCCTTGGTTTTCGTAGATTTCATTTGAGGTGGATAGATCGAATAAGGCGGTAGAGGAAATCGCCACAGTCAACGGTTTAACAGTCGCAGATTCAGGCATCGAGATCGGGTATTAATTCGCTTTCGAGACGGTGGATCATATCTTTAATCTTGAGCTTNCGTCGCTTTAAACGCTGAATACGCATTGTGTCGTGGTGGCGCGCTTCCAATAAATGGTTAATGACCACATCGAGATCGTTATGCTCGACCCGCAGCCCTTCCAACCACTCAACTATCTTCTTTTGTTCATCTGCCTCGGTCAAAACTTGCCTCACCGCGTGCTAGCGCTGAATGGCGAACTCAGAGCATTCGCCTGTTTTCAGAATCAAGTAAAGAACGCCTCTGCCTCCTCCTCTAGAGCAGACAATCTACGCACCCAGTTATCAAGCAGCAAAAATTCCGTGTCCGAGATATCGAAAGCGCGCGATATTTCTTTAAGCAAACATTCTTCTTCTATTTCAAAGGCGCCGTCCACGTAACTCAATTTAATTAAATTGATAACNACGACCACGCGTGAACGCTTGTCCTGAAAAACATCTTGAATACCCTGCAGTTCAAGATATTCCAATTCCTCTAATTCACNGAGACCCATTTCCTGCTTGAGCTCGAGCAACATCCCTTCTTCATTAGGATCTAACAAGCCGTCGGAAACAATGACGTTATGCGCAAGTCGCAACATTACGAGCCGCTGTTTACCGCTGAACGAGGACAACCACATAGATTTTTAGACCTGCAACAAGCGCTTAAAACGACAGCAACTGCTGGCCGAGGCTGAACACCATAATCAGCACCGCTAGCCATCCGACGCCTATCAATGCCTTCATTACCAAGCTCTGGTCAAAAAAGTCTTCGATCAAGTGCCACATTTTGGACGTTCCAAGTTTCAAGACCCTTATGTTAGCTGTTCTCACCCTCCACTGGGTAGCAAAACTACGCAGTCTTTTNATTTTTTGCTCTTTTATCGTCGTCTGCCACGTTAGACATCAATTAAAAAAGCGTTTGAGCGCCAGTCTTTACGTTAAGGCTCTTTCTAAGCGCGCTTGNGTTACACTGTCCGAGTGGTTAATGCGTTCGTTAAAATNTCCGATTCGCTGCTCGATGCCAGCGACGATTTCATTATTGTCACGCCAAATGAGCGTCTTGCCCGTGAACTGCGGCGCGGACTCAATCAGGCCCATCAGGCACGCGGGCTTAAAGCATGGCCGAGCCCTCACTGTTTAAGCTTGAACCAATTTCTGCAGGAGCAATTTGCCGTTTGGCAAGACCAAGGCGATGTCGCTGTAGGTTTGCTTCCAAACAGCCAGTTGCTGTCCCGTTTTTATCAATGCGCCGAAGCCGTTAACCGCCACCTAAGCCCCAGCGCAGCTCAGGCCCAAGAATTGTTGTATCGATACGACATCGAAATCGACGACCTTGCAGACGGCAGTGAAAGCAGCGAACTATTTGTACCCTGGGCGCGCGCGGTATCTGACCTCGCAGAGCCGGGTGAACTCTACACCTGTCAGATTCCTAAATTATTGTTTGAAAACAATAGTTTACCCATTAAGCCGTTGCTTTTGATCGCGTTTGATCACTTATCCGTAACAGAACAGCGCTACCTTGACGCCTGCGATCGCGCAAGCGGCGTGAAGTGGCTCAAAGACCAAGCGTTGATTCTTGATTTCGAGAGCATTAGGCAGGACAACCGGAACCAGCCAACAAACACCACCCACAGTAAGCACCGTCTGTTTGCTTTTGACTCGGTGACGCTTGAACTCGCGGCTGCGGCACGCTGGTCAGCGGACATATGTCGCCAGCAACCAAATGCTNGAGTCGCTGTGGTTGTGCCCAAATTAGCGCAGATTTATAACCGCGTGCAGCGGCAATTTTCAGTGACTTTTGACCCAGAATCGGGCAGTGCCACGCGCTGCTTCGACTTGTCTGGGGGCAGCCCACTATTTGATCAGCCCGCGTGGATGCACGCCAACGTATTGCTCAATTGGTGCCGCGTACCAATCACTAGGGATGCTTTGGAAACCCTAGCGTTTTCACCGTTCCTATCAATGCCATGGTGCCACGCCGCCCTGCGTAACTGGCCTGCGGGTCAAGGTTTTGCGGAGATTCGCGCTAACGCCTTTGGTGGCGACGCTACCCCGCTAGTGCAACGCCTCGATAACGCGCCTAAAAGCGAACATTTTGCCTACTGGTTGAACTTCATCAACGAATTGCTGCGCAGTGTAAACTGGCCCAACAGCAGCGAACTTGAGTCCACTCAGTTTCAAGCTGTGTCGCGAATTCGCGAATCCATAACAACACTTGCAATGCAGCAGCACGCAGATTCCCATCAGATGTCTTTTGAGGCTGCACTTGATCTGCTAACACTGCATCTAAAAGCGCAAATGTTCGCGCCGCAACGACCCGCCTCGCAGGTTCAGGTACTGGGCTTGCTCGAAACCACAGGACTCGACTACTCACATCTGTGGGTATGCGGGATGGATGCCAACAGCTTTCCACAAACNGCGTCTTTNAACCCCTTTATTCCGGTTCAGCTTGCGCNACGGCATCAACTTCCAAGAGTCANACCGGATCAAGAATTAGCATTCGCACAGCGCACAATTAACCAGTGGCTGAGCAGCGGCGCCGAACTGACGTTTAGCTACGTCAACCAACTTGACGGTTATGAACTGCGCCCGAGCCGNGCGGTCGCGGATGTCGCTCAGGTCGCAAGCTTTCCACTGACAACTGACCCAGAGATCTATCACCCCTACTACCATCGGGATCCCGTACAACTCGTCCAAACCGCAGATTTCCGAGGCCTACCTGTACAAGAACAGCGCATGCTCGGCGGCACCAAAGCCTTGCAAGACCAATTAGAATGTCCGTTCCGCGCGTATGCTCAACAGCGCCTCGGGCTTCGCCGAGAACGTCAACCCACCGAGTTCCCAGACGCCCTAGAACGAGGAATTACCTTGCATGCGCTGATGCAGCACCTNACCGAACGCTGCGAAACCAGCCAACAGATGATGGAACTTACCGACGCCGAAATTTACCTCGCGTGTTCACAAGTACTTGGAGATCGCGCAGCGCTGCCCCCAGAGTTCCTGAAAAATGAATATTCGAGACTCGCGGCTCTGGTAAGGCGATGGTTTGACCTTGAAGCTGAACGAGAACCGTTCGCTATACACGCCGTTGAGCGCGATTTTCAGCTTGAACTGGCCGGCCTGACCTTCGCATTACGCGTCGACCGTATCGATATAGTGAATAATCGCTCGGTCATTATTGACTACAAGTCCTCAAGCAAATCCGCCAGCGGTGCAATAAAATCTCCTCCTTCAGACCTGCAACTGCCCATCTATAGTCTCATCGACCCAGATATCGCAAGCGTCGCGTACGCATGCATAAGNGATAAAGAGGTCAAAGCAGTGGGCNTCGGTGAACAGCNGTTGACCGACTCCGTTACCCGATCTTTACAGATCAAGCCCACACCCGAACCTTGGACTGAACAACGTGAGCAATGGCAGCATACGCTCACTCAGTTGGCCCAAGCACTCAGAGACGGTGACGCTACAGTGACTCCGCAGAAAGGCGCGTGCCGCTACTGCCATCTCCAAGGTCTGTGCCGGATCAATACGCCGTTTGAAGAAGATGCAGACCATGAATTCGATTGATCGGCAATCACCCATCGATCAGTCCGCTCGCGAGAAGGCCGTGGANCCCACACGATCGTGTATCGTTCAAGCGCCNGCGGGCTCAGGCAAAACCACGTTATTAGTGCAGCGTTACCTGAATCTGCTGGAGAAGGTTAACCGNCCAGAGGAAATCCTTGCGATCACCTTTACNCGTAAAGCAGCTACCGAAATGAAGCAGCGTATTCTTAATGCGCTGGATGCAGACAATCCACTCGCGCAACGGATTCGCCAACGCGANGCCGATGCCGGTTGGGGACTGCGCCTGAACCCTAATCGCCTAAAAGTACAGACCATNGACAGTTTTGCTATGGAACTGGCGACGCGAATTCCAAAACAAACCAGTGTCGCGGGTTTGGACTTAGTGGAATCAGCCGATCATCTTTATCAACAAGCCGGCGAAACGCTGCTGCAACAACTGGCCAAAAGCACGGCCACGGCCCCTGTTATCGCTGAATTCCTGGCCTTTCTAAACAACGATGCGGCAAGTGCCAGCAAACTACTCACAAACATGCTGGCCCGTCGCGACCAATGGTTAGACATAAATAACCAGTTGGCACTGCAAACTNCAGGTGCNACAGGGCACATGCAGAAGGTGCTGCAGCACGCCTTGACTGAACTNCGTGCACAGGTGCTGCAGGCCGCCGACGGCTGCCTTACCGCCGCGGATCGACATAAGATTCAATCAATCTATAAAGCCCTGTACCCAGAAGCTACGAGTGAAGAGTTCCATNCCGCTCTGAGCGCCATAGCACCGTTGCTACTAACGACTCAAGATAGTCTTCGTAAAAGCATCGATCGGCGGGCGCATTCGGCTTTTGCAGACAAAAGCCTACGCGATGAGGTCAAAAATTGGTTGCCCGCACTGGCGAGCACATCGGCCGCCGAGCATTTTAAACATGTAAAGTATCTGCCTTCCGGAACGCCAACAGATACTCAATGCCAGACTCTGGCAACGATGAGCATTTGCCTATCGCTAAGCGCTATAGCCCTCAACAAGGTCTTTGTAGCCGAAGGCGCTATCGATTTTACCGAACTGCAACTGCGCGCGACCGCCGGACTAAGAGATGAGTCTGGGCCTACGGATCTGGCCTTATATTTCGACTACAAAATTCGGCATCTGCTGGTTGATGAATTCCAAGACACNTCGCACAGCCAACTGCATTTTTTTGAGCTTCTGACCGAGGGGTGGCAGGCAGACGACAACAACACTTTTTTCGCCGTCGGCGATCCAATGCAGTCGATCTATCGCTTCCGCGACGCCGATGTATCGCTGTTTGCACAGTGTCGGGAGCATGGCCTAGCCGGCCTCCCATTGGAGCGTTTGGATCTGATCGCTAACTTCCGCTCCGNGCCAGACCTCGTTAACTGGAGCAACGATCTGTTCAGCAATCTACTCCCGCCAAACGGTAACGCACGCTTAGGGGCAGTAAACTTTGCCGCATCACAAGCCTTCAGCGACACAACTGTCGCCACAGCGCCTGTCGTTTGCCGTGCCTATGCCGATGCCAAGCAGGAAGTCCGCGAAATCATTGCTCATCTGCGCGATATCGGCAGTGGCAGTGTCGGTATTCTGTGTCGCTCTCGCAGCCATCTACAGCCATTGGTTAGCGAGATGACCGCTGCCGGTATTCCTTGGCGCTCTACAGATATCGACCTACTTGCTGAGGTTCCAGTGATTCAAGATCTAATGAACGTACACCGGATCATGCAAAATCCTGAGGACAGACTGGCATGGTTCAGCATCTTGCGCAGTCCGCTGATTGGCCTAAGGCTTACCGAGTTACAGCAACTGCATGAATTGCAAAACTTCGTCACTGAATTACCCGCTTTAAAAAACCGGTTTCCCGCAATAGGCCGATTAACAGATGGCCTCGATTGGGCTCGAACTCATCTGTACGAATTCCCTTTGCGCGAAATTCTCGAAGGGTTGTGGGTACGATTAGGAGGCTTTAGTGCCTACGACGAGATTGCGTGCGAGCATGCTTTGCACTGGTTCGAACTCATTGAGGAGCTAGGACGTGACGCTTACAGCCTGCCTATTTTGCAACGCAGAGTCGCGCGACTNTTCGCCAATCGAGCGAGCACCGATCAAATCGAGGTAATGACCATTCATAAAGCTAAGGGATTAGAGTTCGATCATGTCATCGTGCCGTTCCTGCAGCGCGGCACACGTCATGACCAAGCGCCACTAATGCTATGGCAGCGAGGCGATAACAGCCTGCTGATTGGCGCCAAGGAGGATCCAATTCATGCATGGCTGCACTACGAAGAAAAAATCCGCGCAACAAACGAGCGCAAGCGCTTACTCTATGTTGCATGCACTCGCGCGCGCAGCAGCCTGTGGCTGAGCTACCAAACCGACGATTTCGATAAAGCAAAAGATATGGCGGACTGGATCAAACATCGATCCACGGCTGTAAAATCTCCGACCACCGCATCAGCCAACGAACCTTCGCAGCCATTGCTGCTAACGGCCCTGCCTGCCGGCTACCAATGGCGCCCCCCACCCGTTAACCNATCGACCATTCGCGCCGATACATTAACTGCCGCTGAAGATCTGATCGGCGGCCGCTTCGAGATTGCGCTGGGCCATTTAGTCCACAAAGCGCTGGCTTGGCTCGGCAGCACCCAACCTCAAAGCGCCAAATCGTTACCGGACCGTTTGAGCCTTTGGGCGGCTCAACAAGATATAGACCCGCAGCGTCTGACATCACTCATTGCTGTCGCACAGCGGCACATATCAACCGTTCTCGATAGCACCACCGGTCAATGGATGTTAGCCAAGCATTCGAACGCTCGATGCGAGTGGGCAATAAGCGGTGTGGACGACACAGGACGCGTGCATAACGCCGTACTCGATCGTTACTTTGAAAGCGATGGCCAACGCTGGATTATCGATTATAAAACAGCAATGCCGGCTGCAACGGACCAGAGCTCGGCAGCCGAGCAATTTTTGCAAGAGCAATTTTTGCAAGAGCAAAAGGATCGCTATCAATTTCAACTAAAACGCTACCACACTTTGGTGGAACGGCTGTTCATAGATGATCCTAAGCCTATTCGAACTGCGTTGTATTTCACCGGACTCGGCGAACTGCACGAATTATAGCGCTGCTGGGTAAATTGCTTTTTAGTTACAGTGCTTTAGGATCTCCAGCCATGCAGACCACATATCACCATTTCAGCAATATCGAGCACCGCGCCGCCCGCGCTCGTGCGACGACTAATTTTTGGCAGGGCTNCTTCTTTAGCTGCTAGCTGACCTTCTTTTATTGAAGGCAGCCCACTGCCTTCGCTACACCCCGCAAGGCAGACGTCGCGCGGGGTTTTTTATGCGCGACATTCACTAAAGAACTACTGAGCAGCGCGCAGAGGAGATGCAAATGCAATTAGAGAACTTGAACGTTGAGTCACAGGACATGTTGATTACACCCGAACAATTGAAGCGACGATTACCGGTGTCCGAGCCCGTTCGCGAGGCGCTTAACCGACACCGCCAAACCGTGCGCCAGATCGTCGCGAAGAATGATAAACGCCTGCTCGTTGTCGTTGGCCCTTGCTCAATTCACGACCCACTAAGTGCTTTGGAGTATGCACAGCGACTAAGCCATCTCGCCCAANAACTTGGTGATCGCTTGTTTCTTGTAATGCGCAGTTATTTCGAAAAACCTCGCAGTACTGTGGGATGGAAAGGCCTNATCAACGACCCCTTTCTGGATGACAGTTTCAAGGTCGATCAAGGCCTTCATATCGCCCGTAAATTGCTCTTAGATATTTCTGCCTTAGGTGTGCCTCTCGCGACCGAAGCATTGGACCCAATTACCCCACAATATTTACAGGAATTATTTTCCTGGAGTGCCATTGGTGCGCGCACTACAGAATCACAGACCCACCGCGAAATGGCTTCGGGTCTAAGTTGCGCAGTGGGTTTCAAAAACGGTACCGACGGCTCGTTGGATGTCGCCATCAACGCTCTGCAATCCGTGGCTCAGCCGCATAGATTCTTAGGCATAAGCGCTACCGGTCAGGTAAGCGTGGTGCACACTCGGGGTAACGCGTTTGCCCACATCGTTTTACGCGGCGGCTCGGATGGCCCGAACTACGACGCCACCGAAATCGAACAATGCACTCGCAAGCTTGAATCCATCGGCCTCAATCCATCCATCATGGTGGATTGCTCGCACGCAAACTCGAATAAAGATTACAGCAAACAACACGGCGTGTTGAATTGTGTCGGNGCTCAAATCGCCGATGGCAACAACGACATCACGGGGGTAATGATTGAAAGCCATCTGCAACCTGGCAGTCAGAGCATCGATGCGACCGGCGCCCTAAAGTACGGCGTATCCATTACTGACGCATGTGTGGGCTGGACGGAAACCGAGGCAATGTTGCACGAGTTGCACCGACACCTCGAAAAGCGCTTCAATTAGGCAACGCCTCAGCTGAAATAGGCGTTGTCGGTATAGGAATGGTCGGTATGGTCAACCACCCCGGTAAGATCAGGCACTTGCTCCAAAAGCGTGCCTTCAACGCTGCTTTTTAGCGTAATGTCGACCGCAGAACATCCTTGGCAACCACCGCCGAACTGCAACACCGCTCGATTTTCTGTAGTGATTTCGACCAACGATACGACCCCACCGTGCGCCGCCAGACCAGGGTTAATTTCGTTATACAGAACATAATTGACGCGATCCTCAATAGGCGCATCTGGGCCCACTTTTGGCACTCGTGCATTCGGTGCTTTGATCGTCAGTTGCCCACCCATCTGGTCTTCTTGATAATCAACTTCGGCGTCTTCTAAATACGGCTCACTACGCCCCTCAAACCAAGCTCTAAACCCCTCGTATTCAACCGCTATATCCCCTTCCTGCTCCTCCCCTGGGCGACAGTAGGCAATACAGGTCTCAGCTTGCGGCGTACCGGGCTGAGCAACAAATATACGGATTGAGACGTCGGCATCTTCCTGCTTGGCTAAAAGTCCTTGCAGATAGGTTTGCGCACTGGACGATATGTTGATCATTATCGCTGCATTCACTCTGATTAAGCGGGACGCGCATACCGCGTCACGGCACACTATTATATACCCGAGCCGGTTAATGAGGTAGATGACTATTAGTTTTGCTCAAAGAAGTCTCCAAGTACTTCAATTGTTCCGACGCTAAACCTTGGCTAGGCTGAACAGTAACTGACACTGCCTGAGATTCCCCTATGCCCGGCGCTAAGGCCACCGCGAACCCACCTACCCGCCCTTTGACCGCTCATACAANCCAACTGCAACAGCTCATCCAACAACGCATCTTGCTTTTGGATGGTGCTTACGGAACGGCCTTTCAGGGTTACAAGCTTGAAGAATCGGCGTACCGAGGCCAGCGCTTCGCCGACCACCATCTGCCACTACAGGGCAATCACGACATTCTGTGTCTGACCTGCCCGGACATTGTTGAAGAGGTACACCGCAGCTACCTCGAAGCCGGCAGCGACATCATCTGCACCAATACATTTAACGCGACAACGATCGCCCAGGCGGATTTCGGCACCGAAAATATCTGCTTTGAAATCAACCAAGCCGCGGCGCAAATCGCCAAAAGCATTGCCGATCAATACCATACGGATGATAAACCTCGCTTCGTCGCCGGCAGTGTTGGCCCCACGAATCGAACCGCCAGTCTCTCTCCGGATGTAAATCAGCCCGGTTATCGAAACATTTGCTTTGACGAATTGGTAGAGNCNTATACNGAAGCNATGCGGGGNNTGGCTGCNGGCGGCGCTGATATTTTTTTAATCGAAACAGTGTTTGATACGCTCAACGCGAAGGCGGCAATCTACGCGGCAACCCAAGTCAACGCCGAGCTTGAAGACGCATTGCCGCTCATCATCTCCGGCACCATAACAGACGCCAGTGGACGCACTCTATCCGGTCAGACCTGCGAAGCTTTTCTTTACTCAGTCGAGCACGCCAAGCCACTTGCTGTAGGCCTCAATTGCGCACTCGGCGCCGACCAACTGCGGCCTTATGTCGCTGAGCTATCGAAGCTNTGTTCAAGCGCAGTAAGTGTGCANCCTAATGCGGGCTTGCCTGACGCCTTTGGTGAATACACCCAAACAGCGGAAGAAATGGCAGATATTGTCAGAGAGTACGCAGAATCGGGCTGGTTGAATATTATCGGAGGTTGCTGCGGAACGACGCCTGAACACATCAGCGCTATCGCCGAAGTGATCGCCCATCTCCCACCAAGGGAATGCTCAGAAACCCCAAGCGCACAAGGAGCCTCCGCATCAGGTGTCTTGAAATTAGCCGGGCTGGAGCCTCTTAAGTTGCAGCGCGACAGTCTTTTCGTCAACGTTGGCGAGCGCACTAATGTTACAGGTTCAGCGCGTTTCGCGCGGCTGATTCGCGAAAACAAATACGACGAAGCGTTGAAGGTCGCGCGCCAACAAGTTGAAAACGGCGCGCAGATCATAGACATCAATATGGACGAAGGCATGTTGGACGGCGAACAAGCCATGGTGCATTTCCTCAACCTTATCGCCTCAGAGCCCGATATTTCGCGTGTACCGATCATGCTCGACTCAAGCAAATGGGACATCATCGAAGCTGGGCTGAAATGTGTCCAAGGCAAAGCAATCGTAAACTCGATCAGTCTCAAAGAAGGCGAACAGGCGTTTATAGCTGCGGCAACCAAGTGTCTGGAATACGGAGCTGCGATGGTCGTCATGGCATTCGATGAAGAGGGCCAAGCCGATTCTCAGGCACGCAAAATCGAAATCTGCGATCGCAGCTATCGCATCCTCACGGAGCACGTAGGAGTCCCAAACGAGGACATAATTTTCGATGCCAATATTTTTGCCATTGGCACCGGCATCGATGAACACCGTAACTACGCCGTAGATTTCATCGAAGCAGTACGCTGGATACACCAAAACTTACCAGGTGCCAGTACTTCAGGCGGCCTGAGCAACGTATCTTTCGCCTTTCGAGGCAACAATCTGATACGCGAAGCTATACATACGGTCTTTCTTTACCACGCAGTTCAAGCGGGATTGACCATGGGCATTGTTAATGCAGGGCAACTGGGAATTTACGAGGAGCTCCCGGGCGACTTGCGCGAGGCAGTCGAAGATCTTGTATTGAATCGACGCGAAGACGCAACAGAGCGTTTGCTGGAAATCGCCCAGAACCTGGTCGATACCTCTGACAATAAAGCCGGCGAGCAAACACAAGAAGCTTGGCGCGAGCTTGATGTCCACGCACGGTTAAGCCATGCCTTGGTCAAAGGCATTGGCGATTTTGTCGTCGCTGATACCGAAGAAGCACGCCAACTGGCTACGCATCCACTGGAGGTCATCGAGGGACCATTAATGGACGGCATGGGCGTCGTGGGTGATTTGTTTGGGAGCGGCAAAATGTTTTTACCCCAGGTGGTAAAAAGCGCGCGCGTAATGAAACAAGCAGTGAACCACCTGGTGCCTTTTATCGAGGAAGAAAAGCAGCGCAATCCAGATCGTGAGAGATCAGCTAAAGGCAAAATTGTGCTGGCCACGGTAAAGGGTGATGTGCACGACATCGGTAAAAATATCGTGGGTGTTGTTTTGCAATGCAACAACTATGAGGTGATCGACCTCGGGGTTATGGTTCCAGCCGAGAAGATTATTGAAACCGCAATCGAATGCGACGCAAATGTAATCGGGCTGTCCGGTCTAATCACGCCCTCTCTCGACGAGATGGTGCATATTGCTCAAGAGATGCAACGACGCAGTCTCGACATTCCGCTGCTGATCGGTGGCGCCACAACCAGCAAAGCGCATACCGCAGCAAAAATCGCTCCTGAATATGAGAATAGGGCAACCGTCTACGTCCCTGATGCATCGCGCGCGGTCAACGTAGCCGCCAGCCTGCTCGCTAACGAAGCGCTGTACCAGAACTATGCTAAAGAAATTCGCGAAGAATACGCGTTGATTCGAAACCGCGTAGAAGCCCGGCGCGAAAAACGCGCCTTCCTCGCATTGAGCGATGCGCAAGCCAATGCAGCTCCGCTCGACTGGTCGGACTATCAGCCGCCCGCCCCTGCAGAACTCGGCGTCTATACGATCAAACCGAGCCTCGCTGAACTCACGCCGTACATTGATTGGACGCCGTTCTTTATGACTTGGGAACTGGCTGGGCGTTACCCAGCAGTCCTTGAAGATGAGGTCGTCGGCGAGGCCGCGACTCAATTATTCGCCGACGCCAAATCGCGTTTGCAATGGCTAATTGACGACGGACGTTTGGCCGCTGTGGGTGTGTACGGGTTTTGGCCTGCCAATCGTTCCGGCAGCGATGACATTGCGTTATTCACTGACGAATCACGCACACAAACCCTCGCTCATTTACACCATTTACGACAACAGGCGCCCAAACCTGACGATCTGAGCCCTAACTATTGTCTCGCGGATTTTATCGCACCCCTGGGGACAGCAGACTATCTCGGCGGCTTCGCGGTTACCGCCGGCCAAAACATAGAGGGCATTCTCGCCGAATTCGCGGAAGACGATTACACGCAGATCATGATCAAGGCNCTTGCGGANCGNNTAGCTGAGGCNTTNGCNGANNATTTACACGCAAAAGTCAGACAGCATTATTGGGGCTANGCAACNGCAGAAAATCTCGATTCTGAAGCGCTCATCAAAGAGCGTTATAGAGGCATACGCCCNGCGCCTGGNTATCCNGCTTGTCCAGAGCACAGCGAGAANGAAACNTTNTTCCNNTTANTNGANNCNACCGCGANAACCNNTATNGCNTTGACAGAAANTTACGCCATGANNCCNGCNGCANCNGTCAGTGGNTGGTACTTTTCGCATCCAGAAAGCCGCTACTTTGGTGTTGGAAAAATCGANGAGGATCAGCTTAAGAGTTATGCGGNCCGCAAACAGCTNCCATTGAATAACNCACGGCGTCTGTTGACCCCTAACCTCACGGATTAGTGCAACGCGGTATAACCCAGACAACCGTACGNCTTACAGATCGAAGGTGAATCCTGAGATCAGATGAGCCGCCATGAGCACCGCGGCAACGAAAATGACAGCGATCGCAACAGCGTCGACCTTGCTGTCGTCGTGACTCGGCGGCGGCTGTGTGGTTTCATTCTCTGGTGCGTTTTCGGTCATTGTGGCTCCGTAAGCGTTTTGCACTACGCATTATAGGCCGACGCCCTTCGATCTCAACCATTGGCGATTGGTTGACAAAACGAACCGCCGTAATGCAGACCCGGCACTCGCCCGACAAATCTCCTGCAGACGGAATACCCTAACCGACACACGCCACATGCGACTAACCGGTGCTATGCTTTAACNATGGTACACCCCAACCTAATTGATTCGTTTTTTCTAATCTTCAGCGGTGCCGCTGTACTCGCAACGCTCTCTTTGTACACGCGTCAGCCAATGTTAGTCGCGTATGTTGCGCTGGGCTGNTTGATCGGCCCCTACGGCCTTGCCGTAATAGACGACGACCAGCACCTCGACGAAATCGGCGAGATTGGCATTATGTTCCTACTGTTTCTCGTTGGGCTCGACCTGCAACCCAACAAATTACGTAACATGGTCGGCGAATCCATGGTCACAGCCCTCGGCACCAGCGGGGCATTTTTTGTTCTTGGCGCATCTACTTTTTGGTTCTTTGGCTTTNCCGCGACAGANTCAATTATTGNGGGTNTAGCCCTCACNTTNTCCAGCACGATCCTCGGCTTAAAGCTNCTGCCTACCACGGCATTACACCATCGGCATATCGGCGAAATCGTCATCAGCCTGCTATTAATCCAAGACCTATTGGCCATAATTAGCATTGTTGTAATGAGCGAACTGACGCCAGACTTAAGCGGCCTGATGCTCAATCTCAGCGGGATTCTTCTAGCGCTACCAGTGTTAGGAATTTGCGGTTTCGCTGGCGTCCGCTNCGGGCTGGCGCCGTTGATAAGGCGATTTGATGCATTTCATGAATACATTTTCTTGCTCGCTATAGGCTGGTGCCTCGGACTAGGAAGTCTGGCGCACGGCCTGAATCTGTCTTTCGAAATAGGTGCTTTTACCGCGGGCGTAAGCCTTGCCACCAGTCCGATCGCCAAATACATCGCCGAGCATTTGCGACCGTTGCGCGACTTTTTTCTGATCCTGTTTTTCTTTTCCGTAGGCGCAGATCTGAATACCGGCCTCATCAGCACCCTCTGGTTACCGATTCTGGCACTGAGTGTCATTGTGGTTGTATCGAAGCCTCTAGTCTTTAGCCTATTGCTGAAGATTCAAGGCGAACCCGCAAACACGGCACAAGAAGTGGGCGCTCGATTAGGTCAGGGTTCAGAGTTCGCCCTACTGTTGAGCTATATCGCCATTGGAAACGCGTTGCTTAGCGAAACCGCCGCGGTGGTATTGCAAACCGCCACGGTCCTTTCCATGGTCGTCAGCAGCTATTGGGTTGTGTCGCGATACCCTAATCCAATTGCCGCAAAGTCGAGCTTACGCCGAAACTAGGCTTCGGCATTTAGGTCAACAACACCACGGCCGACCATTTGCCCAGCCAATATTCGGTCGATCGCGGCGGACAAACTATCCAACGTCAGTGATTCCTCGAGATCGGATAAATCCATCCGCCAGTCTGTTGCTAGACGCGACCAAATCGCTGCTTTCTCGGTTATAGGCAACTGCACCGAATCGATTCCAAGTAAATTCACATTGCGCAAAATAAACGGCAGTACCGAGGCCGCGAAATTAGGCGCCGCCACCAGTCCACACGCCGCTGCGCTGCAGCCATAACGCAGACTTTTTACTGCGTTAAACAAAATGTCTCCGCCCACGGTATCAACCACACCACCCCAACGCTCCGCTAACAGGGGTTTTTCTGCGCCCTCACTTGCTTGCTCGCGCGTCATAAAGTCCACCGCACCCAAGTCACGCAAGAAGTCATGCTGGTCAGCTTTACCGGTAACCGCGACAACTTCGTAATTTAGCTTCGCCAGCAACTTAACGGCCACCGAGCCCACACCACCGGTCGCTCCAGTCACCAGCACCGGCCCTGAAGCCGGCGTCATTCCAGCCCGCTCCAGCTTTTGCACACATTCCGCTGCGGTAAAACCCGCCGTGCCAATACGCATACTTGTGCATGCATCTAGACCTTCAGGCATTTTTACGGCCCAGTCAGCAGGCACTCGAATCCTTTGGCCATAGCCACCCGCGGTACCCATACCCAGATCGAAACCGATTACTATGACTTCGTCGCCAGCAGCAAAGCCACTGTCATCGCTGGACAGCACAACCCCTGCCGCATCAATACCGGGTGTATGGGGAAATACTCGAGTAACGCCAGGATTACCCGTAGCGGACAACGCATCTTTGTAATTCAGCGAGGAATAACGCACATCAATAAGCAAGTCACCGGCAGGCAAGTCATCCACTTCACGCTCGACAATGCTGCGCACAAATCCGGATTCCATTTTTTCAACTTGAAACGCTCGAAACGACATACGGCAAATTCTCCTCAGTTTTGGGTAATACAGTGCACTTAGCGTTTTCGCTAAGAGCGGCGTGTAAATTCTAGCAATTGATTGACTCTGTCCAGGACCCCGCTGGCTTTGCCTAAAAGCCGATCGATCGGTTTAGTGCTTTGCTTCCAACTCACTTGAAAAACTTCCTTGTTCTCGCATGCAGCCATGAGATATTCATCACTGGTCGCCAAACTGTCCACCAAATTCAACTCCAACGCGCGCGAACCGTACCAGGCTTCGCCNGTAGCCACGGCAGCTATATCCATTTCNGGTCGATTGTCGACCACAAACTCTTGAAACAATGCATGCACGTCCTCAAGTTCTTGCTGAAATTTTTCCCGGCCTTCATCGGTATTCTCTCCTAGCAACGTCAAAGTACGCTTATATTTACCGGCGGTGAGCACCTCAACATCAACGTCATTCTTCTTCAGCAATCGGTGCACATTCGGTATTTGGGCAACGACACCAATCGACCCTAATACGGCAAAAGGCGCCGCAACGATTTTGTTAGCCACCGCCGCCATAAGATAACCACCGCTCGCTGCCACTTTATCCACTACCGCTGTTAACGGAATGCCCTGATTACGCACGCGCATCATTTGCGACGCCGCTAAACCATAGCTGTGAACCATACCACCTGGNCTCTCCAAACAGATCACGACTTCGTCATTGGCNCCCGCCATGGTCAATATNGCGCTGATCTCAAGCCTAAAATTATCGACATCAGTAGCTGCGACATCGCCCTCAAAACGAACCACAAAGACGCGGCCAGGATGATCGGTTTCGGCAACCTCTTCGACTACTTTTTTAGCGATCTTTTTGGCTTTGGCCGCGNTCTCTTTGTCCTCTGCCTTTTGTAACTTTTGCTCAGACTTATGGCGGCGCTTCGCTTCCTGCGGCGTCAGCAGCACGTCTTCCATTACATAACGAAGGTTACGCAANCGATCATTCAATTTNGTCACCACCAAATAACCTCGATCGCCGCCTTGNTGGCGTACTTTTGCGCCCGCAACAAANGATGCAACCACAACGATCGCCAACACAACAGTGACCGCTTGGGCCAAAAACATCAGATAGTCGAATACATAATCCATAGCGCTTCCAAGAATGGCATCAAATTTAGGTCGCGTACTTTATAGAGTACGGGGTTCTCTCGTCCAGCATTCCACGATTAGACTCGATTAACCGTTATGTTCCAGTACAATCGCCGCTCTAATGACAAAAACGAGCTATGTACGATCTTCTTGCCGAGCGCTTTAATCCAGAACATAACACTGGCCTAGATGCCTGCATTCGACTCGACTGGGGCAACGGCGGAATCCAATTTGCCGTGCGCGAAGCACGTTTGGATCTGGATTGTGACAGCCCACCAGAAATGACAATTTATTTTGCTAGTGAGGCGTTGGCGAGCGATTTACTGCGCGGTGAAGTCGATCCAGTAAGTGCCTTTATGCAGGGTCATTTCCGCGCCAGCGGTCACTTAATTTGGGTCTTTCATACCATGGCCGCTTTCAGACCCTAAATTGTTTGCCCCGCATTCTGTTGAATAAATTCATGAATAAGCCAACCCGAGATNGCAGTCTTNGGCGGTGTTTGCGGGAGTGTATTTTCGGTNAACCATTGCGCGTCTGCGATTTCCTCAGGNTGGCACACGATGTCGCCCGACTTATACTCGGCATGGAAACCAAGCATNAGCGAATTAGGAAACGGCCAGCTTTGCGACCCAAAATAACGTAGGTTTTTGACCTCTAGCCCCACCTCTTCCATCACTTCCCGGTGTACCGTTTGCTCGATGGATTCCCCAGCCTCTACAAACCCTGCTAACGTGCTATACATACCGGCGGGCCAATTGGCGTTTCGCGCCAGCAACATCTCCTTGCCTCGAGTAACCAAGACTATGATGCTCGGTGATAGCCTAGGGTACGTAATGAGACCACAACCGCCAACCTTTGCGCGATCACTCTTGTGATCCTTGGTAGCACTACCGCAACGACCGCAATACTGATTGTTCTCTGACCAATCTACAATCTGAAGCGCACGCCCAGCGAGATAAAACAATGACTGGGCTGTTCGACCCAATAGCCCGCGGAGNCCCACGGCAGCGAAGCCCTCAGGAGGCTCGCCACTGACGCGCAGAGCGAAGCAGGGACGCGTACCGTAGTGCCCTAAAAAGTGCTTGCTGATGACTTCTAAATCCAGCCAACGAAAATCATCTGCAGTAATAGGCTCCGGTGCGCCTTGGTGACTCTTGCAGATTAGCTCACTTCCAAGAAAAGCAAAGTACCAAGCCTCGCCGATGTCATCTGCTGCCGACATCTCGTGGTTGGGGATAAATTCATCAGGTTCGTTTGGCCACATCCGTGTTTCCACTATCTGTTGTCACAACAGGAAAACATAGCACACTTCTTGAACCAAACCAGATTCACTTATTTGGCCTTGGTAGTTGAAGCGAAACCTTAATGCACGCTATCGTTATTCTTTTGATCACAGCGGATGGCGGATCGGGGCGCAAGAAGGTCCTGTNGTATATGAGCTGATTAGCAAAACCTGTCCATACCGCCCGTCCATNGCCCAAAACTAAGGTATTTATATGCAAGGCCTCTCTCTAGATTCTTTTACCCAAAACTTCCTAGGGCACGCACCCAAGTGGTACAAAATTACGATTGTTTCGTTTTTGCTCATTAACCCACTGTTGCTGCTTGTCGCAGGGCCATATGTAGCGGGTTGGGCCTTGGTGCTGGAATTCATTTTTACGCTCGCAATGGCCTTGAAGTGCTATCCACTGCAACCCGGTGGTCTGATCGCTTTTGAGGGCATCGTGCTAGGCATGACCAATCCCACTACTGTATTGCATGAAGTNGAAGCTGCATTTCCGGTGATCTTATTGCTGGTTTTTATGGTGGCAGGCATATACTTTATGAAGGAACTGTTGCTCTTCACCTTCACTAAGATTTTACTGGGCGTTCGTTCAAAGACGCTCATTTCATTTCTGTTNTGTTTTATCTCAGCAGTTTTATCAGCTTTTTTAGACGCCCTTACAGTCACCGCGGTGGTCATNAGCGTCGGNGTCGGCTTCTACTCGGTCTATCACCGAGTCGCCTCGGGNAAACATTTTAGTGATGAACATACCCACTCTGACGACGGCACCATCAACGAAGAGCGGCTAGATGANTTGGAAAATTTCCGACGATTCTTACGNAACTTACTGATGCATGCAGCCATTGGCACGGCGCTCGGTGGCGTNTGCACNACTGTTGGCGAACCCCAGAATCTGCTTATTGCCAGTTACACAGGTTGGGAATTCATGGAATTTTTTTGGCGAATGGCGCCGGTAACAATGCCAGTGCTCGCCATGGGTCTCACCACCTGCCTGTTGCTGGAACAGGTCAAACTCTTTGGCTATGGCGCGCAACTGCCTGAAGAGGTGCGCAATATACTCGTCGAGTTTGATGATCATCAGGCGTCTCAACGAACCGCGAGTGACAACGCTCGACTTATCGTACAGGCCATTGCCGCAATTTTTCTGGTATTCGCGCTGGCCTTTCATGTTGCCGAAGTCGGACTCATCGGGCTGACCATCATCGTTTTACAGACCGCTTTTAATGGTGTCATTGAGGAGCATCAGCTCGGACACGCGTTTGAGGAAGCACTGCCGTTTACTGCGTTACTTGTGGTTTTCTTTGGCGTTGTAGGCGTTATCCATGATCAGCATCTTTTCTCCCCGGTGATCAATTATGTACTGTCGCTGCCTGAGGAGATGCAGCCTGGTATGTTCTATATTGCCAATGGCCTGCTGTCCGCCATCAGCGACAATGTTTTCGTGGCGACAGTTTACATCGGCGAGGTTAAAGCCGCATTCGACAATGGTGTATTNAGTCGAGAGCAATTTGATCTTTTAGCGGTAGCTATCAACACTGGCACCAACATCCCAAGTGTCGCCACACCAAACGGCCAAGCCGCCTTCTTATTTCTTCTGACTTCTTCAATCGCGCCGTTAATCGGGCTCAGCTACATGCGTATGGTGACCATGGCGCTGCCGTATACGGTGGTAATGGGCATTACTGGCTGGCTGTGCGTTCAGTACATCCTCTGATGTACGTGTGGGCTATTCTTCAGCATTGTTAGACGCAGCGGGCGACGCCATTTNCCGCCATACTGGGGTCGTNCCGCTCTTTTCGGCGAGCAGCGCAATAAATGCCTCATGGGCTNNAAGCTCCTGAACGTCAGCATAGACGACACGCAACCCAGAAGCGTCAACAGCTTGCAAATTCTGCTGATCGATCCCGCCATCTGACCCCTCGTCTCGCGCATCGGTAGAGCCAAACAATTGGGTTTGCCCGCCAGTCATCAGCAAAAACACATCGGCAAGAATTTCTGCGTCAAGCAATGCGCCGTGCAACTGTCGTTGCGAATTGTCCAACATGTAACGCCTACATAATGCATCCAGGCTGTTTTTCTGCCCCGGATGTTTATGCCGCGCTAACGCTAACGAGTCTGTTATTTGACAGATCTGCTCAATAGTCTGAGGCGTCTCTACGCCCGCCGCCGCAACGTGACGAATCTCAGCGTTCAAAAACCCGATATCGAAGGGTGCGTTATGAATAATCAACTCCGCACCATCAATAAACTCAAGGAATTCTGTCCAGATATCCCCGATGCGAGGCTTGTCCTCTAGGAACTCGGCACTTATGCCGTGAACTTCTTGTGCGCCCTCGTCTATGTCTCGTTGCGGATTGACATATTTGTGAAAACGTCTGCCACTGTGGCGTCGATCAAGCAGTTCCACAGCGCCAATTTCGATAATCCGATGCCCACGCTCGGTTTCCAGTCCGGTCGTTTCAGTATCAAGGACAACCTGTCTCATGCCCGCGCCTGCATTACATCTATCGCATCGTTTGCCGCCGTATCCACGCGCTCATTTTCTTCATGGCCACTATGGCCCTTTACCCAATGCCATGCCACCTGATGCTTTTCAACCGCAACGTCCAGCCTCTGCCACAGCGTCTTATTTTTTACCGCTTGTTTTTGCGAGGTTTTCCAGCCATTACGCTTCCAACCATGGATCCATTGCGTGATGCCTTGACGCACGTATTGCGAGTCCGTCGTGAGCACCACCGAAGACGCGCGCGTCAGCGCCTCCAAACCCTGAATGGCTGCCATGAGTTCCATCTGGTTGTTTGTGGTTTCTTGCTCCGCTCCGGATAACATTTTTTCCACGCCTTGACTGCGCAGCAACGCAGCCCACCCTCCCGGGCCGGGATTACCCCGACAAGCCCCGTCGGTAAAGATCTCTACCTCCGGCATCAGTTCCTTTCCTTTGTGGATAAGCGTAAATCTGTAACCTTAGAGTAACCAATAGGCGCCAGCCTACTGCGAGAATTATTAGTCGTCCGCGTCAGCGACAACGGGAGCGCGCGCTTGACTGCACTCACGATCAACACTGCCCCCAAAGGCGCACGTTTAAACCACTGCATAGAAGGCCATACAACATTTCGATCAGCAAACCATGCAGCCGCGCTATCAAAGCTCTGAGGCGGCACAAGCGGCAGTCGATAATCCGTATACGTAGGCCGTGCATCTAACTCGAACCCTAGAAGCTCGAGCCAATCAAAAAGCCGCAGCGGATTTACAAATTGCCTGTCGCTGAAGAAATCTGGAACCCATTTAGCATAGCCGCGACGCAACCCAAACAGGCTAACCGGATTGAATCCCACAATGACGATTCGGCCGCCAGGTGCCAGTACCCGTGCGGCTTCGCGCAATCCTGCTCGAGGATCCGCCGAGCGCTCCAAGGCATGGTGTAAGACCAACCCGTCAAATTGATGCTTGGCAAACGGCAGCCCTTCCAATTGGCCGTTTAGGTAAGGCATTTCAAGCACCGGGGAAAACGTGCGAGCGGTATCTTGATTTACTTCAAGCTCCGCCGCGCCGGCGCACAGATAAACAGGGTCTCGCACCATACATTGCTGCAACAGACGCGCAGGTTCTTGCGTTTCGCCCACCCAGAGCGCCGTACTACCGTGCAACCGACGCACGTGGGTCGCTACAGTTGCGAGTTGCGCGTCGAGTACTCGACGACCAAGGTCACTTTCCCAAAAATCTTTTGCAGGACTACGAAAAATCTTG
>PBQQ01000068.1 GCA_002725095.1 Gammaproteobacteria bacterium
TAACTAACCGCACCTTATAAATTTCACCTCGATGGTATTCCTGATTTGCAGTTTCTTAGGCCGTGGTGAGGAAGTTCGTAGAATTCATTGCGGCATATCAGCCTTGATATGCTAATGCGCTTTAATCATCATGAGGCTGGGGACAGAGAAGTTGTAAACGAATGAAAGATATCTTGATTAATTGCCTAATTATCGTGGCAATGGTTACGGTTCTTATCGTGGGCTACTACATATTCGATACTGGTGCTAGCTGGCCATAACGCACTTTGCCTGCTACGCGTGTGTATGTTTGGAAAAACATGGCCAATTTCAAAAGCTTGGGAATATTTAAAATAGGAATCTGGTACCCGGGGTCGGACTCGAACCGACACAGTGTTTCCACCGGGGGATTTTGAATCCCCTGCGTCTACCAATTTCGCCACCCGGGCAGGGCTTGCTGTCGCGAAGTCGAGCATTCTGCCCAAGGCCTTGAGCAGTTACAATAGGCTTCCCCTTGCCTTTGGTCAGTAAAGCCAATGCTATTGTCAGATTTTGATTATGCGCTGCCTGAGCGCTTGATCGCGCAGTCGCCATTATCGAGGCGCGACGGCTCGCGTTTGCTCCATGTGGGTTCTGGTGGCTTAGAGCACTTAGTGTTTTCGGAACTGCAACGGTTGCTGCGTCCGGGCGATTTACTGGTTTTGAATAACACCAAAGTCGTCAAAGCGCGGCTGCGCGGGAAAAAAGAAACGGGCGGTGCTGCTGAGGTGCTGTTAGAACGGGTACTTGAAGACGCCAGTGGTGCGAGCGATCGAGCGCTGTGTCAGGTTCGCGTCAGTAAGCCTTTGCAGGCGGGACGACGACTGCTGTTCGAAGATCAGTCGGTGTTGTGCCTAGGGCGCGAGGGCGAATTTTACATATTGCAATTTCCTCAGCCGGTGTTCGATTTTCTAGACGCCTACGGCGAATTGCCGTTGCCGCCTTATATCGAGAGGGATCCGAATGCCTTTGACGCTGCTCAGGATGCTCAGCGTTATCAAACGGTTTTTGCGGCGATCCCGGGCGCTGTCGCGGCGCCGACCGCTGGGCTGCACTTTAGCCAGTCGTTGTTGGCGCAGCTCCAGTCGGTTGGGGTGGAGTCTGCTTATCTCACTTTGCACGTTGGTGCCGGAACCTTTCAACCGGTACGTGTGGACGATCTGTCAGAACACAAAATGCATCTCGAGCATTATCATGTGCCCGAAGCCGTTGTGGCTGACATCCGCCGCACTCAACAGCGCGGCGGCCGTGTCGTTGCGGTAGGCACGACAGTTGTGCGAGCGCTTGAGAGTGCTGCGTTGGCGTCGGGCCATGTGCAGGCCGGTTCGGCTGCGTCGCAGCTGTTTATTACGCCCGGTTTCAGATTTAACGCGGTGCAGGCGTTGATTACTAACTTTCATCTACCGCGTTCAACGTTGCTGATGTTGGTGAGCGCGTTTGCGGGGGTTGAGCGGATACGCGAGGCTTATGCAACGGCTATTGAGCAAGAGTATCGGTTTTTTAGTTTTGGTGACGCGATGTTCCTGCATCGTGACAGCGATTAATAACTGGCGAATGGCAGAAACAATCTGAGGACGAATGTGTTTGATGTGTTAAAGACCGACGGACCTGCGCGACGCGGTCGTCTGAAGTTGCCCCATGGCACGGTGGAAACCCCTGTCTTTCAACCCTGCGGTACCTATGGTTCGGTAAAAGGCATGACGCCAGTGGATTTGCGTGCGACCGGCACGCAGATGTTACTGGGGAATACCTTTCATCTGATGCTGCGACCGGGTGACCGGCCGATCCGTGACTTGGGCGGGCTGCATGAATTTATGGGTTGGTCTGGGCCGATCCTCACCGACAGCGGTGGTTTTCAGGTGTTTAGCTTGGGTGACTTGCGCAAGTTAAACGAGCACGGTGTTGTTTTTCGTTCGCCGGTGAACGGCGACAAGGTTGAGTTAACTCCAGAATCCTCGATAAAGGTACAAGCAAATTTGGGCTCTGATGTGGTGATGGTGCTCGATGAGTGCACCGCACATCCAGCCACTCAAAAGCAGGCTGAAGAGTCGATGCAGTTGTCTTTGCGTTGGGCGCAACGCTCGCGCACGGCGTTTAATGAAGGGCTGGAGCACAGTGTTAATGCTGGCGCAAAGCTGTTTGGCATTGTTCAGGGCGGCATGTACGAAGATTTGCGTCGGGTGAGCCTAGACGGTTTGCAAGACATCGGTTTTGATGGCTACGCCATTGGTGGTCTGTCCGTGGGCGAGAGCAAAGAAGACATGCAAAGAGTCATGACGGCGCTGTTGCCGCATATGCCTGAGCATACGCCTCGCTATCTTATGGGCGTTGGTACCCCTCAAGACTTGGTGCGCGGAGTTGCCTTGGGGGTCGATATGTTCGACTGTGTGATGCCCACGCGAAACGGTCGTAATGGCTACCTGTTCAGTCATTCCGGAGTGGTTAAGATTCGTAATGCTCAACATAAGCATTCAGAGCAACCGGTCGATGAGCGCTGCGGGTGTTATACCTGTCAGAACTTTACGCGCGCTTATTTGCATCACCTCGACCGCTGCGGTGAAATGCTGGGCGGCATGCTAATGACCCAACATAACCTATATTACTATCATAACTTGATGGCCCAATTGCGTGAGGCTATTGAAACGGGTACATTCCGCACGCTCGCTAGATCCCTGTTTAATGATTGGAACAATAACGATGAGTTTGTTTGAAACTACCGCCTTTGCAGCTGAAGCGGCTGGCCCGGGTGCTGATGCCGGCATAATCAATTTGATCATGCTTGGCGGCTTTGTGCTGATTTTTTATTTTTTGTTGATCCGTCCGCAGAACAAGAGACGCAAGGAGCATCAGGAATTGGTTTCGTCGCTGAATAAAGGCGATGAAGTAGTCACCGCCGGCGGAGTGGTGGGCACCATTACCAAGGTCGAGGACGATTTTGTGAAGGTGCAGGTCAGCGATCAGGTCGAAATGCGGGTGCAAAAATCTGCCATAGGGGCGACTCTGCCGAAGGGAACTCTAAAGTCGTTGGATTAAATGGTTTTTAGGTTGGATTCGGGTGTCAACGAATGCCAGAGCAATTGCGTTCTTACAGTGATAATCGGCGAAAAATAAATGGCTGAACTCCCCCCCGACGGTCCCCCTTTACTGGGCGTGCCGCGTCGCAACAGCGCTGCACTCAATTCTTTTGCGGTTTGGCAGTACTTGCTGATTTTTACCGTGGTAGTGGTTGGAATGATCTACGCCGCGCCCAACGTGTTTCAGCCAGATCCGGCGATTCAAATTCGGGCGCTCGATCAGCGCGCTGAACAAGATACCTCTAGCAATGCTGCTCGCGCGCTTTTGGCGCGCATCCAAACGGTATTCAGTGAGGCCGGCGTTACGCTTAAGGGTGCGGATGTTCTGGATGACTCGCTCATGTTGCGGGTCGAATCGGATGAGGCGCAGCTGCGTGCTCAACAATTGGCTAATGAAACGCTTAATGCAAACGGCCTGAACTACGTTGTCGCACTGGCGAGCGCCAGTACCACGCCGCAATGGCTGCAAAATCTCGGAGGCGAACCCATGAGCCTCGGATTGGACCTTTTTGGCGGTTCGCACTTTTTGCTTCAGGTCAATATGGACGAATATTTAGAACGGGTGGTGAACAATACCGCTGAAAGCATGCGCGATACCTTGATCGACGCGCGTGTTCGGTTCACTCCTGGGCGTGACTGGGTGGTTGAAAACGCCATTGCTATTGCTTTTCGAGATGAGACGAGCCGTGATGATGCCCGCGCTGCTTTGTCGGACTTTCAAGATTTTGAATTGAGCGAACGTGATGTGGACGATTCTCCGGGCCTGCGCTTTACCCTGACCCAGGAAAAAATTCGCGCGCTGGAAGATCGTGCGATCAGTCAAAACCTAACCAGCTTACGCAACCGCGTGAATGAGTTGGGCGTGTCCGAGCCCCAAGTGCAGCGGCTCGGTCGTGAACGCATCGTGGTGGATTTGCCGGGTATTCAGGACAGTGCGCGAGCGAAAGAGATTCTTAATAAATTCGCTAATTTGGAGTTTCGGTTAGAGGCGTTACCGAATGCCCGTCGTTCGCAGATCGAGACCTATCCTTATAACGGGCGCGATCAAGAAATTATGCGCCGCAATATCGTTACCGGAAACAATGTTCAAGACGCCAAACAGTCCTACGATCCTGAAACGGGTCAGCCGCAGGTCAATATTGAGTTGGACAATGACGGCGGGCGCAGAATGAATGGGGTCACCAAAGATAACGTCGGTCGTGCCATGGCAATTTTGTTTATTGAGCAAAGGCCCGGTGTGCGCAAGACCGAAGTAGATGGCGAAATTGTAGAGCAGTTTTATACGGAAGAAGATCGACGGCTGATCAGTGTGGCAACGATTCAATCGGCATTAGGATTTAGCTTTCGTATAACCGGTTTGGGACTGCGTGAGGCTCAGGATTTGGCATTGCTATTGCGGGCGGGAGCTTTAGCTGCGCCGATGTACATTGTTGAGGAACGCACTGTGGGTGCGCAGCTTGGCGATGAAAACATTCAGCGGGGTTGGCAGTCTGTCGGCATTGGTTTTGTTTTGGTGCTGATATTCATGGTTTTTTACTACCGACTGTTTGGCCTAGCGGCGAATATTGCGCTGACCACGAATTTAATTTTGTTGGTGGCGATTATGTCGGTATTGGGCGCCACCCTAACACTGCCAGGTATTGCGGGTATTGTATTGACGGTGGGTATGGCGGTAGACGCAAATGTACTGATTTTTTCCAGGATCAGAGAAGAACTGGAAAATCATCCGCCTCAGCGTGCTATCCAAGCAGGATTTGATCGCGCATTGCTGACCATCACTGACGCTAACGTCACCACATTTTTTGTGGCCATTATTTTGTTGTCGATAGGCAGTGGGCCTGTCCGTGGTTTTGCGGTGACTTTGGCGGTAGGCATCGTCACATCAATGTTTACCGCGATTCTGGTGACTCGGGCCCTAGTCAACTTAATGTTTGGTGGTCGTAAGTTGGAGTCGCTAAAGATATGAGAAATCTCAAAATCGACTTCATGGGTAAACGCAACATTGCGTTTATGTTATCTGTCAGTATGTTGGTCATCGCAGTGCTGTCGTTGGGTATCCGAGGCCTGAATCTGGGCTTGGATTTTACCGGTGGCTCGCTGCTAGAGGTCGGTTTTAGTCAAGAGGTCGACCCAGAAGATGTGCGTGGCTATTTGGAGGGTGCCGGATTCAATAACGGCACGGTGCAGTATTTTGGTACAAATCGCGACCTGTTGATCCGAATGCCGCCTCAGCGAGAAGCGAATAAATCTGGGTTGGGCGACGAAATTTTTGCAGCTCTGCGAAGCCAATACCCAGATATTGCGCTGCGGCAGTCAAATTATGTTGGCCCGGCGGTAGGTGACGAACTGGCGGAAGATGGCGGGCTTGCGTTGCTGACCGCTTTGATCGTGGTGATGATCTACATTCTTTTACGCTTTACCAAGCAATTCTCGGTGGGCGCGGTTGTTGCTTTGAGCCATGACGTGTTCATTGTGCTGGGGCTGTTTTCGATTTTTCAATGGACCTTCGATTTGACCGTATTGGCGGCGTTGCTCGCTGTTATTGGTTATTCGTTGAACGACACCATTGTGGTAAGTGATCGCATTCGCGAGAACTTTCGTAAACTGCGCAAAACATCGCCCGTGGACACCATCAATGTATCGCTGAATCAAACTTTAGGACGTACCTTGGTCACGTCTTTGACGACCTTGTTTGTATTGCTTGCGCTGCTGTTTGCTGGAGGAGAAGTTATTCGCGGATTCTCCATGGCGCTGTCTATTGGGGTGTTGGTGGGTACTTATTCATCCATCTACGTTGCAGCGACGATGTTGTTGGCGATGAACATCAGCCGTGAAGACTTGCTGGTTCCTGAGCCGGATAACGACGATAACGCTGACGGCAGTTATCCTTAGAGATTTGCTGCCGTTCGTTAGGGGTTAAGCGACTGCACCATGCTGCGCCAGCATTTGGGATTAGCGGCAATGATATCGCCGGTGGTGGAAAACGTTTCTCCACCCTGAATATCGCTGACAAATCCCCCGGCCTCGCGGACCAGTACGATGCCCGCGGCAATGTCCCAGTGACTTAACCCCATCTCCCAAAAGCCATCCGTGCGGCCGGCTGCAACGTACGCTAAATCAAGCGCTGCGCTGCCAGCACGGCGAATACCCCGACAGTTGCCGGTAAGGGTTTTTAATCCGACCATGTATTCGTCTAATCGGCCTTCGACGCAACCCGGAGGCAGCCCTGTAGCCAGCACGCAGTCTTCCAGCTTGTTGCGGGTGCTCACGCGAATGCGTTTGCCATTAAGTTGTGCGCCTGAGCCGCGGCTGGCAATAAACTCTTCACCACGCAGTGGGTCGTATATGATGCCGTGTTCGTGATGCCGACCTTTCATGATGCCAATAGAAATCGCGAAATGAGGAATGCCTTGCAGAAAGTTCAGGGTGCCGTCTAGCGGGTCGATGATCCAGGTGTATTCGCTGGAGCCAGACTGGGCGCCATATTCTTCGCCAATGATCCCGTGATCCGGAAAGGTTTCACGAATTTGATCGACAATGATTGCTTCAGCGGTCTTGTCGATGTTGGAGACAAAATCATTAGGCGCTTTGGTTTCGATGTCAAATTCATCGGGTCGATCCATAGCGCGTAGCATGAAGTCGCCGGCTTTGCGGGCAGCGCGAAGGGCAATGTTTGCCATAGGTTGCATAGGGTTATCCGGCTCAGGATTGAAGGCGCGCTAATGCTAATGCCAAGTGCCCCTCAAACCAAATGTATTCTGGAAAAGTCTTTGCCGTTAAATGGATTTTGGATCTTTTGTTAGAGCTCTGTCGTCTGGGCAACATAGGCAATGCCGCGGCATCCGGGCAACATAGGCAGTGCCGCGCGCGCGATGAAGACCCCTAGCGCGTGCTCGAGATAATCAGTAGGTATAAGTTTAGATGTTTGAACGAATTCGCATAGTTTTGGTCGAGCCGCGGCATCCGGGCAACATAGGCAGTGCCGCGCGCGCGATGAAGACAATGGGCATTGAGCAGCTGGTGCTGGTTAATCCTGCGCGCTTTCCCGATCCTCAGGCCGATTGGCGGGCGGCGGGGGCGATGGATGTTTTGGATCAAGCGGTCGTGGTGGAGGATGTTGCGGCGGCTGTAGCGGACTGTAACCTTTTGGTGGGCACTAGCACGCGTTCTCGGCACATACCTTGGCCTGTTGTACTTGCCAAAGACATTGCTCCGTACCTTGCAGAACAGCCGGATACCTCGTCGATGGCCATCTTGTTTGGTCGCGAGGACAGTGGCCTAACGAACGAAGAATTGCAGCTCTGCCATTGTCACCTGCAGATTCCATCGTCATCGGTTTATGGTTCGCTGAATTTAGCGATGGCGGTCCAGGTCGTATGCTATGAATTGTTTCAGCATGGCGAGGCGAACGCACCAGAAGCGAAGGCTAATGCCGGAGATGTTCTGGATGTTCAGGACTCAATTGGCGGGCCTCAGCGGATTTGGGATCGTCCACCAGCGACTCAGAAGCAGTTCGAATCTATGGTTGATCATTTGCAGCAAACGCTGGAAAAGAGTGGGTTTGTCGATCCCGAAGCACCGGGACATACGTTGACCCGATTGCGACGTTTGCTGGCACGACATCAGCTTGATGAAACTGAAGTACAGATACTCCGAGGGCTGCTCAAACACCTGAATTTGCGGCTCGATAGGGATTCTAAGTCAGAGCATTGAGCGTTTTTGCTGCCCAAGATTAATCAGTTTGCCTCTTGTTTGCGGATCAATTTTAGGTAAACATCTGATTATGCAGAAAATTGTAGTACTCAATTCCAAAGGTGGATCGGGAAAAACCACGCTGACGACCAACTTAGTGTCGTCGCTAGTGTGCAGTGGAACGAAACCCGCCTTGATTGACTTGGATCCTCAAGGCTCCAGTACTCGCTGGCTTGCGAACCGTCCGGCCAGTGTGCCAGCCATAGCTGGGACCGAAGGCTATGCCCAGTCTTTGCAAGTAACTAAGACTTGGTTATTACGCACACCGGAAAATTGCGATTTAGCGGTAATAGATACGCCGGCGTCGTTATCGCGCTCCGATCTGGTGAGCGCAACGCGCGGTGCTGATGCGATCTTAATCCCCGTTATGCCGTCGGACATAGACATTCATGCGGCTATGAAATGCATCTCGGACTTGTTGTTGGTGGCGAAGATTCGTCGACCTGACCGAAAGATCGGTATAGTCGCGAATCGCGTCCGAACCAATACACGGGTCTATACGAAGCTGCAGAAGTTTTTGGCGAGTCTAGATATTCCTTTGATCGCTACGCTGCGAGATTCACAGAATTACACTAGAGCTTTTGAGTTCGGCTTGGGCATTCACGAAATGCCCTACTCACAGGTAAAGAAAGACATTGAAGCTTGGGAAGACATCACNGCTTGGCTNCAGCAATTGCGGNANCACGCGCAACAGCACCCAGCNGCAATNCACTTGCTGCGCAGCTNACTGNTNTCGATTNGNCNTTAATNNNGANCGCGCGGGTGTCNCAATTNNNGCGCCTATCGGNGAGNGCTNCAGATTTATATACTAAGAGCGTTGTAATCAGGCGCTAACAATGCCGACACCTATATATTTAGATTATGCAGCCACCACACCCGTAGACGCGCGTGTCATCGATCGTATGGTGGCGCATATGTCTGTAGACGGGGATTTTGGNAATCCTGCCTCACGTTCTCATGCCTATGGCTGGCAAGCAGAGGAAGCGGTAGAAGCGGCGAGAGTACAAATTGCTGAAGCCGTTAATGCCGATCCGCGAGAAATCATCTGGACCTCGGGGGCGACTGAGTCGGACAACCTAGCGATTAAGGGNGCGGCCTTTGAGGCGTCGCGCCGGCATATAGTGACCAGTTCGATAGAACACAAAGCCGTGCTGGATTGTTGTGAGTTTCTGCAGCAGCAAGGTTTTGCGGTGACTTATTTAACCCCGGATGACTGGGGCCGCATCTCTGCTGAGCAGGTGCGCGAGGCTTTGCGCGAGGACACGTTAATGGTGTCTATCATGCACGTGAACAATGAACTGGGCACCGCTAATGATTTGCGCTCTATCGGTGAAGTTTGTCGGGCTAATGGGGTGTTGTTTCATACCGACGCGGCGCAGAGTTTTGGCAAAGTACCGATTGATGTCGACGCAATGCGCATCGACCTGTTGTCCTTGTCCGGGCATAAAATATATGGGCCCAAAGGCATCGGTGCGTTGTATGTGCGTCGCAGCCAAGGCTTGCAGTTGGCGCCGCAAATGCATGGTGGCGGTCATGAAATGGGCATGCGCTCTGGAACGTTACCGGCGCANCAAATTGTTGGTTTAGGCGCGGCAGCGCAGCTCATGATTGAGCACATGGATGCGGAGCGTGCCCATCTATCCGCGCTGCGCGAGCGTTTTCTCAGCCATCTTAGACAAATACCCGATNCGTCTGTTCACACCCACCCCGAAGATCATGTTCCCGGTATCGTAAACGTTGGATTTTCCGGTGTGGATGGCGAGACCTTGCTGTTGGCGCTACCCGGTTTAGCCGTGTCCAGTGGCTCAGCGTGCACCTCGGCGAGTGTTGAGCCTTCCTTNGTTTTGCGTGGTATAGGAATAGCCGATGAATTGGCCCACGCTTCGTTGCGATTCAGCTTCGGGCGTTTTACTGACGCGGCGGATGTCGACGCTGCAGCTGCGCAATTAGCGACCACTGTTGGCCGATTGCGTGGCTCTTAAGCATGCGTATAATGTGCGCCCTCTAGGGCTGCCGTACTGTAAAAACCTAGCAGTTTTTTCTTAAAAATTAATCACATAGACCGTCTTCGGGTGTGTGATTGAACCTCGTTGGAGATTCTTATGGCTGTGGAACGTACCTTTTCAATCGTAAAACCAGATGCTGTTGCGCGAAACTTGATCGGCGAAATATATTCGCGTTTCGAAAAAGGCGGCTTGCGCATTGTTGCTGCGAAAATGCTCCGACTCAGCGAGGAGCAGGCGGCAGGGTTCTATGCGGAGCATGACGGTAAGCCGTTNTTTGCAGATCTTTGCAGCTATATGCGTTCCGGCCCGGTTATGGTGCAAGTGTTAGAGGGCGATGATGCCATCGCGACCAACCGTCGGTTGATGGGGGCCACAAACCCTGCCGAAGCGGCGCCAGGCACAATTCGTGCGGACTTTGCCGAGTCGATTGATGCTAACGCGGTTCACGGTTCTGACGCNCCNGAATCTGCGGCGCGGGAAATTGCATTTTTCTTCAGCGCTGACGAACTCCAAGATCGCGCCGCCTAGTCGATATGCCGGGCCTGCAGAACTTATACGGCTTTGACCGGGCCCAGCTCGAAAGCTTGTTTGTCGAGCAAGGGCTGCAGGCGTTTCGGGGCCGCCAACTGATGAAGTGGGTCTATCACCAAGGTCAGACAGATTTTGCCGGTATGACAGACTTGCCGTTACGTATGCGTGAATGGTTGGCGGCGAATTGCCATTTTGCTTTACCCGAGGTGGAGCGGCGATTGAACTCGGTTGACGGCACCATGAAGTGGCTGTTGCGTGTTGAGAGCGGCGATCTTATTGAAACCGTGCTTATTCCTGAAAAAGGTCGCAATACCCTATGTGTTTCATCGCAAATAGGGTGTGTACTGGATTGCAGCTTTTGCTCCACCGGTAAGCAAGGGTTCAATGGCAACCTGACGGCGGCAGATATTGTTGGGCAAATGATTTTGGCGAATCGAGTGCTTGAGTCGCGTGGCGAACGCGTTACTAATGTAGTCTTGATGGGTATGGGCGAGCCCNTGTTGAACTTTGACGCGGTTGTCGCGGCAACAAANGTAATGAAGGACGATCATGCCTTNGGCTTGAGCAAGCGACGCGTCACCATCAGCACCTCGGGCGTGGTACCCGGTATTGATAAATTGAGTGAAGTTTCGGATGTTGCGCTGGCTATATCGTTGCATGCGCCAAACGATGCGTTACGCAATGAACTGATGCCGATCAATCGTAAATATTCAATCGAGCAGTTGTTGCGTGCCTGTAGGGATTACGTCGAGAAATTGGGCCCAGCACGCAAGGTAGTCATCGAATACACTCTGCTACGAGGGGTGAACGATCAACCAGATCATGCTCGGCAGTTGGCTGAGGTGCTGCAATCTCTAAGGTGTAAGGTTAATCTCATCCCGTTTAATCCNTTTCCAGGATCTGGTTATGAGCGACCGCATGATGCCGACATTGAGCATTTTCAAACCGTTTTGATGCAGCATGGATATACGACTATGGTAAGAACGACCCGAGGGGAAGACATCGATGCGGCGTGCGGGCAGTTGGTGGGGCAGGTTCAAGATCGAACGCGGCGCCAGAGTCAGTATCTGGCGCNGCTGGCAATGGCACAGCCCGTGGTTGTTCGATCTAGTTAGCGGAGGCGATTTTCGCCCGCGACCTTAAACGCAAGCGATGTTAGAGAGAGTCAGTTAAGTGCAACCNGANAGCCCAGATCAGCCGACAGTTGGCGCTACTTTTCGCGCAGCGCGAGAAGCGTTGGGTATTTCGCCCATCGAAGCCGCTGATTTGTTGAATTTAACTCTGCGTNCGATCGAGGCGCTTGAAAAGGACGANTACGAGAGCTTGCCAGGCCGAGTCTATGTAAGTGGGTATGTGCGCGCTTACGCCAAGATGCTTGGGCTCGATGCCGACGACTTGATTAGCCGATACACAGCGCTGCATGAAGATTCTGATGATTCCCCGCTCAGTGGCGATCGCGCAGAGCCTNAAAGTCGACATCATGTAAATAAGATGCCAGTCAGCTTGACCCTAAAACAGTGGGGCTACGTCGCCGCAGGGTTTATTGTATTGGTGTTGTTAATAAGCTTTTTTGACGACATTCCACGACCGACCCATCAGCCGATNNAAAATGTTCGCGCCTCTATAGATGCTGAAACGACTCAGCGAGAAAGCACGAGTTCATCGTCGAGTCTTGCTGATGAAGATGATGACTCTAAGTCCGCATTATCTTCATTGGTATCCGCGGACAGTGGGATTTCTGAGGTTGAAGCGCCTAACGGAGCTGCTAAAAAAACACCCGTTGCGACACAAGTCGCTGAGGTGTCAGAGGCGCAAAGTGACGCAGAAGTGTTAGTTGCTGACGAGTTCGAGCAGCCCGCCCCAACAAATTCAATGAACGCTTATGTGGGCGAGGGCTTGGTCGAAACGCCGAGCGTATCCACGCCGTCAGTGGGCGACGAGTCAGAGTCAGATATTCCAGAAACCGCGGCAGAAGCACCAGAAGTACCAGAAGTACCAGAAGTACCAGAAGCAGCACCAGCAGCAAAAGAAGCGGCATCAGAAACAGGGTCTGCGTCATTTGACGCGTTGGCCGACGAAGCGTCGGTTGGCAACGAATATCAGGTGCCCTATTTAGGCGAGGACGAAAGCGGCGCCCGGAAATTATCTGTAGTGGGCGATGCCCAGCTGCGGTATGAATTTTCTGCGGATTGTTGGATCGAAATACGTAGCCTAGATGACGAGTTGTTGTATGCCGATCTTGGGCGCGCTGGTGAAGTACGCCAGTTTGTGGGTGAGGGGCCATTTAAGTTGAAAATAGGTTTCGCAGAAGGCGTACGGCTGTTCTTCGATGCTCAAGAAATCGATTTGGCGCCGTATACACGAAACCAGATGGCGCGTTTGGAGTTGGATCAATGATTAACGTGCAAGGTCGCTGAGATGGTTAAAGCCGTACGCGGCATGCGTGACATTTTGCCCGCGAACAGTGAGCGCTGGTGGCAAGTGGAGTCCACTGTTTTGCAAACACTGCGCAGTTACAGTTATGCAGAAGTTAGACTGCCACTGTTGGAATATACCGAACTGTTTGCGCGCGGCGTTGGTGAAGCGACGGATATCATCGAAAAGGAAATGTATTCTTTGGCGGATCGCGACGGTGATTCGCTGAGCTTGCGACCCGAAGGCACCGCGAGTTGTGTGCGCGCGTTGGAAGAGCATGGGTTGTTGTATAACCAAACGCAGCGGGTGTTTTATTCGGGGCCAATGTTTCGCTACGAGAAACCGCAGAAAGGCCGTTATCGACAGTTTAGTCAAATCGGCGCTGAGGCGTTCGGATTTAGCGGGCCAGATTTGGACGCCGAGCTTATTGCGTTGGGGCATACCTGCTGGCGGCGATTGGGCATTAACGATCGAGTGCACCTGCAGTTGAATACGTTGGGTTCCAGTGCTGCGCGTGCGGCTTTTCGGCAGGCATTATTGGATTATTTGCAGCCGCATGCCGAAGCTCTGGATCCAGACAGTCAACGACGATTGCAAACGAATCCGCTGCGTATTCTCGACAGCAAGAACGCGGCCACTCAGGCGTTACTTAAAGATGCGCCGCGGCTGTTGGACTTTGTTGATGCCGAAGGTCTTGACCACTTCGACGCCTTACAGGTGTTGTTGCGGCAGTTAAACATTCCGTTTCAACTGAACCCTAATCTTGTGCGTGGGTTGGACTATTACACCCATACGGTTTTCGAATGGGTGACAGACGATTTGGGTGCGCAAGGAGCCGTTTGTGCAGGCGGCCGTTACGATGGCTTGGTTGAGCGACTGGGCGGGCGAGCCACGCCCGCGGTTGGTTTTGCAATTGGTGTGGATCGCATTGTGTTGCTGCATGAATTAGCGCATGCAGAAACGCGTGACAATCCAGCGGATGTATACGTTTGTGTTACCGAAGCGGATGTTCTGGGCGCAGCCATGCGATTTGCCGAGCAACTGCGCGAAACCTCGCCGGCGCTGCGTGTGCGTGTGCACATGGGCGGCGGTCAGTTAAAAAAGCAGTTTAAGCGAGCAGACGCTAGCGGAGCTACTTGGGCGGTACTTTGTGGTGCGCAAACTCAGGAAGACGAGGTGGTCATAAAACATCTGCGCAATGCGGCTGTCGGTCAGCAGCAATTGCCGATCGCCGAGGCCATTAGGCAACTGCTGCAGATTTAACCAGACATCCTAGCGGCGAGTTGTGACAAAATGCGCGCTCGACGGCGCGTGATGGACAACAGCGCTTTACAGCATTTTAAAAAAGATAAGTGGAGACTTGACGAGTGTCAGATTATCTCAGCGATGAAGAGCAAGCCGCGCGGTTGCGTTCTTGGTGGGTGGCTAACGGTATTAATGTACTCGTTATAGGGGTTGTCGCGCTTGGTGGCTTTATGGGCTACCGATATTATGACGACTCGGCACAACAAAGCGCCGAGGCGAGCACGGCCGCGCTAGCGGGTTATCAAGAGGCAGATGCTGCTGAGCGCAAAGCGCTGGGTGATGAACTTGCCGAACAGTTTCCGGGTACCGCCCAGCACGCATTGGTATTGTTGCGTCGCGCAGCCTTGGCAGTTGAAGAGGCGCGATTGAGCGATGCCGAGCAAGCGCTCGAAGCGGCCATAGAGGCGGCGGACGATGCGCTGCTTGCCGATCTGGCACGAATCCGTCTCGCCAGAGTATTGCAGGGACTGAACCGCAGCGAAGACGCCTTAGCTAGGCTGGCTCAAGTGAAAAATGCCGGCTACCGGTCCTGGGCGCTCGAGGTTCGAGGCGATATTCATATGGCGACAAATAATGTGGCTCAGGCGCATGAAGCTTACGTGGCGGCTCTAGAGGCGCTTGGAGAAGGCGAGGAGCGGCCGATTTTAACAGTTAAGTTGGACACCACCGCCCCCTCTAATGGCGAATACGTGGCGCTTCAAGACACCCTAAATGATGCACTTCGTAAGGCCGAAAAGGCCTTAAGTAGGGCCGCTGCTGACGATGCAAGTCTGGAATCAACGAATGAATAGTTCCGCCATGATACGTCGGTCGACGTTGCTTGTTATGACATTCGTCTTAGGTGGTTGCAGTTGGTTTAGCTGGCTGCCTTGGATAGACGATGACGCGAAAGAAGATGAAACCAAACCGGCCAAGTTGGAGCCATTCAACGCAGAGGTGCGCGTATCTGTAGAGTGGCAGCGCAAGGTTGGAGATGGTCTGGGCAAAAAGTACATTCGGTTGGTGCCCGGTGTGGTCGCAGATCGAGTTATTGCGGCAGACGGCTACGGCGCCCTTGCAGCGTTTGATCGATTCTCGGGGAAGCCGCTTTGGCAGCAGCAATTTGCCGCTGTAGAGCGTCCCGGATTTGGCATTAAGCGGTTACTTGATCGACGCGACCCGGCGTTTGTAAGCGGGGGTGTTGGGGTTGGAGAGGGCTTAGTTTTAATCGGCACGACCCAGGGCGAAGTGATCGCATTGGATGTCGCAGATGGCTCAGAGCGTTGGCGTACGCGCGTGGGTACAGAGGTCGGTGCAGCCCCCACCGCAGGGGATGGCAGAGTGTATGTGCAAACCATTGATGATCGAATCAGTGCGCTAGATGTGGATACCGGTGATGTGGCTTGGACATATGACAGCCAAATGCCATTGCTTACCCTTCGTGGGACCAGTGCGCCGGTATTCGATCAGGGCGTGCTTTATTCCGGCTTCGCCAACGGCAAAGTCGTGGCCTTGCGAGCGGAGAATGGCGAGCCTATTTGGGAGCAGCGGGTCATGTTACCGGAAGGACGTTCGGAACTGGATCGCATCGTTGATGTGGATGCGCGTGTCGAACTGGATGGCACATCAATGTATGCGCTGGCTTACCAAGGACGAGTCGCAGCAATCAGCCGTCGCGAGGGCCGTCCTATGTGGGAACAGGAGTTGTCTGGGTTTTTGGACATGGCGCAGGGTTATGGTCAGGTTTATGTGATTGATGAGGATGACACGGTCAGCGCCTTGGATAAGGACAGCGGTGAAATCAATTGGCAACAAAGCGCATTTGCACGACGTAAACTGACGGCGCCGCTCGCGTTTTCTAACTACTTAGTAACGGGCGACGAGGAGGGTTACTTGCATGTGTTAGCCCAGCGCGACGGTCGCTTAGTGGGTCGTCGTAAGTTGGGCGGTAAAGGCTTGCGCACGCAACCGATCATCGCGGACGACATGGTGTATACGCTGACCAACTCCGGAACGCTGACCGCACTTAAGGTCGCGCTGAATTAAATCATGCTGCCGAGCATTGCTTTGGTCGGCCGGCCCAATGTTGGTAAGTCGACACTTTTTAACAAGCTGACTCGCAGTCGTGATGCGTTGGTGGCTGATGTGCCGGGGCTGACCCGGGATCGCCGATACGGCCGTATGGAATTCGAGGGTGGCGCTGCGACTTTGATCGATACCGGTGGCTTGTTTGGCGACGACGTGCTGGCCGATGCCCTTACCCAACAAACCCGTTTGGCCGTTAACGAGGCGGACATCGTACTGCTGATGTTCGATGGCCGGGATGGCGTTACCGCGGCCGATGAAGATGTCGTAGATTATTTGCGTAAGTCTAATGTCTCATTCATACCCGTCATCAATAAAATAGATGGATTGCCTGAGCATGAAGTGACTGCAGAATTTGGCCGCTTTGGGTTCGATCAGTTTTTGCAGATCTCCGCGAGTCACAGCCGTGGCCTGAAACACCTGCGCGAGCAGCTACTGAACCGCATTCAGGATCTAAGCCAGAGCGCGGAGGGTATTGGCGAGGCCGCTGATGACGTCCTTGCAAACGGCATTCGTGTAGCTGTGGTGGGGCGGCCGAACGTCGGTAAATCAACGTTGGTTAATCGTTTGTTGGGCGAAGAGCGCCAGGTGGTATTTGATATGCCCGGCACCACCAAAGACGCGATAGACATACCGTTTGCCAAAGATGGGGTGGACTTTGTACTTATCGACACCGCAGGCGTTCGCCGTAAAGGCCGAGTCTCAGAAATCACCGAAAAGTTTTCGGTGGTCAAAGCGCTGCAGGCCATGGAGCGAGCGCATGTGGTAATACTGGTGCTGGATGCTCAGGAAGGGGTGGTTGAGCAAGATTTGCACGTACTCAATTACGCTCTGGAGGCGGGTGCCGGCATGGTGGTCGCGATCAATAAGTGGGACGGTTTGGACGCCGACCATAGGCAGGCAGTTAAAAAAACGCTGGATCGCAGATTGTCGTTTATCCCATGGGTGCCGTTACAGATGATTTCGGCGTTGCATGGCACGGGCGTTGGGCATTTACTCGATCAGGTGCAAAAGATTCACGACATTGGCGCTTTCGCGGTGTCGACCTCGCTGCTTACACGGTTGCTGCGTAATCTTGTTGTGTCGCATCCTGCCCCCGCGGTGCGTGGACGGCCGATAAAGCTCAAGGTGGCCACACGCGGCGGCGCACATCCGCCGAAAATAGTGGTTCACGGCAATCAGCTCAGCGCGCTGCCAGCCAGCTATCGCCGATTTTTAGAAAATGGCTTTCGTGAGGCGCTGGACTTGCTGGGCAATCCAGTAAAGATCGAATTGCGCGACTCGGATAACCCGTTTGCCGGGCGCAAAAATCAGCTTACGCAGCGTCAGTTAGATCGGCGCAAGCGCGTGATCAAACACCGTAAGTCGAAGCGCTAACGACCGAGTGAGTCGGGTTCTAGCCCTACAGCTTCGGCGAGTGCTGAACGAAAGGATATCGGGTCGATACGGTAACCGTTTAAGCTCACGGACCAATGTAGGTGAGGTCCTGTTACTCGGCCTGTGGCACCGACCAAGCCTATTTGCTGATTTTGTTCGACGCGCTCACCGGTCGTGACCGTTTGTGCGCTTAAATGGCAATACATAGTGATTAATCCTTGCCCGTGGTCCAAAAACACCGTTTTACCGTTGTAGTAGAGGTCGTCGACTAAGGCGACGGTAGCCGGACCTGGCGCAGTTACAGGCGTGCCTGTCGGGGCTGCGATATCCAAACCGCTGTGCGGGCTGCGCGGTTGGTCGTTAAAGAACCGGCGATGCCCGAATAAGCTCGTGGTTCTGCCGGTAAGCGGCAGCGTGAACCCTGCGTTTAGATCCACGGGTGCTGATACTCGAGCGTAAATAGCCCGTTGTCGGGTGCTTTCTTCGCGAATGCGCGCCAGTTGTGCTGGGTTAGGAGTGACCATTTCTTGGTTTTTCAATGTAATGCGTTGTTCGGTGTACCGTTTATCGACGATTTCAAACGAGTGGGTGCGCAACTGCCCCTGTTGCAGGAACGTGAGAGTTGCGGTGCCAAGGGGCCGTTTTATAGGAATACCGATCAGCGCGGTGCTGTTGGCTACGAGCACGGGGCGATCTTCGAAGCGAATGTTTTGGGCATTTTCAGGCACAGACCAAGCGTAGACGCCGCCGGGAACAGCGGTGTTATTGGCGGCCTGTGCGATGTGTGTAAGAACCAAGGCGGCTGCTAAAACGGTTGCAGCGCCGAAACGGATCCAGACACGGTCAGCGATGAGGTGATTCATTGGGTACTCAGCTTCCTGGTTGTAAAGAGGCGCTTGGGTCAATGTTGTCTACCGTTGCTGTAACCGCGCCCTCGGCTAATTGGGCGCTTATCCGTTCGCCCGCTGTCAGAGCGTCTGCAGATTCAATCACTTGGCCTTCAGCGTTACGCACGATTGCATAGCCCCGCGCGAGCGTGGGTAGGGGGCTGACGCCTTCTAGCATGCGCACTAGATTGGCAAGACGTGTCTGATACTGGTTAAGCGTTTGCTGCCAGCGTATGTGCAACTGTTGGTGGACGGTGGCGAGTTGTTGATGCGCAAGCTGCATCCGCGGCCCCGGCCCGAGTAGCCGCAGTCTGCTCTCAACCTTGTCCAGTTGTGTATTGCGATTGTTGAGCGAGTTATGCGTCGCTGCACCTAAACGCCGGCGTGTATCGTCGAGGCGTTGCCAATTTTGCTGAATATGGGTTTGTGGGCTTACCAGTTGCAGTGCGGTGTTGTGCAACAGTAGCGCCCGGTGACGTAGCTGGCCGCGCATTAAATTGCGCATTTGCCGGTAGCGTGCGTCGACTTGGTCTGCAAGGTCCTCTGCGTCGGGCACCATTAATTCTGCCGCGGCAGACGGGGTGGGCGCGCGTAAATCGGCGACAAAGTCGGCGATGGTGACATCGATTTCATGACCGATGGCCGCTACGGTTGGCACAGCTAACGCGTAAATCGCCCGCGCCACCGATTCCAAATTAAAACACCATAGATCCTCTAACGAGCCACCACCGCGGGTCAGCAAAACGACATCTGGCTGTAGTCGCTCAGCTGCGGCCAAAGCGGCCAAAATTTGCGCCTCCGCCTCAACGCCTTGCACTGCAGTAGGGATGAGCGTGACGCGCAGGCGGGGATAGCGTCTGCGCCAAACGGCCAGCACATCCTGAAGCGCCGCACCGGACGCGGAGGACACAATAACCGCAGACTCGGGTCGCTGCGGGATCGGCTGTTTGTGCTCGGTAGCAAATAGCCCCTCGCTGGCGAGTTTGAGTTTCAATGCGTCAAACGCTTGTCGCAGCGCGCCTTCGCCGGCAGGCTCCATCTGGTCAACGATAATCTGGAAGTCGCCGCGGTTCTCGTACAAGCTCACACGCCCACGAATCAGCACTTGTTGACCATCGCTGGGCTGCATGCTCACCCTAAGATTGCGATTCGCGAACATCGCACAGCGGACCTGAGCATTGTTGTCCTTAAGCGTGAAGTACCAATGGCCGGAACGTGGTCGAGCGAAGTTCGACAATTCACCGGTGACCCAGACCTGATTGAATCGCTGCTCGATAGTGACCCGCGCGTCGCGATTAAGCTGGCTGACGGTGACCACGCTGCGTTGTTGGCTTTGCGCTTGTTTTTCCATAGTTCTAAAACCGAAAACGTTGCTGAGTTTAGGGCCAACCGTGGGTAAAACCCAACGCTTGTTGGAAAATTTGCTGGCGCGGTGCGATGATTTTGGCAGCGTTGCTGCGAGCCACGTTTACTTATTCTGGTTAGGTCGCTAGAATCTGACTTTTGCGGGGTTCTCAATGCTGCGTATTGCCACTGACGCGCTCACCTTCGACGACGTTCTCCTCCTGCCGGCTTACTCTCAAATTTTGCCTTCTGAAGTGACCTTGAATTCTCAAGTGTCGCGCAACATTGCGTTGAATATTCCCATGGTGTCGTCGGCGATGGACACCGTAACCGAAGCTCGCCTAGCGATTGCGATCGCGCAGGAAGGCGGCATTGGTGTGGTACATAAAAACATGGCGCTCGAACAACAGGCGAAAGAGGTTCGTGCAGTTAAGAAGTTTGAGTCGGGCATTATCCGAGATCCGGTGACGATTGGCCCGTTAGCGTCGATGGAAGAGCTGTTTAATCTGACACGCGACCACGGAATTTCCGGTGTGCCCGTCGTCGATGGCACTAAATTGGTGGGGATCATTACCAGTAGGGATGTGCGCTTTGAACAACGTACAGAGGTCCGTGTCAAAGACATCATGACCTCGCGAGACCGTTTGGTGACCGCTCAAGAAGGCACCGATTTCAGCGAAATTCAGCGCTTGCTGCACGAGCATCGCATTGAAAAGGTGTTGTTGGTTGGTGGTGACGGCCAGCTCACCGGCATGGTGACGGTTAAAGACATCGCCAAAGCTGAAGCCTTCCCCTCCGCGTGCAAAGACGAACGGGGTCAGCTGCGAGTTGCCGCCAGTGTTGGCATCAGCGCGGATACCGACGACAGAGTGGCGGCCTTGGTTGAAGCCGGCGTTGATTTAGTGGTGGTGGATACCGCGCATGGTCATACAAAAGGGGTTTTGGATCGGATCAGCTGGATCAAACAGAAGTACCCTAACCTAGATGTTATGGGCGGCAACGTAGCGACCGCGGATGGCGCTCGTGCGTTAATCGACGCCGGTGCCGACAGCGTCAAAGTAGGCATAGGTCCGGGTTCGATTTGCACCACACGGATCGTTGCGGGCATTGGTGTGCCGCAAGTCACCGCAGTGGCTGCCGCTGCGGAGGTGGGTGCTGAAGCGGGTGTTCCGATAATTGCCGATGGTGGTATTCGTTATTCGGGCGATATCGCTAAGGCCATAGCCGCGGGTGCCAGTGCCGTGATGATCGGTAGCCTGTTTGCGGGTACCGACGAAGCCCCCGGCGAAGTTGAGTTGTATCAGGGCCGCACGTATAAGTCCTACCGGGGTATGGGTTCGATGGGTGCCATGGCGCAAAACTACGGATCCAGCGACCGCTACTTTCAGGAAAGTGATGGCGACTCACGCAAGTTGGTGCCTGAGGGCGTAGAAGGGCGAGTGGCTTATCGCGGTCCGGTGAGCCCGATTGTGCATCAATTGATGGGTGGTTTAAGAGCGTCGATGGGGTACACCGGCAGCGCCGACATCGCGACGATGAAAACCGTGCCAGAGTTTGTTCAGGTCAGTGCAGCCAGTATGGCCGAGTCGCATGTGCATGACGTGTCGATCACTAAAGAAGCTCCGAATTACCCCAGCCCACGCTAGCGCGGCGCGCTGCTAAAGCGATCCGCTGCGTCCGTCGTTATGGAGAAAAAGCTGCCGATTTAGGCGGACAAAAATACAATGCCAGATCGCAATGATATACACGCCCAACGACTATTAATCGTTGATTTTGGTTCCCAGTACACGCAGTTAATTGCTCGGCGCGTTCGTGAGTGTGGTGTCTATTGCGAGATCTATCCGTTTGATGTCAGTGCCGACGCGATTATCGAATTTGCGCCCATGGGCGTGATTTTGTCTGGAGGTCCAGAGTCGGTAACCGAGCAATCGACGCCGCGCATAGACCAAAGCATTTTTGACCTTAACGTACCGGTGTTGGGTATTTGTTATGGCATGCAGGCCATGGCGCAGCAGTTTGGCGGTCGCGTCAGTCCGTCAGATTTACGTGAGTTCGGATACGCTCAAGTTCAGGCCGAGTCGCAGAGTGCGTTTATTGGCGCTTTGCTGAGCGTTGCGGGTGGCGATGATGTCTGGATGAGTCATGGCGATAAAGTAACCGAATTGCCGCCGGACTTTGTCTGTACAGCCAGTTCCGGCAGCGCCCCCATTGCAGCGATGGAATGCGCCGAAAAGCAATTATTTGGCGTGCAGTTTCATCCCGAAGTGACCCATACAAAAGCGGGTTATGAATTGCTGAGTTGCTTTGCCCGCGAGATCTGTGGCTGCGAGGGCAGTTGGACGCCCGCGAATATTGTAGAAGACGCCATAGCGCGCGTGCGTGAGCAGGTGGGCGACGACAAAGTCGTGCTTGGATTATCCGGTGGCGTAGATTCGTCTGTGGTTGCCGCCCTATTGGCGCGAGCGATCGGTTCGCAGTTAACTTGTATCTTTGTCGACAATGGATTGCTGCGCAAAGATGAAAAGGGAGAAGTTGAAGCCGCCTTCAACAATGCCATTAATGCGGGAGAGATGCCGCCGTTAGATATACTCACCATAGACACCGAAACTGAGTTCCTCGACAAGCTGAAAGGTTTGGATGATCCGGAAGCCAAGCGCAAAGTCATCGGCGCTACCTTTATCGACGTGTTTGATCGCGAGGCGCAGCGCTTAGAAGGCGTAAAGTGGTTGGCTCAGGGCACGATCTACCCGGACGTGATCGAATCGGCGGCCTCTAAGTACGGTAAGGCCCATGTCATAAAGTCGCACCACAACGTAGGCGGGCTCCCGGACCGCATGGCCATGGAATTGGTCGAACCACTCAGAGAATTGTTCAAAGATGAGGTGCGCAACGTCGGCCTCCACTTGGGGTTGCCTGAATCGCTGATCATGCGGCACCCCTTTCCAGGCCCGGGACTGGGCGTACGCATACTTGGTGAAATCAAAAAAGAGTATGCCGATGTGTTGCGCGAGGCAGACGCAATTTTTATCGAAGAGCTACGTAATGCAGACCTATATAGGCAGGTGTCTCAAGCCTTTGCGGTCTATCTTCCAGTTAAATCAGTGGGGGTAGTCGGCGACGCAAGACGCTACGAACACGTTATCGCGCTGCGAGCGGTCGAGACCATAGACTTTATGACGGCGCGCTGGGCGCATTTGCCCTATGAGTTCATCGAGCATGTATCTAATCGCATCATTAATGAAATCGCTGCAGTGTCTAGAGTTGTTTATGACGTATCGAGTAAGCCGCCCGCGACTATTGAGTGGGAATGAGGGGTATCTCTGAAACCCCAT
>PBQQ01000069.1 GCA_002725095.1 Gammaproteobacteria bacterium
TGCATGTTGGATAGTCTTCAACTCTCTTCTCCGATAATAAATAAATCCGCCTGATGCACCGTTACGAGGCAACGATGCTGCCAGGTGGCGCTATTCTGGTGCGTTAAAGAGATTTGTAAATGAAAAGTTACGTTTTTGTATCAATTTGACACAGTTTTCACGCCGCCATGGACGTTTTCGATGCATTTGGATCCATTGTGTAGTGACGGATCCAATACGCTGGCGGGCTGTAGTATCTAAGCTTCCTAATTTTCATTCGTAAGCGTGCCGGCATTCGTGCCGCAAAAATCATTGCCTGCAGAAGTAAACGGCCGCTTAGCATGTGCGCTAAGAAAGGCTCACGCGCGTTGACGAGGCCGCGACACACCGTTGATAAGGCGTGTTGCGGCTTTAGCGAAAAGTTTATGGCGCTGCGAATCGGACGCTAGGCCGCTTCAAACATCAATTCCGCAGCGGACAAGCGCAACGATGAAACCATGCCGTTAAAATATTGCGCTTCCATTTCGCTGACGCGTCCATCTGCTTTACACACTTCGGCAATGGCCTGAGCCACCTCGCGCCGGTCGTCTAGCGACAAATATTTTGCGGCGCGACTGACAAATTCATGCAAGGGCATATTTTCGAACAGATGCGACTTTGCAGCGACATTGACCGCTGCGGCAGAACAATCTGTGCTGGCTACGCGACGCATGATTTCTTGCACTTTTTCCACCTCTACCTGTTTAACATTGCTGTCTGCAGCAGCTGTACGGGCAAGAGTGGCGAACATTAGGGAGGTTTTTAGCGCCGCTGTGTTGTTGGTTTTAGCGAATTTTTTGAGGGATTTGCTCGAAGAGCGGGGGGATGTGAGTTTCATTTTACCTTGGTCAGTTAACGCGATTACGTGAGTCTGTCTATTTGGCGATGGCGGCCCATACCCTTCAGAACGAGGTCCTGGCGCCTAAACCAATAAGAGCAGTCGGATTAGTCTAGGAGCTCAGGCCGCTGGTAGAGGCCAAGGGCTGCGATCCCGACTGGGTAGAATCGTAACACATAGATCGTCATTGAGCCAATGAAATCAACCTATATCGAACTATTTTGACGACCAATGCTACGTTGCCGACTGCTAGGACGCCCAGCCTTAAGGTACAATCGACAGCTCGAATCATTCTTTTGGGGCTGAGGATAATTATGGGCAAAGCCACTCCGGTATTGGTAGGCATTCACCACCTTGAGCAACGCGAGGCCGATCCTGCTGTCGCTCTCGAACCGATTCAGTTAATGATTGAGGCGGTTAAGCAGGCCGCTCTCGACGCTGGCGCTACTGAACTGCTCAAGGCCAACTCCGTGCGGGTCATCAAAGGCATCTGGCCTTATCAGAATCCAGCCCAGGCAGTGGCTGAGGCTATCGGCTGTGCGGGGGCTGAAACGGTCATGTCGCCCTTTGGCGGCAATTTTGTGCAAACCACGGTAAACCAGAGCGCGTTAGATATTCAAAACGGCGCTCATGACATCATAGTAATAACTGGAGCGGAATGCGGCAGCACTACCGCCAAAGCATCCAAAGCGAAAATCGACCTTGATTGGCGCGACATACCAGGAGAGCCCGATCGCCGGATCGGTGAAGACAAAGACATGCGTCACGACGCCGAGCGCGCGGTTCGATTAGGCCGTCCGATCGCCGTCTACCCAATTATGGAGATCGCTCTACGCAACGAGCTTGGGCTCGGTGTTGACGAGCACTTAGAAAAAATTTCCGAGTTGTGGGCAAGCTTTAGTCGTGTTGCCGCAGATAACCCAAACGCCTGGATTCGCGAGGCAAAGTCGGCAGAGGAAATCCGTACCCCTTCAAAAATAAATAGGCCGGTATCGTTCCCCTACCCAAAATTTATGAACTCTAACGACAATGTCGATCAAGCCGCAGCGCTAATTATGTGTTCTGAAGAAAAAGCAAAAGCGTTAGGTATCGCGAGGGATAAGTGGATCTATCCATGGGCCGGTAGCGACGCTCAAGACCACTATTATCTTTCTAATCGCGATAACTTTTATTCCTCTCCGGCGATTCGTTTAGCCGGCAATCGCTGCTTGGAAATGGCAGGTGTTGAAGCCAAAAATCTGGATATGGTAGACGTATACAGTTGTTTTCCTGTTGCGGTGCAGGTAGCCAGCAGAGAACTCAATCTGGATGTGTCGAAGCCCCTAACAGTGACCGGCGGACTCACCTGGGCGGGCGGCCCGTTAAACAATTACGTCATGCATTCGATCGTTCGCATGGCCCAACTGCTGCGCGAAAANCAAGGCCAGAAGGGCTTGATCACGGCTAATGGCGGCTACATCACCAAGCACGCATTCGGTGTCTACTCCAGCGAGCCACCCAACCAACCGTNTCAACACGCAGATCTGCAAAAGGAAGTCGATCAAACCTTTAAACGCGANGTTGCAATTAATCACAGCGGCGACGGCGTGGTTGAGGGCTATTCGGTCGTNTACGGACCCACNGGCATGGAAAAAGCGTTCGTCGCCACACGNCTGCCGGACGAGCGACGCGCTTGGGGCGTCTGTCACGACNTCGATGTCTTAAANANCATGACACAGGAAGAATTNTGCGGNCGTAANGTCAGNCTNGCCGACCATGTCGCGCACTTTTAGTTGGCGACCTGAGCACCTCACTGGATCATGTCAAATACCAAAGCGCACGAACCTTCCGGATTGGTTAGACGGCTCGCGGCTATGCTCTACGACGGATTGTTACTGCTCGCGATATGGATCGTCACAGGTCTAGTCTGGTTTCCAATTAACGGTGCTGCTGTTTCCGGCCCATTACTGACCGCTGTGCTGACGCTCGAAACCTTTGCGTTCTACGCCTATTGCTGGCGTCGCCACGGCGAGACCCTAGGTATGCGCGCATGGCACATCCGCNTGGTCGATGCTTCTGGCAGGCCNGCGTCTTGGCAGCAAATTGCACTGCGGCTACTGACGGCTTGTCTCTCTTTAGGCTGCTTTGGTGTGGGTTACCTTTGGCTCTATGTGGGTAAGACACGGCAGACTTGGCATGACCTTGCCAGTAACACCTATGTCTTACATATTCCGCGATAAGCTAACCCGCGACACAACGAGTCCTAGGGGCTGTTGCGCCNTAGAAAATCGACTAAACTGCTGGCCTTTAGCGCTATATTGCGCCGTCTACATAGGCTTTATTAATCAATGAAATACTCCACCGCTACCGGCAACCTCCAACAATTAAGAACACCCTGTCTAATCACCGGTTTAAAGACCGCAAAACGCATTGCGCGCGCCCTGGGCGAACAGCAACAATTTAGTCGCAGTACTAAAGATTTCGATGACCGCCCGGGCAAAAGTCAGTGNGTGCATTTAGACGGCGCAGTGGCGCGAATGTTGGTATTGGGTGGTCTAGACAACCCGAGCGCGGCAATCTTCACCAAAGTAGCCGACTTGGCCGCACAAGACGCCATAAAAATGCCTATTGGGCAGGCCGTTATCGCTTTAGTTGACACCAAAGTTAAAGGCAAAAGCACAGCGTGGAAAGCCAGCACCTTGATGCAAGCCTGTAGCCACGCGGGTTATCAGTTCCGTCATCACAAATCAAAACCCAAGCCGCTNCACCAACTCACACGCATCAAAATTCATNCAAGCGCCGCCGACAGCACNGCGGTTCGCTCGGCGGTTAAAATGGGCAATGCNCTNGACGCAGGGATGCAACTNGCGAAAGATCTCGGTAATGAGCCNCCCAATGTGTGCCACCCAAATTANTTGTTAGCNCAGGCCCGNAGGCTTGGNCGCGCAGCAAAGGTNAAAGTGTCGCAATTAGACGAAAAGAAGATGACCGAACTTGGCATGGGTGCATTCATGGCCGTCTCAAAAGGCAGCGACCAACCAGGACGCATGATCATCATTCAATACTCGGGTGGCAAAAAGAGCGACGCACCCATCGCTTTGGTTGGCAAAGGCATCACCTTCGATACTGGCGGAATTTCTCTAAAACCACCGCCCGGCATGGACGAAATGAAATTCGATATGTGCGGTGCCGCCACCGTCTTGGGCGCCACTAAGGCGGTTATTGAAGCGGGACTGCCCATTAATTTACTGACCATTGTTGCCGCAGCAGAAAACATGCCGAGCGGGCGCGCCACTCGGCCCGGCGATATTGTTAAGAGTCGGTCCGGCCAAACGGTTGAGATACTTAATACCGACGCAGAAGGACGCTTGGTGTTGTGCGACGCGCTAACCCATGCACAGACCTTTAAACCCAAGGCCATCGTCGATGTGGCAACCCTGACAGGGGCCTGCATCGTCGCGCTTGGCTCGCANGCCAGCGCCCTGTACTCGAATAACGACGACCTCGCCGANGCCCTGCTGAACGCAGGTGAACACAGCAATGACCGCAGCTGGCGCATGCCACTTTGGGACGAATACCAAACAGCCCTAAATTCGAATTTTGCAGACATGGCGAACGTTGGTGGTCGTGAAGCGGGCAGTGTCACCGCAGCATGCTTCTTGTCGCGTTTTGTCAAAGATGTCAGTTGGGCGCATCTGGACGTCGCGGGCAGCGCATTTCANGGCGGNGCTCGCAAAGGCGCCAGCGGCCGTCCGGTGCCTATGCTGTTCAATTACTTGCAAAATCAAGCCTAAGCAGCGNAGGCAGAGTCCGAAAAAGTGACGCGCGTGGACTTTTATATCCTGCCCGACATGGGCGCTGAGGCGGCCATGCGCTTCGCTTGTCGCCTGAGTTTAAAGGCGCTGCAAAANCAGTTGGANGTGCACGTGCACGTACAAGATGCACCAGCAGCAAGCGCTGTCGANGCGCTCATGTGGGACTACCCNCAACATAGGTTTTTNCCCCATCAGGTTATCGACACAGACGATCAAACCAGCACCAGCCCGATCCATGTGGGTTTTANCCAGCCGCTGTTTCAGGCCGGTCTACTGATTAATCTAGCNACAGACATCCCGANTTTTTTCGGCCGNTTTGATCGCGTTGCTGAGATTGTAGTGGGCGATAGCCGTGAGCAAGGGCGNGATCGCTACAAATACTATCGAGATCGCGGNTTCCCCCTACACCACCACGAACTCAACGACTGGGAACACTAACTCCCTGTCTTANCCTTAAGCGCGTTANCNCGTCAGAGTCAAAAAGAACTGTCAGAGCAACTATGGAAAACAGCTTCAATCCGGATCAAATAGAGCGCGAGCTTTATGCTCATTGGGAGACGTCCGACTTCTTTAAACCCACTGGTAATGGCGACCCCTATTGCATCCTCATTCCACCGCCGAATGTGACGGGCACACTGCACATGGGCCACGCCTTCAATCAGACGCTGATGGACGCGCTGATTCGCTATCAACGCATGAACGGCCGTCGTGCGCTCTGGCAAATGGGCACCGACCATGCCGGCATCGCAACCCAAATGCTAGTTGAGCGCCAGCTTGCGACACAAGGCAAAACACGCCACGAGTTGGGAAGAGACAAGTTTATAGAACGGGTATGGAACTGGAAAAACGAATCTGGTGACACGATCTCGCGCCAAATACGACGTATGGGCTCGAGTCTCGACTGGTCTCGTGATCGCTTTACCATGGATGACGGCTACGCCGATGCTGTGCAAGCGGCATTTATTCAACTTTACGACGATGGCCTCATCTATCGCGGTCAGCGATTAGTTAACTGGGATCCAGAACTCGGCACCGCAATCTCCGATCTGGAAGTCGAAAACACAGAGGAGCAGGGGCATCTCTGGCATTTCCACTACCCACTTGCCGACGGCGCGACAGCCGCTAACGGCGACACCTATATTACGGTCGCAACCACTCGGCCCGAGACTATGCTTGGTGACAGCGCCGTTGCTGTGCATCCTGAAGATGAACGCTACGCAAGTTTAGTCGGCCAATTCGTCGAGCTGCCCCTCGTTGGACGCAAAATCCCAATCGTCGCCGACACCTATGTGGATATGGCGTTCGGCACCGGCTGTGTAAAAATCACACCCGCCCACGACTTCAACGACAACGCAATGGGCAAGCGTCACACACTTGAAGAAATCAATATTCTTACCGCTGATGCGCACATCAATGACAACGCACCAGAGCCCTATCGCGGCCTCAGTCGCGAGGCTGCGCGTAAACAAATCGTTATTGACCTGCAAAATCTGGGGCTGGTCAGCGCCATCGAAGATCACAAATTGATGGTGCCCCGGGGCGACCGATCCGGCGCAATTATCGAACCGCTACTCACCGATCAATGGTTTGTGGACATCGAACCACTCGCCAAGCCTGCGATTGATGCGGTGGAGAAAGGCGATATCACCTTCGTACCTAAACAATACGAAAACACCTACTTTGCATGGATGCGCGATCTTCAGGATTGGTGCATCAGTCGCCAACAATGGTGGGGGCATCGTATCCCCGCCTTCTATGACACCAATAACAATATTTATGTCGCCACCGATGAAGCCAGCGCACGCGAGAAATATCAACTCGGAAGCGAGGTGAAACTAAGCCAGGACCAAGACGTTTTAGAAACATGGTTTTCGTCTTCTCTTTGGCCTTTTGCCACTCAAGGCTGGCCACAAGACACTGAAGCTCTGGCCGAGTTCTTACCAAGCAACACATTAATCACCGGTCATGACATTATTTTCTTTTGGGTTGCACGCATGATCATGATGACGCTGCGTCTGACCCAAAAAATTCCATTCCAAACAGTTTACATCCATGGTTTGGTGCGCGATGGCGAAGGCCAGAAAATGTCGAAGACTAAGGGCAACGGCCTAGATCCCCTAGATTTTATCGATGGCATCGATATCGAGTCGCTGGTGCAGAAACGGACAGAAAATCTGACCCAACCAAAGATGGCGAAGCGCATTGAAACGATGACCCGTAAAGACTTTCCCGACGGTGTCGCCGCCTACGGCACCGACGCTCTGCGTTTTACTTTTTGCGCACTGGCCACCACGGGCCGCGACGTACGCTTCGACGTCAGCCGAGTAGATGGCTATCGAAACTTCTGCAACAAGCTCTGGAACGCCAGTAAATTCGTCCTCATGAACACCGCCGATGAGAACTTGAGCCAACCCGTCCAGCCATCACCGAACGTCATCGACCGTTGGATTCTGAGTAAAGCAAGCCAACTCATTGAGGACTGCCGTTTAGCGCTGGACACCTACCGCTTCGACTTGTGTGCTAATGCAATCTACGAATTTGTCTGGCACGAGTACTGCGACTGGTACTTGGAACTGAGCAAGTCTGTGCTTTGGAACGACGATCTAAGCGACCAACATAAAACCGCGACGCGCAGAACGCTGCTTGAAGTTCTGGAATTGTTACTCCGCATCAGCCATCCAATTATGCCGTTCATTACTGAAACACTTTGGCTGCAGGTTGCACCTCGGCTGGGTATCGGCGGCGACAGCGTGATGCTGCAAAACTATCCAGAACAGACACAGTTAACCCGAGACGACGGTGCTCAGCAGCAAATAGAGTGGCTAAAATCGCTTATAACGGCATTACGCAGCATTCGTGGTGAGGCCTCGATAAAGCCCAGCCTAGGTATCCCTGTTCTGCTCCAAGACGGCAATGAACAAGATCATGCACAGGCTGGTAACGCCGCCGAAATGCTAAAACGACTGGCTAACGTCACCACAATCGAATGGCTCGAACGAGGCCACGAGCCACCGCCAAATGCGCTGGCGTTGGTAGGGGATTTGCGAGTCATGGTACCCCTCGCCGGATTAATCGACGTGGATGCCGAACGAACTCGGCTGGCCAAAGAGGTCGCACGTTGCGAAGCCGACCTTGAACGCATAATAGGCAAGCTCAGCAACGACAGCTTTGTCAGTAAAGCGCCGGCAGAAGTGGTCGAAAAAGAGCGGCAGCGCGCACAAGAGTTGCAGGGCACTTTGGCCACTTTGGCCGAGCAGATGCAACAACTGGCCGAATTGAGCTAACGGCTAAGGCTACAGTGCTCTAGATGCCTGAACGAACACGGTGGTCTCGATACATAATCGAAAGCTCGCAGGATGTGCAGCCGACTGTCGGTCGGCAAACTGCTAGTTTAACCGTAGGAATTTAGCCGCAACAAACGACTACACGGTGAGAATAATTTTGCCCACCGTATTGTTGGACGCCATTAATGCATGCGCCTCTGCCGCCTGCTGTATAGGATATTCAGCTTCAATAATGGGTTTAATCGCGCCGTTCTCGATCGCGGGCCATACCTCCTGCAAAAGCTGATCCATAACAGTTGCTTTTTCGCTTATCGGCC
>PBQQ01000070.1 GCA_002725095.1 Gammaproteobacteria bacterium
CAGGTCATCATCAGGATGGGGGCCGTACCCTGCGCCCGCGCAATACCGCCGAGCGCATCAGAGGCAGACACAAATCTATCCCATTCAGTGATAGGGCCATTACTGTAATCATGCATCACAACAGCGTCCCAGTGATCATTGATCAACGCGCTATGCAACGCTGCTGAGTGCTCCCATAAACCGGATCCAGAATACGTCAACATGCGCAGTTTGTTGCGATCGGCACGATGCAAATCCGCGGCGCGCAGCAAATTACCATAATGCTTGTGCAAGCCATCATTGTAGTAAGTAAAACTATTACCTAGAAAAAGTATTTTTTCGGGATAATCCTCAGGCATAACGACCGAGTCAGTTTGCGCCGAAACACGGCCAAGCGCCCCACTACCACTCAACCAAAATAGGCATAAGGCCAAGACCTTCACGAATATAGACTTCATTACTCTACCCCTAGATTGCGAATACTGAGTTGCTGCCGAACAACTGCGCCGCAGTTAGGCGGCCCTGAAACTACCTAAAAACAGCAGTTTAACTGCCGAACAAGTCGCGCTGCGCGCGTCGCCAGAACAACAGCCCAATTGCGGCGTTGAATAAAATAAAGAAGTTATGCTGCACGAACCCGAACGCAGCCATCTGGCCTTCGTTCTCAGGAAACAAAACCACCCAAAAAGTAATGGCTGCTGCGCGCATAGGTGTTGGCACAGCGGCCGCGAAAAAAATTACCGGCAAGAACGGCAACAAGCCAAGCACACTGGCCTCGACGCCGAACAAATTAAGCGCGGTCGCATAGACCACAACCGCGGCCAGCAAGGCCGGTGATCGAAGCAGAAAGAAGGCAAAATAATGCCAGGGCCGCGCGGCTTTGAACGCGTGAAAGAGCGGCTTGTCGCGAAGCGTATTATTCGGCAACAACTTGCCACGAAAAAACGCAATCCACAGCGCCAGAACGATCGCACCACCTGCGCCCAACCACGGAACCAACGCAAACGCGGCGGGTAGATCATCGCCACTGAAGGCATAACCCACACTGGCCCAGACCAGCAAATAGAAAACTTCGCAGAACATAATAAACAACATGACCGAACCAACTTCCCAACCCGGGACTTGATGNCGTCGGTGCAGGTACCAAGCCATACCGCCTTTGCCAACTTGTTCGTTGAAAAGTGAAACGATGTAGGCGCTGGCGCGCACCGGCAAAATGTCACGATAGCGAATGTCGGTGATAAACCAGTTCAGCGCGCGGCTTACCACCAAAGTATCAATGCCAAAATAGAACAGCGAATAACCCACCATAATCAGCATCCACGCGCCCCACTCTACATTGGCAAAAACCTCAGTCATGTAGGCCGCTAGGGTCAGGCCCTCGCGCATCGCTGCACCATTCAGACGAAAATATAGATAACCGAAACACAGCACGGTAATCGCGGCGAAGATCACTCGCCCGAGTGTCCCACCTTTTTTATTCACAGCGTTTTGGGTTTGCGTTTCGTCTGTTGTCACTCGGCACCTGTGATCTGAAAGTTGCCGCCACTTTACCTAAATCAGTTGTTTTTGCAGCGCCTGTTTTCACCAAGTCTNCGCCGTGANAGCGCCTGCACCGCTTNGGCACGGAATACTAGAACCTGCGTCCCCATAGGTTATTCTTGAAACCACGNCACCGCCGCGCGGATCGAGAGAAAACCGGNAATAGCGTAAAGTCCGCTGGATTCTAGCGATCTCGCTGGAGACACTGAGGGTGCGTGCGCACATTAAGTTTTGGCTAAGCGATGGCGCTTAAGCCAGCGTGTTAATCTACATAACCTAGGGATTTGAGGGAGGAGCGTTTATGTATCCAGGAAACTACGCCACAACACATCCAGATCGCGCGGCATTTATTATGGCCAACAGTGGGCTCGAGGTCAGCTATGCGGAATTCGAAGCACGCAGCAATCGACTCGCGCATCTACTGCGTGCCGAGGGTTTAGCAAACGCCGACCACTACTCGGTGTTTATGGAGAATAACGAACGCTATCTAGAATCCTGCGCTGCGGGTGAGCGCGCGGGGCTGTATTACACCTGCATTAACTCGTATCTGACAGCTGACGAAGTTGCCTACATTATTCAGAATTCGGAATCGCAGATCCTNATCACCAGCNGNGCAAAACANGAAANTGCTCTGGCTGCGGCTGCACAGTGCCCACAGTTGAGGCGAATTCTGATAGTCGACGGTGATCCAACGACCCTGTCGGACGACTGTCGCGACTTCGCGGCCGCCTGCGCCGAGCACCCAGACGGTCCGATCGCTGACGAGCAATTGGGTACATCCATGCTGTATTCCTCGGGCACCACCGGACGACCCAAGGGCATCATTCGACCCCTACCTATGCAGCCTCCCGCAGAGCCTTTGCCGATCTTTCAATTTCTCGGGCAACTCTGGGGTTACCAAGAGGATATGGTGTATCTGTCTCCGGCACCGTTGTATCACTCGGCACCCCAAGCCGCCGTCAATTTAGCGCTACGTATAGGCGGCACCGTCATCATCATGGAACGCTTTGATGCTTTGGAGTATCTGGCCTTAGTCGAACGCTACCAAGTTTCGCATTCGCAACTTGTCCCGACCATGTTCAGCCGCATGCTGAAACTGCCCGAAGAAGATCGCAACAAATACAATCTGTCGTCACTACGCATAGCGGTCCACGCAGCGGCACCCTGCCCAGTCATGGTTAAAGAACAAATGATCGACTGGTGGGGCCCAATAATCCATGAATACTATGGCGCCACCGAGGGACTCGGATTCGCTGCCTGCAACACCGAGGAATGGCTGGCGCATAAAGGCACTGTCGGGAAAGTCGTGCTCGGCGAATTAGCGGTGCTGGATGACGATATGCAACCGGTGCCTATGGGCGAACCCGGCACCTTATGGTTTCAAACCGCAACCGAATTCAGCTACCACAACGACCCAGAAAAAACCGCCGAGTCGACATCGGCCGACGGNANCATGACCACCGTCGGGGATGTGGGTTACGTCGACACCGACGGGTTCTTATATCTGACCGATCGCAAAACCTTCATGATCATTTCCGGCGGCGTCAACATTTACCCCCAAGAGTGCGAGGATCTGCTGATCTCGCATCCTAAGGTTGAAGACGCTGCTGTATTCGGCGTTCCCAACACCGACCTTGGCGAAGAGGTCAAAGCCGTCGTGCAAACGGCAGCAGGCGTTAACGAAGACGAGGCGCTTACAGAGGAACTGCTGGTTTACCTGAGCGAGCACCTGTCTCGGCAAAAAATNCCACGCTCGGTGGACTACGTCGCGGAGATGCCGCGGCTGCCCACAGGAAAACTGTACAAGCGTCTGCTGCGCGACAAATATTGGGGTGACGGCCAATCGCGCATCGTTTAGACGGTATAACTTAAGAACTAACAAGGATAAGAAAATGACTGCCAAGCTACCCGGAAAATTAGGCGATCCCGAAGCAACATTGATCACCGACCCAAGAACAGACCCGCGCATCGCAAAGGCTATGGCGCTGTTGGGGGATCTCGCACCGGGCGTTGAGCAAATAGATACTGACACCGGCTACGCTGAAGCGCTGCAGTATTGCGCAGCCTTTGAACAGGCGGCCGCACTCGCTCATCCGCTGGATTGGCAGGCCATGCCTGACTTTCCGACTGTTACCAGCAGTGAAACCGTAATCAAGGGCGTNGACGATAACGACATAACCCTCTTTATCCATCAACCTACCGACCGCGACGGCGCACTGCCCTGCGTTGTGCACACCCACGGCGGCGGTATGGTCTTAATGACCGCTGCGGATCCAGTGTTCGTGCGCTGGCGCAACACTCTAGCTGCCTTAGGTATGGTCGTGGTCGGGGTAGAGTTCCGTAATGGCGGCGGTAAGCTCGGTAATCATCCTTTTCCTGCTGGTCTGAACGATTGCGCAAGCGCGGTGCAGTGGACCCACGCCAATCGTGCGGATCTCAACATTTCGACCATCACCATCTCTGGCGAGTCTGGTGGCGGCAATTTAGCAATCGCAACGACGCTCAAAGCTAAAAAAGAGGATTGGGGACAGCAGATCAATGGCGTCTATGCCTGCTGCCCCTATATTTCCGGAGCCTATCGCGAACAACCCGCAAACCTGCCATCACTTAAGGAAAATGACGGATACTTATTGGGCAGCAGCGCGATGCAGATCCTCATGCAGGTCTATGATCCCGACCTGCAACACACCGAAAACCCGCTCGCTTGGCCNATGCAAGCCAGCATCGAAGACCTCAGAGGAATGCCCCCCCACGTGGTATCCATGAACGAACTGGATCCCCTTAGAGATGAGGGCATTNCATTCCTGCGTAAGCTGCAAGCAGCCGACGTATCCGCCGTAGGCCGGGTGATCCTNGGCACCAGTCATGCAGCCGACGTATCTATGCCGGACGTCGTGCCNGATATCTACCAAGACAGCGCGCGCTCCCTTTTCGGCTTCGCAAAGTCCCTATAGCCGTGCTTTTAGAATCGTTAAGGACCACCACATGAGCCAAGACATCGTCGAGATTCGCGATTACACCATTGCAGCAGATTGGTTGGACGCTTATCGCCAATGGGCAATGGAACTCGCCGTGCCGTGGCTGCGTGCAAACTTGGACCTCGTCGACTTTTGGATGGAATGTGGCTTCGAAGCTGAGTTAAGTGGCAGCAACCCAGCCACACCGGTCAACGGACAGCCAAATGTGTGCTGGATCATCCGCTGGCCAAGCAAGGCGTCTCGAGACGAACAATTCGGCAGCATAATGTCGCACCCGGAATGGCGGAACATCTGGGATAAACATCCGAACGCGGACGCTTATCTACAAATGAACGTGCGATTTATGCGCGCAGTGCTCTGACCCAAAGCCATGTCGAGTTACGACATCACCCTGCCTGTGGATAACGACATGTGGTGCTATCAATCGGGCTGGGGCAATAAAATCACGGCGCTCAGCGACACCAATGACGGCGCCACGGACACGGTGTACCGTTTCGATCTCTGCTCGCATACCGGCACCTACATCGAGACCGCTGGACACAAGTTGTGCGGCCAGCACAATTTGAGCGACCTGCCACCAAGCGCCTTTTGCCGACAGCGTACTGTCGTTATCCGCGTGCAGCCAGATGCCCGGGCGTGCATCACTCTCAGCGCCTTCCTTGCGGCCCTAAGCGCAGGCCTGCAAACAAACGACATGCCCAGCAATGTGATCGTCGCGAGCGGCTGGGGCAGTGAGCACAACCATGCCGACTATTTGCCGAAAGCACCCTGGTTTGAAGCCCAACTAACAGATCATATTGCCGGGCTGGGCCTGCACATTTTAGGTGTCGATACACCTATTATCGACAATCAGCAGCAGCCGTATGATGCAGTTAAGCGCCTGTTTGAAACGAGCCCTCAATGCTTGCTGCTCGCGCCGTTGACGCTGTCCGAGCAAATCCCCAGCGGACTTTACGAACTCGATTGTCTGCCTTTGAACATCATCGGGGTCAGCGCTGCACCATGCCGAGCGATGCTCACCCAATCTGCTTCAAGCGCTGCCGCCACGCTCTAGCCGCATGACCGTGGAACTAAACATCAAAAACACAGCGGCTGCNTCNCCAACCAAACCCGCGNCCAACAAGAGGCCTTAANGAAGTGGTGCGCTTAACAGACCTGCCCAAATACGAACAGGCTCATTTGCTGTCGAAGAACATGCCGCCATTGGGCCCGNCAATGTGGGTAAACCANAACAAACCAATGGCCGATTTACGCATCGCGCTTATTACTACTGCAGGTTTACATTTTCGCAATGACCCAGCGTTCAATTTTACCGACGCGACATTCCGACCCATTGCCAACAACGAAAATGCCAANGACCTAATTATGTCTCACAGCTCGGTCAATTTTGATCGCTCCGGCTTCGCCGAGGATGTCAATGTGGTCTACCCCATAGACCGTTTCAAAGAATTGGTTACGGATGGATCGATAGGTACTCTGGCAGACGTGCACTANAGTTTTATGGGCGCAGGCTTATTGCCCGAGCAGTACGAACAAAACGCTTCGAAACTTGCCGGCATGTTGAAAAAAGACCGTGTAGATGCGGCATTCCTCACACCGGTCTGACCTAACTGTACTCGCGCCGTGTGTGCGATCAGTTACTTTTTAGAACGCGAAGGCATAATGACGACAGGCATCAGCCTCGTACGTGAAAACGCGGCCAGCATGCAGCCACCAAGGTCGCTATGGGTGCCCTTCGCGTTGGGNCGCCCTTTGGGGAAAGCTAACGACCCTGCGTTCCAACATCGCGTCATCGCCGCCGCACTGGCGCTGCTGTCCGCACAGCGCGGCCCGGTGCTGCAAGAGTTTCCCGAAAATGCCCCCACGCCTGCAGACAATGAACTGGTCGCCTGCCCNGTTACTTTCATACAACCTGAGNCGGTTGGCACGTCTTGGGCGCAACGATTGGTTACCGAACAAGACACCCTGCAANCCTGGCATGACCTCGGCAAACGACGACGCCATGGCCGCACTCTNGTCGGCNTCGCAAANACCAAAATTAAAGACATCGCAAGCCGNCTGGGAGAATTCNTAGACAACGACTCGCTGCCCGTGGACGATTTAGTGTGGTTTAAACATGCGGTGGAAGACGCTAAAACATTTTACCTCGAAGCCATGACCGCCCAACCCGGCGAACACGACCAAGAGCATCTACAAGAAGTATTCTGGTGCCAAACAGATCTTGGCGAAGCGCTCGCACAGCTGTCTGAAAAACTGACCGCCCAGCTTGGTTCGGATAGTTTTGCACGCATCCTAATGCCTCGCNGCGCGCTCGAATTACGCAACACCACTCATTTATCNAATTGATTCTGTTGGAATAATTANNTGATGAACATAACACCAATTGCTAACGCACAGTTTGTCGCCGACATCAGCGACGTCGATTTACGNGCNCTCACGGACCANGACTTTGAGGACATTTATCAGGCTTGGCTGNNCTTCGGCGTTCTGCGCTTTCGCAATCAAGCGCTAAACGACGCCGAACTGCAGCAGTTCAGCGCGCGGTTTGGCCCATTGGAAGAAATGCCTTTGGGCCGAATGTCGGCAGAGGATCGCGCGAAGATCGACAACATTTACGTGACCACGCTGTCTAATATCCGCGTAAATGGCAAACCGATCGGCGGCTTGGGTAACGCTGAGGCCTCTTGGCATGCAGACATGACGTATGTCGACGCTCCGCCACCGGCCAGTGTACTACTGGGCGTCGAAATACCCGAAGCCGGCGGAGACACCTATTTTGCCGATCAAAACGCAGCGTATAAGGCGCTACCGGATTCNCTNCTTAANCGCATNGACGGNCTGAANATNAANCACGANGCNGCGCACACCAGCATCGGCTCCTTGCGCCCCGGATTTGAAGCATTCGACGACCCAAGAGACGCTCCAGGGAGCATCCACTCAATGCTGCATAAGCATCCAGAAACCGGCAACATCGCTCTGTATTTAGGGCGCCGCGAATGGGCTTACGTCTCTGATTTGGAGCTGGCCGACAGTGAAGCGCTATTGGATG